>CAXUMS010000219.1:0-6542 GCA_964252165.1 uncultured Armatimonadaceae bacterium
TCGAAGGTCATGCCGCCCCCGTTGTACGTCGTGGGGTTGCCGTTCCCGTCGTACACGAAGTAGGGGCCGTAGAAGACTTGGTTGTTGACGTTGTGGGCGCGCGGCTGGTTCTGATACGTGGACGCGTTGCCCGCAGCGTCGTAGGCGTAGTTGGTCGTGTAGGGGAAGTTGGTGTACCGCTCCTGCGTCATCTCGTCTTTGGCGCTGTACTGGTACGCCATCGTATCGCTGTACGGGCTGATGTTGGCGTGATACACCAGGCGCACGACCTGCGTCAGGTTCCCCGCCCCATCGTAGAGCGTGTTGTCGAACTGGCTTCGCACCGCGCCCGGGGCGGAAACCGACCCCGTCCGGTTCACCAGGCTGTTTAACTGCCCCAGACCGTTGGCGTCGTAGTTCGCCGTGTAGATGTTCACGCCGGTCGTCTGGTTCGTCACACTCTGCGTCTTCAGCGCGCCGTTGTCCCAGTACGTCCAGCCCGCAACATGGCCGTACGGGTTGCTCATCCCGGTCGGGCGGCCCAAACCATCATAGGCGTAGGAGAAGTTCCCCGCGGGCGTGATCATGCCCGCACGGCTCCCGTCCGCGTTGTAGGCGTACCCCATCGTCCGCGCGGGAAGGCCCGCGTACGTCGTGGTGACGGCGGTCACACCGTCCGCGTCGTTGTAGGTCATCGCCGAGACGCCGCTGCTGTCCGTGCGGGTCGTCATCCGACCGTACGTATCGTAGGCGTAGGACACGGACTCCGCGGGGAGCGGCGTGGGCGGCGTGGTCGCAAGGCTCGCGTACGAGACGGACAGGAGCGCGCCGTCAACCGCGCTGTACGTCATCGTCGCTTCGACGTTGTTGCCGTCCACCTGCTTGGTCAAACGCCCCGCGTCGTCGTACTCGGTGAACTGCGTCCGGTCCCGGTTCGAGCCTGTGACATAGCCGGGAAGCCGAACCTCCTGGAGCCGCCCCTTGTACGGTCCGCTCGTGTAATAAATATAGTTGGTGGTTTGCCCCTTGCCGTCCACGAGGTTCATGGGACGGTAGACGGCGTCGAGCGTCTGGGTCGCGATGTTGCTCGTGGTCGGCGTTTGTCCGCCCAGCGCCTCGCCATCCTTGCCGAACTTGGGCGAGGCTTGCCGAATCAGCGAATTGCTCTCGTTATAGAACCGGACCGTTTTGACCGGGCCGCCCACGTACAGGTAGTCCGTTTCCGTGTAGCCGTACACGCCGGGCGCGGTTGCGCTCCGGGCGGGCAGGTCCGACTCCACGACCTGGTCCGCGAGGTTGTAGAACGCCTGTGTGTAGCCGTACAACGCTTCCGCCCCGCTCTTCCTCGGCCCCCACGACTGGGTCACGTTGCCCCGCGCGTCGTAGCGCAGGTGCGAGGTTTGGGCGAGGCCGCCGCTACCGCTCACCGTCACCGACAAAGGCTGGCCGCGCCGTCCCGCCGCGCCCGGCGTGGTGTAAGTCGTGCCGTTCAGGTTAAGGTCGCTTACGTAGTTGAACGAGGTGGTCTGGATACCGCCGTTGCCGCCGGGCGCGGTCACGGTGAGCAGGTTGCCCAAAACGCTGTCGTAGGTGAACTGCGATTCCTCGAATCCGCTGCCCGTCGGCGACGGGTACGTCACCTTGCTCACCGCGAGCGGGCTGCCCGTGGTAGCGTATTCCACGTTGACATCGCGGCTCGGGTTTCCGTCGCTTACGCTCGTGACCCGTCCCAGCGGAAAACCGACATAGTCGTACGTGTACGTAGTGGTGAGGCCGGGGCCGAAAGCGCCGGTTTCGTGGCGCGGCTCGGTCGTCGTCACGACATTGCCGAACGTATCGTAGGTGAAGTCCGTCTGGATACCGGTTCCGTCTTTGACCCAGGTGGGATTGATGCCATCAGCCCCGTACGCGGCCAGAAAGATGTATTTGGCGTCGTTGGGGTGAGCGGGGTCGTAGGCGTTGTCGGTCTGGCTGGTTTTCGACATCAGGTTGTCGAAGCCGACCATGAACTGGAACAAGCCCGCCCGCTTCACCAGGGTGTGCGTGTTGTCCACGCGCGAAAACTCGGTGACGTTCCCGTTGGCGTCGGTATGACTGGTCACGTACATCGTGCCGTCGCCCGCGTAATCAAGCGTCGCCGTGCTGATCTCGTTTGTAACGCCACGCGGCGAGGGCGTCTGGAACTTGTAGAGCGTCGGGAAGAGCGCGCCGCCCCCCATCACTACGCCCGTGTAATCGAGTTTGTATCGCCATTTAGCAGGGTTCGGCGTCCCGGTGGTCGCCTGCACCTGCGACACCTCGGTCAGCAATTGGCATATGGCAAACGGGTTGGTTGGATCCGCAGGGTTTACAACATTACGCGCTTCGTGCTTGTAGTACACACTGCGCCCGTAGCAGTCGCGCGCCTCGGTGATAATGCCACCGCTGTACCCTTGAATCCAGCCGAACACGGTCAGTAGCACAAGCCCATTGGGGCTATCCTGCCGAATTTGCAGGTTGCCCGTGGTGCGATCAAAGATCAAAACGCGCTCATTGGCATCCCAGATGCTTTGAATACCGCTTGCGGTCACGCTCCATTTCGAGCCGTCCTTCCACGTTAGCAGGTAATACGTTCCGTTAGAGCCAGCGTAGTTCCATGTCACCGTGAAGGGAAAGCCCGCCGGGATACCACAGGCGACCCTGGGGTTAGCGTACGAGGGCATGACGCTTGCCGTGAGCGGGATGCGCGCCCCGTTTTGCAAGACCAGCACATTTTGGGTGGTCAAATCCGGGTTGCTGGGCATGGTGTACACGTCGTACGTGTGCGACCATCCCGCCCCAAACCCACTGGAATGCAACCCGTAGCCCACGGTTGGCGAAAATTTATCGTCCGGCCCGCGCATACTGTTGTAGATGCGGCCCCAACGAATGGACGGGCCGTTCGGGTTGTAGACGGTGATGTCCGGCTCGGGCGTGTACTCTTCTTCCAATGTGGACAGATTGACCGGATCATGGCAGGACGGCCCTCCCTCCCCGACGCTGCTATCATGCGTGGGGCAGATCGTGGCGAACGTGCAACGCAGGCTGTACAGGTCGCCGCCGCAGTTTAAATCCTGTTCTTTTATATGGTGATCAACATTATACTTTGTACGTACATACGGAGCCGGTTCCTCATCACCTTCGGAGCGGCTTATCATCAGCCCCGCCAGCAAGGTCACTTGTCGCACAAAGGCGTTGTTACGGACCGAAGTAAACGCGATCGGAGACACCGTCGCGACCCGCACGCCGAAGCGCCGCGCCAAAGCCTGGGTTACCGCCGCCGCCTTTTGCGCCCGGGTTCCCGCACGTCCTATGAGCGGCTTTTCCCCTGGCTTCTCGCCCAGCACGAGGGACAAAGCCTCGTCCTCGGCGCTCCCCTTCTTGACGATGGGGATAACCGCGCCCACGTCCATGCGCCGCCACTGCTTCCAGGACAAGCGCACTAGCCCGCCCGGCCACGCCCCGCAGTCCGAGCAGGAGTAGGTCACGCCCCCTTTGTCCGCCGCGAGAACCGCGACATAGTGGTCATGCTCCACGAACGCGAGCGCGGGAAGCGGCAGAACGCGCAAAGCCGCCTCGTTCACGACAAGGATGCGCGCCGTCACCCCTTTACCGAATGCTTTGCCGACCTGCCCCGTGGGGTCGGCCTGGCTTAGCGCGGTGATGCTTTGACACGCCTTTAGAACATCGCCCGCGTTGCTGCCCCGTCCGGTCACGCGGATATGAGGAAGCACGCTCCCCTTGTCCGAGGGCAGGCCGAGCCGCTTGAAGCACATGGCAAGCCCGGCGGCGGCGCAGTTGGGGTCGAGGCGCGGCGGCTCGGGAATGCCGAGCGCGCCGTGTTCGGCGTGGTAGCCCGCGCAGGCCGAAGCGTGCGAGAGCCACAAGGAGGCGCGGGACGGGATGAAGCCGCCGCTCGCCTGGCTCTTCTTGTGGTTGATGAGGAAGCGAAAAGCGGCGACGGATGCCTGGTAGTCACAGTTCCAGAACCTTGCGACGCCCTTGTTGTATACGGCCTGCCCGTACAAGGGGTCGGCAGGGCTAACGCGCTTGCGGGCCACGTCGAAGTGCCAGGCGGCCTTGATCGGCTCCTCGTTCTTCGCGAGTTCCCACTCGCCCACGCGCAAATGCAGCCACGCGGCGCGGCGGGCGGATAGAACCGCGATAGGCATGTGGCGCAACTCGCTTATCCATGCGGCGGATTCCACGGGGGTGACGGTGCGGTTCAGGTGTCCCACCTCGTCCAAAAGCGTGTCGGTCAAAGCCGCCTGATTCCGATTGACGCTTCCACCGCCCACACCACCCGCGCTAACAGCGTTACCAGTGCCTTCAGGAGCCGCCGCCTTGACGCTTCCGCTCCCGTTCGCCATAGCAAGCGTCACCAGTAGCGCCACGGTTGCCGTGAACGCGAAGGCGTGCTTTTTGTTGCGATTTCGAGGAGTGGTCGCCACGCTAAACAGCGATAATAGCGATGAGAAAGAAGACGACAAGGAAGACAAAGGCGTCATGACGGAGCGAAGGGGCGAAACGTGCAAAGGATTCTCCTAATCGAAGCGACCCGAGCGACCGGGCAACCAAACGCGAGACGACCGAGACGACCGAGACGACCAAGACGAGCAAAGGCTAAAGCCAAGACAAGCGGAACAAGATCAAAAGGCGTAGGAGCGTGATGCTGCCTGTGTACGGTGTGTCACTGCAAGCGTGTTTTCTGCGGGCGGTAGCGGTTGCTCTTTGCGTGTGTGAGGTTTAGTTAAGAGCGTGCGCGCGCGCGTGACTATGCCAACAAAAACGATAAGTGTCATCGGGCTTTCTACGGCCCGACTTAATCGAAATAGTTCACTATAACATAGGTTTGCCTGCTACAACGAAAATAGTTTAAATATTTTTAAACTATTTTTTCCGAGTGTATCCCCGCTTGCTTTCCCGGTCGTTTTACGGGCATATTTACTTACCGGGCGTGGGGGCGTCGGATCGGTCTATGGCGCAACCAAGAGCGGCGGTGATGACGGGGCGGGTGATCTTCTTGCCCGCAAGCGCTTGCCGCAGGGCGTCGGCGAGGTAGCGGCGGGTGACGCCTTCCTTGCCAGTTCTGGCGCGCACCTCGACGCTGTTGTCGGGGTCGCCGCGAAACACGACCCGGTTGTCCGGGGACAGCAGGAACGCCTGCGGCGTGTGAGTCGCCTTAAGCCTATCGGCGAGCCGGTGGTGTGGGTCGAGGAGGAGCGGGCAACCGGGGGGCGGCGCCTGCTCTGCAACATCCGCAAGCGCAAGCGTGATGCGCTCTTGTTGATGTCCCTGCTCTGCGCCGCTTTGCGCTCCCTGGCCCGTTTCTTTCTCGTAGGCGAGGTTTGCGGCGTTCGAGGCGATGGCGAAGAAGCGGACCTTGTTCCGGTACTTGCGCGCGAGCGGGGTGATGCTCACCCTTTGGCAGGACGCGACGCAGGGGCAGGACGACGACCAGAAGTAAACGACTTTCCAGCCGCGCACTTGCGACAAGTTGATGGGGCTGCCCGCTTGCGTCGCCGCAATCAAGTCGTTGCGTTCATTGCGTGGGGCATTTTGCGGGCGCGCGGTTTCTTGTTTGCCAAGCCGCGCGCTCGCGGTTCCCCCCAAAGCGAGCGGAGCCGTGGCCCACAGAACTGTGGCGCACAAAGCCGTAACCCGCAAAGCCGTAACCCGCAGAGCCACGGGGCGGGCTAAAGGACGAATAAAGTGCATCGTGTAGATTGGCGACATGAGGGATAGCCGGTAGGCCGCTTGTAGTTCGCTGGCCCGTAACTCGTAACTCGTAACTCGTAACTGCGCTCCCTCACATTTATCATACTTATGGTCGTCATCGTGTGGTCGTCATCGTGGCGCTGATCCAGGGTTGAACCGAGAGGCGTTAGGAAACTAAGGGGTGATTTCCCCTCGCGACCGCACGGTTCCGCGCATAGACGGTTTTTTGCTCGCGACGATTGAGGATGATGGACCGGGCTTCGACCCCCAGAGCGTCGCGGAAGGGCGGCTGGGGCTTGAGGGGATGCGCGAGCGCGGGCGACCCTCGTAGGCGGCACGCTCGAGGTGGAATCGTCTCCGGGCAACGGCGTTACCACGTGCGCGCGAATCCCGATTACAAAGTGAGACATGCAGGTGAGTGCGCACACGTCACCGCGATAGAAAACGCCATAGGCAGAGAGTTTGTGTAAGATGTTGCTCACGTGCCACACTAAATGGCGTTTTAGCCGCCCTTGATCCTGAAACTACTGCGCTTGGCTGGGTTGCATTTTCAACTAATAGGAAACAGCAGTGCGAGATGCTAAAGGGATATAATGTCTTTAAGTATCACAGAATGGCATAATTGAAGTGGGTTTGAGCATTCCCTTGCTCTTGTGCGCCTGCCGAACACCACCTCAACATGAACCGAAGACGAAATACAACCGCTCCTATTCCCTCTGCCGCCTCTACTCCCACAGATGAGGGGACACTTTTTCGCCTGATTACAGACGCGGCGCGCGACTTCGCTATCTTCGCAACCGATAACAACGGCAATATCCTCACCTGGA
>CAXUMS010000220.1:0-6510 GCA_964252165.1 uncultured Armatimonadaceae bacterium
GTGTTGGGTGTTGGGTGTTGGGTGTTGGGTGTTGGGTGTTCTGAGAATACCGCTTAGTGTTGGGTTTAGTCTTGGTAGATTTGGTAGGCTTCCGGGTTCTCTTTCAACTGGGCGGGGGCAAGTTTGGCGCGGCGGTAGGTGATGATGCCGTTTAGAAGGCGAGTAGCGTGCGTGAGTGCGTTTATCTGTTCTGATGCATCTTCTTGGCTTAGAAGGTTACGATTTTGAGCGCGCTCTATCCAGTAGCACGTTTCACGGGCCGAACCGCGCGCGATTATCAAAAAATGAATACCATCGCCTTTTGCAAAGCGTCCGTCGCCTTCTACCAAGTTCGCCCCAACACTATCCGCCGCGCGGATCAGTTGCTTCCCCACTGTATCCTGCGCTAAACGGTCCCAACCCAACACGCTGTCCCAAATCCGATCCGCCACCTGCACAAACTCCTGAAAAACCGCCAACTCCTCCATCGGCGTATGCTTCGCTCCCACATCCATCCTTCACTCCCCTTCTCAACGCAAACGGTATTCTCAGAACACCCAACACTCAACACCCAACACCCAACACCCAACACCCAACACCCAACACCCAATCTTCTACTGTTGTAGCGCCGACTGGACGCGCTGGAACGAGGCGACCATGTACTGGTTGCCCGTAGACGGGAACGCGGGCGGGGGCGCGGACGCGACGCGCGGATCGTAGTTCAGCGTTTTCGTGAAGCCGGACACAATCGAGCCGTTGGCGCTGTCGAACTGGCCGAACTTACCATTATCTTTGGCGATATAGCCGCCTAAGAGCGTGAAGCCGCCCACGGGGCGCGTGTCCGGGTTGGTAACATCGAACGTGTCGTACGCCATGACGGTGGCGTGGACGGTAACATTGGAAAGGCTTGCGCCCGCGCTGTCTTTGTCCACAATCTGCACATGCTTCGAGACCAGACCGAGCGTGCCGGTGCTGGTGGACGCGACGCCGCCCGACGTGGTTTTGTACGTGATGTTGCCGTCGATGTTCAGGTTTTTATCCGCCGCCGTTACAATGGAAAGCGCGGACGGTTTGATCACGGTTCCCCCAACCACCACGCTGTCCGCGACTGTACCGGATAAGCCGCCGGTTTTATCGGTTCCCTGACCGCCGATATTGCCGGAGCAGTACACCACGCCATTGGTCGCCCCGGCGTAGTTCGAGATCGTCGGGCCGCCCCAGGTCGTGGCCCCGATGTTGCGCTTTTCGACCTTGAGGGTCGTGGTTCCCAAAACGGGATCCATCGTGACCGTGGTTTTAATCTCTTTGCCGCTCGCGTCGTCGTGCTGGGTAATCGTCGCGATTTGGTTGACGTTGCCGGCGCCCGACGTGGAGAGTTGCATATCGTCCACGTCGCCGCTGATGTACACGCCGCCCTTCGTCGCCCCGCCGCTCGACGGGACGGTGACGCCCACCGCCCCGGACGGGGGAATCGGGTCGGCTTCATCGAGGCCGAGCGCGACGCGCTCCTGCTGCGAGCTTTGCGTCGGCATCTCGACCGGGGGAACGCCCGTTCGGACCGCCGTCGAGCCTGCGGTCGCGACATTGTTCCAGTCACCCGCCGACGAGGGCGTTTGCGTGTTGGGAACGCTGTTGACGTTCCAGTTAATTGACGGAGCGGATGTGGTAAAGGCGGTTTCGCCCGCGATGTTGTACGTGAAAATGCGGTTGTTCGCCGCCACGCCGCTGTTCTTCCACAAGATGTTGATATTTTTGCCGTTCGATGCGTTGATATGCACCGGCCCGTTGAAGCGCGACGCGCCCGCCACCCACCAGTTGTCCGAGGCGTTGTCGGTGAAAAAGGCGTAGCGCGCGAACGTTTGCTGGATCGCCGCCGCGCGCACAGTTTGAACGCGCCCGCCCGACATCCCGACCGATTCGATCAGGTACTTTTTCTGCGTTGCGATTGCGTTGTCGCTCCACGGGTAGATGCGAACCTTGAACGAGCCGTTATCGAAATTGACGGTGGTCCAGTTATCGTTTTGCGTCCCGCCCCAAAAGTTCGACGGGGCGAACGCGCGCGTGCTGGACGGCGGGTAGCTTTGCTGATTGAGCCATTGCAATGCGGCGCGAATGCCGGTTTCGGCTTCGTTCACCGCGCCGATTGTTTGTATTCGGGCTTTGCCGGACATAACGACGCCGCCCGCCGTGGTCGCAAGGCCGCTGTCGCCGCGTGGATTGGGCGCGACGCCCGCGCCCACGCCCACCAGCATCACGGCGAGAATAAACATCAAAACGGTCATCACGGCGACCAGCGCCATGCCGTTCCGCCCGCCCAGTCTAACCGGCGCGTTTTGGGGACGCGCCCGAAGCGCGGCGGAGCCAGGGCGTGTTTGCAATCGGCGACGACCGCGCTGAAGCCGTTGTTGCGCGGCGTGGGGGGGAAGGGGACGAGACTTCCGCATAGTCATTTTTTTATTCCTCCAGGCGGGAGCGACGCCGCCATTAGGGGCGAAGTCGGGCGCGCTTTTCGCGGCGCGCGTTTAATCGGTTCTATAGGATGACGCCCCGGCTTTTTTGCCGGTGTCGCCTTGAAATGGGTCGGGGCGCACGGCTTGGGGAAAAGCCGCGCGCCCCGGAGTGTGGTTATTCGCTGAAAATGTCACTTAATAACGACTGTCACGTCCACCTCTCACCCCCAACCCCCTCTCTCGCAAGCGAAAGAGGGGGAACCCGAACTAAACGGCTTGCTTAACCTACTTGCCGTTATGATCTTCTTATCCGGTTCCCCCTCTTTCGCTTGCGAGAGAGGGGGTTGGGGGTGAGAGGTATTGGCGAGAGAGCGGGTTAGGGGGCCTCTTAACCAGAAACTTCAGCAGGCATCGTTCCCTTATCCCAACCCGAGCGGCGGGCCGGTCGGCGACGGTCTTGGCGTGGGCGACGGTCTTGGCGTCGGGGTGGGCGTGGGCGACGGACGCGGCGACGGGCTGGGCGACGGACGCGGCGACGGCGTCGCGCCCGGCGTCGGGGACGGCGACGGGGTGGGCGTCGGCGACGGTCTTGGGGTCGGCGTCGGGGTGGGCGTCGGCGACGGCGATGGCGTCGGCGACGGGCGCGGCGTGGGGGTGGGCGACGGCGTGGGCGTCGGCGACGGCGTGGGCGACGGTAGCGGATCCGGCGGCGGCGGGGTGGCGTTCACTTTCATGTTGCCGGCGTAGCTGTTTCGCATCAAAACCGCGCGCCCGACAAGCGTTGTCACCTTGCTGCCGTTGGTGGATTCGCTGGTTTGCTCGCCTCCGATGGGGCTGTCCTCGCCGCAAACGATTTTGATCTTAACCATGCGGACCGAATCACGTGAAAACTGAACCGCATTGGGCGCGGTGGAAAGGTTGTCGCAGATCGCGCGCGGGGCCGCCGTTCCGGTTTTCATCCACAGAATACGACCGTCATCAGGGTCCGGGGTGCCTTGATCGTTTCCCCGATAGATGCGGATAACCGTCGCGCTTTCGTTGCCGCGGTCGAAAAGCGTGTTGTTATTGGCGGGAGCCAGCGTAATTGTTCCGCTGGTGCCGGCGACCGTGACCGATGCCATCGCCGCCGGGGTGGACAATTCGATTCCGGTTTTATAAACCACACTGTTGTAGGTGGTTTGGTACAACGCGTCGTTGCCGGACCGCCAGCCCGGTTGCGAAGCGGTTTTGGTTTCGTAGGGCAGGCCGACATTATACGCTTCCTTGATCTGATCGGTCACAAACGCCAGCGCCTGCGAGGCGGACAGAGTCGCGGAACTCGACGCGGAAATTTTCGCGGTGGTTTTTGTCGTGGCGATGAACAGATTCATCGTGCCTAAGAACAAAAGCGACACCAGCGTCACCGCAAGTCCGGTTTCCAGCAGGGTAAATCCGCCCCGCCCTTTGCGCCGCCGTAATCGCCGGGCGCGAACAGGCGGGGCGAACGAATCTCGTCCGGCGCTTCCATCAAGGGCGAACGGGACCGCCGCTTTTCGGTTTTTCTTTGTGAGTCGGTTCATGGGTTTCCCAATATCGCGGATAATAGCAAGCCTGCGCGCGCGCGCTCTTGTAAGCCGGACCTACCTACGACTGCGGCGTTTTGGTAAGGAGAGTGGACATTTTGTATTCGCTTTGCTGACGGGTCGCGTCGCGCCACCGAACGGTTACAACCGCCTGCAAAATCGTGTACTCGCTACGGGCCGCATTCCACGACGGCGCCCAGGGCGTGATGACGATGGTTCCGGTCGCGCCTGCAGGGAAATAAGAAAGCAGATTGTCCTCGGTGGTGAACGAGGCGGTCAGTGTCGCATTGGGCGCGGTCCCCGTGGTTGTCCCCGCATTTTCCGTTATGTTAAGCCCTTGAAGAGCCGCCCCAGCTCCGTAAACCTGGGTGTAACCCGCAGCTTGTAACTGGTCGACCTTATGCTGGGCGATGGTCGCGGCCTGAATATAGCTGTTGCCGAACTTGGAAGAGCGCGCCGCTGTGGGGATAACCGCGGAAAACATCAACGCCATCATCACAAAGATAAATAGCGCGAACATCACCTCGACCAGCGTGAACGCGCGCCGCAGGCGCCTGCCACCGGGAGCGCGCCGCGTTTTGGCGGCGGCGGGGTCAGGGGCGTTAATTGACCGGGCGGAAGGAACACGCGACGAACGATTCTTTTGGGGCGAAATTTTCATAATCCGACTTTTCCTGACACGGAACGCAAGAACCATAAATGCAGTGGCGGTAAAGGCCATTTCGTCGCGGATCGCCCCGCTCGCTTGCGTCTGCGGGCGTCGCCGACCGACCGCAACTTCTGATGGCCCGTTTTCTTTTCGGCGCTTTCGCCGCGCCTCGTTAGCCGGTATTTTTCGGGGAAATGAAGCGCGCTCGGCGGCGGTACGATAGTATCGGCCCAAGGCGCGGGGAAAGCGCGTGCGCGTGATACCGGTTCGGCGCGCCAAAGGCGAAGCAAGGCGAAGCGGCGGGTGCGGCGGCGATAACGGCGCACCCCCCAGCAAGCGGCGACATTTAACGCGGTTACCGCCGCCGCCCGCTGTGCGGGCGCATCCGGTTTGCGCTTTAAGCGGGCGCTCGGGTATTTAGTTGGCCCCGCGCGAGAGGGCCGATTTTCGTCCGGGCCAAACAAAAAACCCATGCCTCGTACGAGGCATGGGTTTTAATTTTAATCGGGCGCGCTTGGGATAAACGTCGCCCGTTGATAGTTGATAAAAGCGTCCTCGGCGAAAACGCGATCAAGAAGGGTTACATCAGGCCGTCGCGGTCGCCGCGCTGTCGCTCGCAGAACCCTTGCGCCGCCGTGCGCGCACCATCAGGCCGCCCAGCGTGGTCGCGGTCATGCCGATCACGGCCCACTCGGACGGTTCCGGGACGACGCCGGTCTGCGCCGAGACCACGTTGGCGGTGTAGAAATCCTGTTGAGAGGCTCCGTTTGACCAGCCAATAGCAAAGGATGGCTGCGCGCCAGCATTGAAGAAAGTCCGGTTGTACAATCCGAGCGGCGTGGAGGCCGAGACGTCTACGGTGAACAATCCCCCCGAATAGGTGGCGCCGTTGGCGTTGCCCGCGCCGACATACCAGGCGTTGAAGTCGCTTGAGAAGATGCTTGGAAGGGTATTTAGCGACGAATTGTAGGGAAAAACGAGACTGGCGTAATTTGCCCTGGCGTTCGCGGGGTTGACGATGGTTCCGGTGAACGTGAATGTGGTTGTGCCGGACGCGGGGCGGGTGATGATGGCGTTCGGCGTGTCGAGCGTGAGGCTTTGCGCGTGGGCGGGCGCGGCGGAGATCGATGCTACCGCAACAGCGGCGGCTCCGGCGACAAGGGTAAAGTAACGAACGGATAACATAATTTCCTCATTCTGGCGACGGGGGCTTATCTTCTGCACGTTTGTCTGTACGTTTGCAACGATCGCCGGGTGCATTATACGATAGAAAAGCCGCTTTCAGGCAACCGCGAGGGTTAAAATACCGTATATTTAGCGGTAAAAAAATGCGCCCGAGTGGTATCCAAATACCACCCGGGCGCATTTCGTTGTGTAAGGGCCAAACATGCGGGGAAGCCGCTATCAGGCCGTTGCGTCGCTCGTGAGGCCCTTACGCCGCCGCGCGCACCATCAAGCCGCCCAAAGTGGTTGCGGTCATGCCGATCACGGCCCACTCGGATGGCTCGGGAACCGCGGTTGCGGCGGCAGGGGTGAACTGTAGGTTAATCAATGCGGAACAAAGAGTAGTCCTGGCTTTGGAGCGCATCCACGCGCGCGATAACCGGTAGATAAAAAAGCGATGTTTGCGAACCCGCCGGTGGTATTCGTCATGGTTTATAGAAGCGTCCCCGTGCTGGAGAACGCTTGAAATGTCGTGCTACTGTCGGAAAATGCCTCGGTGACAAACGTGACGCCGCTTGCGTGGCTAGTGAAGGAGGTACGCAAAATATCAGTGCGGCTGTCGTTTGTTTCGAGAACGCCGCCTGCGACGCTGGAGGTAGACATAGAAAGCATCCTTAAAGAAACAGAGCGGTTGAAGAAAGAGTTA
>CAXUMS010000221.1:0-6445 GCA_964252165.1 uncultured Armatimonadaceae bacterium
GTCGAACAACGTTAGAAGGCCCAACTGCGTGCGCCCGAGCGCCAAGTCTGTCTCGTCCGCGAAAGCGTCGTCAGCCTCCCCGAGCAGAACGAGAAGGCGGCGAAAGCGAAGCAAGCGCACCTCCGACATACTCAGCCGCCCCGCCGCGAGATCCGCTAACAAAGGGATATGCACGTCGCGCCACCCGGCCCGCACCTGCGCTTCGGTAAGATGCGGATGGCGGGCGCGGATCGCGCCAAACGCCGCCTCGCATCCGTGGGCAAACGCCGTTTTTGCGTCGCAAAGGGTGTCATCAAGATCAAAAAACACAGCGCGAATTGCTGGCATAGGCGATTATGTTACCCGCTTCGCGCCCGTTGCGAGATTTCAAACGCGTGTGCGGCGGCGACGCCTGAAGAAGTTTGCGCGGGTAAGATTCCACTTTTCCAAACGGTATAATTTGGCTGAGGAATGCGAAAATATGGCAAGCAGTGTGACTTCCTCAACGGCGAGAACGTACCGGGATGCCGCGCGCGAACATCTTGCTCGGGCGGATGCGCTTTGGGCGGGGGAACAATACTTTTTAGCCCATTACATGGCGGGGCTTGCTGTCGAATGTTATCTGCGCGCTTGTTTGCGTCGGCGAACCGACGACTTTGATGCGCGCCATGACCTGAACCATTTGGCGAGGCAGGCAGGCTTTTACGACCTGCTTCCGCAAAACCGCGTTGAGGATTTTTCGTTTAAGTTCAGCCGCTTAAACCTGCGATGGCAAAGTAATCACCGCTACTTTTCCGAGCGTCAGTTTCTTGATTTTATGAAAGAGCCGCAGGCGGGGGCTATGCAAGACCTGCGGGCGCGGGGCGATAAGTTGAAAAATTTAAGTCGTACCGCGTTGAACATCGCCTACGAGATTATTAGTATGGGGGAGACAAAATGGAAGAAAGAGTTCGAGAAATCTTAGCGCGGCGCTTTTCCACTGCAACCGTTGATTTAGAAACGATGCCAAGCGGACGCGTGACCGGAACGTTTGTGTGGGATGGCTTCGTTGGAGGGAAGAGTGACGAGGACGACGATATGGTGGCGCGTCAGCAAACGATCCGCCGTGTGCTACGCGAGGAGTTGGGGCCGGACGCGCAGTATGTCGGCGTTCTTTTAACTTACACGCCGGACGAGATAAACGAGATGGCGGCGGTTTAGCAATTTCGCGTGAATAAGTATCCCCTTCTTTGGGAGATCAGGGCTTGGCACGGCGTCGTCTTGTTCAGCAGGACGGCGCCGTTTTTGTTCGTTAGGAACACACAGCCGCGCGCAACCAAAACGCGTTTCGTCGGTCTGTTTCTGTAGGGGAACGCAATGTGACGAAAAGCGAGCATAATGAACGTTTGGAGCGTGTGTTGCGCGCGCACGCGAGGAAGCAAAATCTGCCGAGCGTGGGACCTTTGTTGTTCCTTGTTCTGCTCGTAGTCGCCTTTACCTGGTTCTTCCGCTGGCATAAGCAAGATTTGGATGGCGCGCCGTTGGAAACGATTACAACAACCGTTACCAAATCGGAGCCTGTGGTTTGGCAAAGCGGCGATGAGAAAAGCGGTGACGACAGGCCGACGTTTATCACCTTCCGCACATCGGGAGTGGTTCAAGGCGTTGCGGTGATGTGCGATTTACCGTGGCGCCTACCAACTGGCGAACGAGTAATTGTCACGTACCGGAACGGCAAAAGCGGCGGCCTATATGTGGAAAGCATGATTCCCGTAACGCCGCCGAAGCGGTGATCGTTTTCGCGCCTTCATTTTCGCGCCTTCATAACATTTATTCGCTTTTGGCGTTGTGGCTGACGTAAACGCGGTACGCCCACGGCGCGAGTTTCCACGACGGCGTGGCGTTCAACTTAACCGTTTGGTTTCCGAACCAATCCCGGCACGCGCCGGGCAAAGCGGCGTTCTTGGTTAGCGTCGCCGCTTGAATTTGATCGCTTAAATTGACAACCACGAGAACGCGATCACGTCCCCGCTGACGGACAAATGCGTAAACTTTGTCGTCGTTGTCGGATGGCAGTTTGGTAAAATCGCCCTCGAAAACGGCGGGCTGGCTTTGGTACAGTTGAAGCAACCGCTTGTAAAAAGGCCACACGGAAGAGCGGCGGCTCGCCTCCGCATCGTTTGACGGGTTCGTTTTTTGAAAGCCCATTTCCTGGCCGTTATAAAGAAGCGGCTTGCCCGGAAGCGTCGCGCATAACACCATGAGCGGCGCGACCTGCGGGACGCCCTTGCTGGTATCAACCACGGGGCCGTTCCCCCAGCCCCAGTCGGCGTGCGGATGCCAGTCATGGTTATCCAGAAACCGCATCCGAATCGCGCCCGCGGGAAATTCGCGCGCTTCTTTTTACAGTTGGTCATCAAGAGCCGACGCGGGCTTGCGTCCGGCGCAAATATCCCATAGAACCGGCGGCACGTTCCACGAGTACGTCATGTCGAAGGCCGGGTGCAGGTACGCATCATCGGCTTCGGCAAGCATGAAAACGGGCTTGATGATGTCCAGTTGCGGGCGAAGCCAGGTCCAGAACTCGCGTGGCACTCTGCCGCCCCGGCCCGCGACATCGGCGCGGAAGCCGTCAACGCCGAACTCGCGGACCCAGTACGCCATGTCATCGCGCATCTGGTTCCACAGCGGTTGGTTCCAATGGCCCGGCTTGCCGTAGTCGAGTTGGGCGACATCGGACCACGTATTTGCCTGGATGATCTCGTTTTTGTCATTTTTGGCGTAAAACTCGGGATGCGTTTCGATTAGCGGGTTGTCCCACGCAGTATGGTTGGGAACCCAGTCCATCAAAACCCGCAACCCCAGCGTGTGCGCCCGGTTGACCAGTTTGCGAAACTCGGCTTTCGTTCCTAAGTCCGGGTTGATAGCGGCGTAGTCACGCACCGAATACGGACTGCCAAATCCCTTTTTTTGACCGCGCGGGTGGAGCGGCATAAACCAGATAATCCCGACGCCCATTTCTTTCAAAACGGGCAAGCGCTTTTCAAACGCGCGTAACGCCGTCCCTTTCGGGAAGCCGTAAACGTCTAAATTAACCTCGTAGATCGGTTGATTTTTAGCCCAGGATGGCCCTGCGACGTTTTTTGTATTCAAGGGACCGGCGAGTTTCAACGGCGGCGGTGGCATAGCCTGCTTTTGCATGGATTGTTGTGCGTGAACAGGTCGAGTGATCCCGCCGAGAATCAGGCAAAAAACGGATGCCTCGCAAACCCGGGCAAATCGTAGTAACCGGTGGTTCATTCTTCTTTCGCTTTCTCTGGTTCCTCTTTTACCCTGTTACCGTTATCAAGCGCGCCGACGCCGAAAATATCTTTTACGGGATGGCCCAGCAATTTCGCCGCCGCCGCGATATGGTTGGGTGCGTGGGTGAGAAATCCCAGTATTCCTTCGTTTATTTCGGCCGGGCTAAACCGCTCTGGAAACAAAAGTAAGGCGACTACAAACGCGGCGTCGCTGTTCCAATCCGCCATATGAAAGCCAATATCGTAACCGACCTCCAATGGTCGGTCCTCCGCGAACGCGTCCGCAATACGCGCGACCACCTCTTCCGGCGTTTGGACGGGGCTTAATCGCTCCAGTCGTTCCCGCCCCAGCGGCGCAAGAAGTTCGCGCACCTTCGCATCAAAAGCGTCTTCTTCGATAAAATCTTCTTCGTCAATACCGCGGCTCATTCATAACTCCTGTTCGCGCTATCGTGCGTCGCTCTAAACCGCCCCGAATAGCGATGGTTGCGGCGTTTTCGCGCCCAATTTTTCGAGCAGGCGGGCCTGCGGCGACGAGACCGCGAGGCGTTCGCGGGCGTTGTCGGGCGTGATCCAAACGGCTTCGGCGCAACCGACCGGGGCCGGTTCGTCCGCGCCGGATTGGGGCGCGCAACCGATGGCGAGAAGAGTGATCTTGCGCGTGGTGACGCCGTGGCGCAGGCTTGCGAGCGGAAGGGAGTTCGCGTCCGCGACAACGTCAAGGCCGACGATCTCGCGGGCGGCGCGGACCGCGCCCTCCGCAATCGTTTCGTCCTCGGCGAGCGTGACGCGCGGCATTTCCCACAACCCGCCCCATAGGCCCCCCGGCGCGCGGCGGACGAGAACGATGCGCCCGTCGCCGCTTCGGTGGGCGATCACCGCCGACACATCGGTTTGCGATGTGAAAACAGGGCGCGGCGCAAAGTGGGGGAACGCGGCGGGATCGCCGGATGCCCACGCGGCGCAACCATCGCGAACCGGGCAGGCGGAACACCGTGGGCGGGCCTGGCATACGAGCGCGCCAAGTTCCATCATGCCTTGATTGAACGCCGACGCTCGCCCCGGCGGCAGTAATTCTTCGGCCAGCGTCCAAAGGCGCGCCTGCGTAGCTTGCGATTTCGGGTCGCCCGCAACCCCGAATACGCGGCACAAAACCCGGATCACGTTGGCGTCCACAATCGGCGCATCGAGGCCAAGCGCGATTGAGCAGATCGCGCCTGCCGTGTACCGCCCGACCCCGGGTAGCGCAAGCACGCCGTCCAGCGTGTCGGGGAACGCACCGTTCTTCTCATCGCGGATAATCTGCGCGGCGCGGTGCATATTTCGGGCGCGGGCGTAGTACCCCAAACCCTGCCACAACTTCAGCACATCATCGAGCGGGGCGTCGGCGAGGGCGCGGGTGGTGGGAAAACGTTCCATCCAGCGCGACCAGTACGGCATGACAGTTGCAACCTGCGTTTGTTGCAGCATCATCTCCGACACCCAGATCGCATACGGGTCGCGGGTTTCCCGCCACGGCAAAGCGCGTTTTTCCTGTTCGTACCACGCGAGCAATTCCCTCACAAAAGCGGCGCGTTTTTCCTCGTCGTCGGGAACGGATAAATCGTTTTTACGCACGTCCTTGTTTGCGCTGTTGTTCGCGCCATTGTTTGCCACGCCGAAAGTATAGCCCGCCGCCGGTTTGTATGCCAAAAAACGCATTGACAAAGGTCCTAAGCGGGCCTACACTATTTCCGTATTTCCCCAGAATGGAAGAAACGCCGTGACTATTGGGAACGCGGACGGGACCGGCAGCTATGGCGCGCCCGCCCCGAACGTTGCCGAAGGGAGCGTTGCGGGCTGCGACGGCGCAGGCTTCGCCAAGTATCCCGTGGAAGGCTTTTTTATCGGGACCAGCGATAACGGCGCAGGCGCGCGTCTCGTTTCGCCCGCCTCGCCGCCGCGCCTGTACCAGAGTAGCGGCTACCAAACCTCGGGTTGGTGCCAGGAGTGCGGGCGACGCCGGGGCGCGGACGGCAGATGCGCGAACTGCGACCCGTGGTGGACCTCGCCGCTTTTGATGGTCGGCCTGCCGTGCGTCGCGGCGACCTGCTTCGGTCTTTTTCTTCTTGTGACCGCGCTTGGTGGAAAACGCCCGGTCACCGTTGCCGCCGCCGCTCCCGTTTCTTCCTCCGCCCCGGTTTTTTCCGCCTACGCATCGCCGGGTAGCCCCGTTCAAATGGCGAGCGCGCTACCCGCCCCGCCGCCTGTTTTCAGCGTTCCTGCCCTTGCCGCCGCGCCCGGCCCGGTCGCCAATCTCGGCCCGCTCCCCACCGCGCAAGACCGGTTTCTACGTCGCTACGCCGAACAAGAAAGCCTGCGCCAAACCGCGTCGTTTGTGGACAGCGCGATCAGCGCGGACGCCACGGCCCGCGAGCAGGCCGAAGCGCAGGGGCGCGATGCGTATTTCTCCCCGGCGCAACCGTCCGCCACAAGCGGTACGCCCTCTCCGAGCTTCCCTGCCGCGACACAGATGCGTATGAACGCCGCGCCGTTCATGGATCGCGCCAGTATGTGATCCCGCCGTTTGTTTTTATCGCTATCGCCAATTCCCCTCTTTAGTTTTGTTTGATTTTAAACCGTTCGAGCGAGTACCCCATGACCTTCCCTAACGACGACCACCACCTTCCGCGTCCCGCCAACACGCCCACATTCTCGTTTTTCGACACGCGCCCGCCGCGCGGCAAACGTCAACCGTCCCCGGAGGGCGATGTTTTAATACCGGTCAGCGCGCTTTGCTTAAAGGTTCCCGGCACGCGCGGCGAAGAATTGGTCGTCCACCGCGAAGGCAACGACGATTACGTATTTCTCTTTGAAGCCTTAGACGACGCCTCCGACTACGCCCGCGCCGCCGAGTCCGCCCTGGGCTTTTCCCCCGAAATAGGCCGCGTCCGCGTCGCCGAACTCCACTTCCGCACCGCCCGCTACAAACCCGCCGTAGGCGACCAGATAGACGTAACACTACGCACACAAAGCGGCTGGTAGTTTTGGTTGCGGTTCGTTAGGTGGGTGGGTTGCGTTTTGTGGGTGCGCTCCTGCCGCGCGGCACCCCCTGCGCGGGGGAGCGGCAACCTAACGTTGCATCGAGCATTTTAAGAAACGAAAGGCTTATCGGTTTTTCCGCGCTGATGCGGAAAAACCGATAA
>CAXUMS010000222.1:0-6426 GCA_964252165.1 uncultured Armatimonadaceae bacterium
TGCCGATAAAAACATCGGCAAGCGACCTGACGGAAAACTACGGAGAATAATGCGAACCATTGCATTGCGCCAATAATGATGTTAAAATAAGGGGCGTTTACCCAATACGGAGAGATGGCTGAGTGGACGAAAGCGACGGTTTGCTAAACCGTTGTAGGCCTTAAAACTTACCTCGGGTTCGAATCCCGATCTCTCCGTTTTCCTTTCACGCTCCCCCGTTTCTTCTTTTCTTCGCGAATTGCGCGCTTTTATCTTTTGGCGTCGCATCCGTATCTCGGTCTCGTGAGGTCCCGCATTATGGCGTTTCCCTTCCGCGTTTCTCCTTTTAGTTTTCGTTTTGGCGCAACAACGGCGGTCTCGCTTGCGCTCGCGTTCTGCGCGTTGACGCCCGTCGCAAAGGCCGAGAGCGCGCCGTCCGAGCAGTACCTCGCGCTTCGGCGCGCGTACCCGCCACAGGGGGGCCTGACGCTGACGGTTCTGGGGCGCAACCCCAACGCGTACAAGGGGAAAACGCTGGAGATCGAAGGGCGGCTGTCCGGCATTGTCCGGGCGGGCGATGACAGCGCGCTTTTGATGCTATCCACCACGCAAAACGGGACGCTCACGCTTCAGATGACCTCGCTACCGTCGTGGGTGAACGCGGGCGAGCGGTTGCGCGTTCTTGTGGTCGCGACCGGCGGCGAGCCGGGCGAGGTGCGAATCGGCATCCCTGATTTGCAGGTGGTCGCGGTCGCCTCCGCGTCCGATATTGCCGCCGCCGAAGCGTCGGGTCGGGCGGCGGGTAATGCGCGGGCGTCGCGGATCGCCTCGGCGTCATCACGGCCTGCGCGCGGTTCGAGCCGAATCGCCGCGCTTCCGTCGCGCTACGCCGCCCCGCCTCGGTTCCGGTCAAGCGGCGGCGTTGCAAGCGCCGCCGCTCCCTCAGCGGCGGGAACGGCGGCGGGCGGGTTGTCCTCCGACGCGATAGGCGTGTACGCCGCGTACCGGAACTTCATTGTGGGCTGGAACAAGCGGCTGACCGACCGGGAGGCCGACGCCATCACGTCCTCGATTTTGTCGTATTCGGAGCGGCTCGATTTGGACCCGCGCCTGATTATCGCCCTGATTATCGCCGAGTCGGATTTCGATCCGCGCTCGACATCGCGGGCGGGCGCGATGGGGCTGGCCCAGATCATGCCGGACGAGGCGAGCCGGTTGGGCCTGACCAACCCGTACGACCCGGTGCAAAATATCGGCGGCGCGATTTTTCTACTGAAAGAGCGTCTGAACAAATACAGCAACGGCGCGGCCAAAGAAGATTACACAATGAAGCAGATTACGCTCGCGCTCGCGTCGTACAATGCGGGCATGGGCGCGGTAAAGAAGTACGGCGGCGTTCCGCCGTACCGCGAAACGCAAAACTACGTGAAGAAAATCCACGCGATCTACAAGAAACTCTGCGCCGCTGCGCCCGGCGCGGCGGGACAGGGCGAGTAGCAAACTGTGATCTGCGCCGTTCATGCCGTGGTCGGAGCCGCTGTCGGGAAGTTCGCCGGGAAGCGTCCGGGCGCGTTCGCGGCGGGCGTCGCCACCCATTTAATCGGCGACCTGCTTCCGCACAAGGACTTCGATCCCAAAACCGAGGCCCCGCTTCTCGCCGTCACTTTGGGGATAATCGCGCTCCGGTTCGGCGTTCGCTCGCCCGAGTTCGCGGGCGCGGTCGGCGGAATCGCGCCGGACTTCGAGAACGCCGCCGCTGTAACGGGCCTGATCGGGCGCGAGCAAATGCGCTTTCCTACCCATTTGGGCGACGACAAGCACGGCCCCAAAGTCGGGTCCGCGTGGCCGCAGGCGGTTCTTGTCGCCGCGTGCGCCGCATACCTCCTTCGCCCCGCCGCACGTACTTCTTGAATGTTATGAACGTGGCGTGGGATAGATAAGAACGTGGGTTGAAACCCGCGTTCTTATTTTTCCGGCATCAAACCGCTCGCTTGTTTGGTCCGCGCCGCTCCGCAGAAGCGACGCCTCCTCCTCCCGTCCTTGTCGCACGGCATGGCATGCATTGTGCATTCCTTAAAAAATGAAGCGAGGTTGGCGGCTCGCTTGGCGATTATGCGGCAGGGTGTAAAGCCGGTAGGAACAGGTCGGTGACCTGAGGATAGGACAAGTTACTTAGATGCCAAGTGGCGATACGCAGTTGTTCGGGCGCTCCGATTTAGCGTGGACGCAGTTTCAGCCGGTAAAATCACGGTTTGCGAAGCCGGGACGCGTGAGTGCGAACTCCGCGCTTTTACCGGAAATGCAAAACGACAACGCGCATCCGCAGTACAACGCGCGGGATCTTCGTATTTACCTGCGCGAGATCGCCGCGACCACCGCGCAAGCCCTTTGCATCTGCTCCGCATCGTTCTCCGATCCCGATGCCGACTTCGGCGACATGTTGGAGGAAGGCATCCACGCCGCCGATGTGCTGAACCAGCAGGCGTGCGGCCTGCTCAACGACACGCAGTTGAGCGCGAAGCATCAGCAGCAGGTCGAGCGTATTCTAAAATCCGCGAGCGATCTGCGTTGCGCGCTGAGCGCGATTCAATCGTTCACGCAAATCGCGCGGCTTTTAGGCGACGACAATGAGGGCGCGTTCGCCTTTATAGCCGCCGCTCCGGTCGCCGAGGCCGCTTCCGGGGCCGCTCGCCAAATCGCGGACGCGTTAGAAAAAAAAGGCGAGCCGCGCGCCGCCCTCGAAGCCGCGCGCACGTACTCCGCTGTCGAGTCCGCCTGCATCGAAGCGCTCACATCGCTCCAGAACAGCGGTTATGTCGCCGCGCACACCCGCCGAATGCTCCGAGCGGGCCTGTGGAGCGTTCTGGTCGCCGCCGAATGCATGGCCCGCGTCGCCGCCCGCTTCGCCCTACCCGCCGGGAAAACCGCTTAAGAGAGAAGATTTTCACCGCAAAGGCGCAAAGGACTCAAAGTTCAGACAAGATTAGGAGAAGTCAAAAGTAATTTAACTTTTTGCTTTCCTCCTCTGAACTTTGAGTCCTTTGCGCCTTTGCGGTGAAAATCTTCTCCCTTCCCCTACGCTTCCGGTAACTCTACGGTGAGCGGGATTAAGTCAGGTTGGCGGTGGTGGCGTCTGCCGTTGACGTAGAGGGTCAGGCCCTTTTCGCCGTCGTCGTACGCGTCGCCGGGCGCATCGAGGTCGTCCCAGACAATAGTGAGGAGGCGGCCCCGGTACGGAACGTTTTGTACGCAAAAGTGCGACCAACCGCCTTTACCGATTGGCGGCAGGAGCGGGTGAAGTTCGAGGGTTTCGTCGTCGCGCGGAACCAGCCCGATCACGGCGGTGAGGATAAGATCCGCCCATGTCGAGTGGTTGCAGTCGCGCTCGTCCGTCACCCACTTGCCTGTGTCGCCCCGGTAGAACGCACCGGTGCGCGGGCGGTCGAAATCGCTCTCCTCGAACTGCGCGCGTCCGAACGAGTTTATGAGCGCCATCAACGTTTCTCGGCCCGCAGGAAAAGCCGCGTCGCCGTGTTCGCGCAGGGATCGCGCGAGACCGCTAATCACCAGCGAACTTGCGTGCGGCCATGTCGGGCCGTTCCCGTAATACCCCGTGAGCGGGCGGCCTCGCATCTCGCCTTCCTCGCTGAACGCAGGCGAATCCGCTGACGTAGACGCGGGCGGGTGCGCGGTCCAAAACTCGCCCGGATTGATGAGATGGGGCCATGCCAAACGCGCTTGATCGGCGTCGCCCGCGCCCGTATAGAACGGATAAAACGCGGCGATAGTTTTCGCGGTTTTTATTTTCTCATCGGTTTCGTGCAAAAGGTCGGCGAGGGAGGCGGTTTCGTCGTCACTTTCGGGCGGAACGTCGTAGAAAAAGCCGGTTTCATCGTCCCATGATTTTTGAGCGAGCGCGGCTTTGATCGTGTCTGCGAGGGCGTCCGCATCGGCGGCGGCGTTTCGGTTGCCAAGCAAAGCGTGGACGCGGGCGAGCGCGCGGGCGTTCGCGTACTGGTAACTGGTAAGGTCGAGACGCTTGACGTGATTTTCCACATCACTCGCATCGCGACGCTCGCCCAGAGGACAGTCCGTAACATCCGCCGCAAGCAAACCGTCGTTGTCTCTCGAATGGGTTTGCCAGTAGGAGACGTTTTTCTCCAGCGCGGGCAAGGCTTCGGCTAAAAAATCCTCGTCGGGGTGAACCAGGTGAACGTCCCATACGCCAGCCGTGATCCAGTCCGCATACTTGCCCTCGTCCCCATCCGGGCGTACGACCCCGTCCACGAACCATGAGCGGAAAAGACCGTCCGCGCGCTGATTACGGGCGAACCCGCGAAAGTAGTTTTGCGCCCACCGGGGATCGCGGAGCCAGCGCGTTTCGCGAAGAACATGGCCCGCGCCGTGCGTGATGGTCGCCGAAACCCCTTTTTCGTTCCAGCGGCCCTGACTGAACGTGTCTTCAAGCGTCAGACCGACCTGCGGATTGCTGTGGTTTTTCTTGACCACGTGCCAGCGGTGGTACCACAATTTGGTCAGCCACGGGTCAGAGCAATCAAAGAGCGGCGTGTTCTCGTCGAACCAGCGTTGGTACTCGCTCGCCTGATGGCGGACCGCCCCGGACGGATCGGACGCCCAGGCGCTCGCCCGCCGCCGCGCCTCGTTCTTATCGCCCGCGAACGCAACCGCGAAAACGAGCATTCGACGCCCCCCGCCGGGAAGCGTCATTCGCAGATCATCGCCGGGCGGCGCGGTTCGCGCGACATGAACGGGAAGGTTTTTGCAAAACTCGTGGACGCCGGGCGCAAGGCCCCAAGTGACGCTGAAATCCACATCAATACCGCCATCGGTCGGGTTGCGGAGCGAGAACACGGACACCACGACATCGTCCTGCGTGATGAACTTGTCCTCGATGATTTGAAGTTCGCTGTCGTTGTCGCGCCCGTGCAGGGTAACGTGGGACGGGCGATAAATCCCGTCGGCGGCCTCGACCGGAACCCCGTTCGCCGTAATCGCGATACCAAACGGGGCCAAGCCGTCCGCGCTGTTCGGATGAACCCAGTGAACCCCGCCGCGAAATCCCCACCCCTGCGGCGAGGTCGCCCAAACACAATCGCCGCTCGCCCCAAATGGGGTTTCGGGCGTGTAGGGCCGCCGCAATATATCATCGAGCCGGTACCGCCGTGCGTCAAGTCGCATAGTTTTGATTGTACCCGGCAAGCGCCGCGCGGTAAGACGATTCGGCCCTCACCCCCTGCCTCTCTACCGTCGCGGAGCGACACTAAGGGGAGTTAACTCAAGTTGCTACCCGACGATGCTGTAGGCGAGTATGGTGAGGGCGGCTTTAAGTTCAAAGCCGCGCGGTGTGACCGCGTGAATAGAACGGGCCATGCGCTCAGTAAGCCCGCTGAAGGTAGTTTCGACACGCTTTCGCACGTAGCGATACACGTATTCCAAGCAACCGTCCAGTTGCTCTTTCATGTTCTTGCGGCGCGGTGCGATCAACGTCAAATCGGCCTCCTCCCGTAGTTGCGCTTCAAATGACCTGTCCAGAAAGCCGCCGTCGCCGATAAGCGTGCTACCGTGCGGCAGGTTCAAGTCCATGTTCCGAAGCGCAACTATATCGGCGGTGGAACCCGGAACCAACGACATCTCGACGGGCTTGCCCGCTTCCGTGACGATGAGGCATACCTTCAAGCCGTAAAAGTACTCTTTTTTGCTTGCGCAGTAACCACGAAACGCCTCGTTCCGGTAGATATTGCACCGCCTGATGCGGATGTTGCGGCACACGGGAACCGGAAACGTATCCACGATAAAACATTCCTCTTCCTTGTTTTCTTGATGAACTTGCGCCAAAGCGTACAGGCTGAACTGCCAAAGCGTTTCCGGCAAAGCGTGTAAACGTCGGTTGAAGCGGCTTTTCGAGAACGCTTTTATGTAGCCATGACTGGTCAGGAAGAGCAAAGCCAACTTTTGGTTGCCCACAAAAAACTCAGCGGCGACAATCGCGACGGTCATCACCTCGGCGGTGGACAAACGCGCTTGCGGATCGTCTTGGTAATGTAGGGCTTTTAGCAACTCGTCAAAGAAGCAATAGATCGTTATAATCTTTTCGGGCATCGGCAGACCTCGGCGGAGATTGGTGTAAGCAACCTCACTTTACCGAAGGTCTGCTGATGCTTCACAAAGTAGCAACTTGAGTGGGAGTTAAAGAACTGGCAGGTAGGGTTCTTCTGTTTCGTCGCGTTTTAGCACGCTTAACAAGCGTCGAAAGGCTTAGGTTCCCGTTGTTTTTGTATATAGCGTCGCACCACCGATTCTTCGCGCTGACCTACCGTTTCCGCGGTTATCGTTTTATTCGCGTTGACGCCATTCGTTTTTGCGCGGCCTTGCGTTTTTGCGCGGCCTTGTTGTGCGCGTCCACGGTCAACCTCATGCGGGCGTTCA
>CAXUMS010000223.1:0-6349 GCA_964252165.1 uncultured Armatimonadaceae bacterium
AGCGCGCGCCGCGCCGGAGAGCGGGCGGAAGGCTCGCAAAAGTACATGGAAAAAACGCCGCCCGCAAGCGACAGTGTCAGGCAAAAAATCGACAGCATGAGCAAGAATGAACGGCGCGTCACACGCGATATTCTGTTTAATGTCGGATGCGCGGCGCGTTGTCGTTACCTTCGCGGACGACCGAACAAGACTTGCTAAATGAGGAAATGGCAAGCGCCTTTCTTTTGGGTAAGAACGCGGTAGAAACTCAAGCAGGCTACCTGAGCGGGGATATGCATTGGGCGACAGCAACTATGAAACCGGATCAAGACGAACCAACGACATCACGGAATGCCGAGGGAGAAAACGCAAGCGCTACGCGCGACAATATCCCCCGTGAAACGGATAAGTGCGTCACGGTGATTTTTAACCCGGTGAGCGGGCAGGGCGACCCGGAGGAGCGGCGACGACTGATATCGGAGGCGCTTGCCGAGCATGGGTACCGTTGCCAGGAAATGGCGACCACAAAGGAAAAAGGCGCGCGCGCACTTGCCGAGGAAGCGCTCCAAAACGGCGTCGATCTGCTCGCGGTGTCGGGCGGCGACGGAACCGTGATCGAGGCGATGAGCGCGCTTGTGGGTTCGGGCGTTCCAATCGCTATCTTTCCCGCAGGAACCGGTAACCTTTTGTCCGTCAATCTCGGTCTGCCCATAACTGTGCCGGACGCCGTCCACGCCGCGCTCTTCGGCGACCGGCGCAAATTGGACATGGCGAAAATCGTCAGTCAGTCCGGCGTAGGCAAAAAGCGCATCGAAAACGAGAAGGATAGGTACTTCGCGGTTCTCGCGGGTGTCGGCTTGGATGCCAAAGTCATCACCGACGCCGACCGCGAGGCGAAAAATAAGTTGGGCGTTTTCGCGTACCTCTTCTCCGCCCTGCGCAATCTGGGCCGACGGTCCGTGGTGGTGCGCATTCGCCTGGACGACAGCAACCGCATCATTCGCCGCCGCGCGAAATCGGTGATGGTCGCGAATATGGGACGAATCCAGGGCGGCCTGGATATGATCCCCGGCGCGCTTCCCGATGACGGTTTGCTGGAAGTCGCGATACTCAAGGCCGAAACACTGGGGCATTGGTTCCGCCTGGCCTTTTCGCTTATCACACGCCGCATGAAGGACGATCCCAGCATTGAGTATCTGAAGGCGCGTAAGGTGGAGGTATCGCTCGCCTTCCCGCAACCGATGCAGTTCGATGGCGAGGAAACCGACGCCCCCCGCACCGGCTTCGCCGTGGAAGTCTCGCCCCAAGCCGTAGAAGTGATGGTTCCCAAAGCATCCCCTGTTTAGCCTTCTATATCTTTTTGTCGTGACGGAACCGTCCACGTTATAGATGTGTAAATCGCTCAAGGCGCGCGGCATCCTCTTACAGGTTGTCGTATGCGGCGAGTTGCGGACGGGCGGCGCGAGTAGATTGTCGTCTACGCCAAGATGATGCAGAGAAGTGGCTCCCATGGGCGGAAGAGCGGCGATGATACTGTTTGCAACGAGAATGGGTTGTGTTAAGTCCGCGTTCGCGGCGGTTGCTGGTATAACAGGAACGTGGATCTCGATACTTTACGCCTTTTTGTCGATTTGGCTGAAACCAAATCGTTCTCGAAAACCGCCGAGCGCAGTTTTCTGTCGCAGTCGGCAGTGTCGCAACGTATCCGTGCGCTCGAAGTCGAGTTCGGGTACACGCTGGTGGAGCGGGGAAAGGGGCGACCCGGAGCGCATTTCACCGAGGCGGGCGAGCGGCTACTTGGCGGCGCACGCGACCTTCTGGACCGGGCGGACGCCCTGAAGCGAGATATGGCGGAGTTGTCAAGCGACGTGAGCGGCGCGCTTCGTGTCGCGACCGTTTACAGTATCGGCCTTCACACATTAACGCCCGCCCTGTCCGAATTTCTCGCGGAATACCCGCAGGTAAATCTGCACTTGGAATATTTGCGGACCAACCGTATTTACGAGGCCGTGAGCGGCGGCGTGATTGACTGCGGGATTGTCGCCTGCCCGCGCGAGATCGGGCAGATCGAGGTTGTTCCGCTGGCCTCCGAGGCGATGGTGTTAATTGCGCCGCCCCGTCATCCGCTCGCGCAGGCCGGACGCGAAACGCCGGTCACGCTCAAAGATTTAAAAAACGAGCGTTTTATCGCCTTCGACCACGACATCCCCACCCGTACCCTGATAGACGATCTGCTCCGCGAACACGATGTCACCGTCCGCGTGGTTCAAGAGTTCGACAACATCGAAACCATCAAGCGCGTGGTGGAGATCGGCGCGGGCGTGGCGATTGTCCCGGAGCCGACCGTGCGCCGTGAAGCGCGTGACCAAACCTTACTGGTGGTTCCGGTCGCAAACCTCGATCTCACGCGCCCCACCGGCGTGGTTCTCCGCCGTACCCGCGTCCGCTCCAACGCCCTTTCGCGCTTTATCGAGGTGCTAAAACGCGCCGCAACCGCCTAATTGTTACGGCCCCGGTTACTTCTCACGCTTTTGCTCGTCCTCGATCTTCTGCAAATTTAGGTTGAGCGCGACCACGGAGATTTGAATTTCGCGGAGCGATAGCGCGAGCGACGTCATTAAACTAACCAAACTCGCGCCAAACGTCCAACGCGCCGCAATTGCAAATCCCTCGAACAACAAGAACATGGAAAGTACGCAAAGAAAGATCGCGCCAACCCCGAGAATTTGCATGTTGCGGATCAAAAACACGCGATTCCGAAGACTTTCAATCTGAGGCGGAATGCCCGCGTCCGGTTCCTGCTTGTGCGATGCATGAAGTGAGCGTATCAGCGCGGCAAGAGCCAAAAACCGGTTGGTGTACGCGAGCAACAACAGCGACACGGCGGGAAACAACAACGCAGGCGTTGTTAAATCAATATCAACGACGGCAAATGGCATGTCGGTATTGTAACGCGAGTTTGTGTGTCGTTAGGTAGGTGCGATACGTTTTGTGGGTGCGCTCAAGCCGCGCGGCTCCCTCTTCCAGGGGGGACCAGCCACGCGCTGGACCGGGTATTGCTTGGGCGACAGTTTTCCTTGTTTATCCGCAAGGCGGATAAACAAGGAAAACTGTCGCCCAATGAAAATGACCGATCCAACGTAAGGTTGGCGCCTCCCCTGGCGTGAGGGGGAGCCGCGCGGCTTGAGCGCACCCACAAAACGCAACCGCCCCAACCAAACGACACACCGAAACTAACGATTGGCGCTTTGCGACCCGCCGGTTTGCATGAGGTCGCGGAGGTCCACGATCATTCCGCCGTTGTTTTGACCGCCGCCCACCACGGGCAATTTACCGTCCCATTTATCAATCCATTCGCGGGCCAGAACGCGCGAGCCGCCCTGCGCCTGAAGCGCGTTCCCGTTGATACGCGCCGCTTCCGCCTTGCCTTTCGCCTCGGTGATTGCGGTATCGGCTTGCAGTTTGGCTTGCTGCAAAACGTATTTTTGCTTTTCCGCCGTTTGTTGCGCGATTTGTTTTTGCTCGATGGCTTTGTTGAACTCATCCGAAAACGCAAAGTTCGTGATCGAAACGCCCGATGTCTCCACGATAATGTAGTACGGGCGCAAGCGGTTTGTGATGTCGTTCTGCACCTCGGTTTTGACCTTCTCGCGCATCCTAATCAGTTCCTCGGCGGTGTACCGCGCCGTGACCGCTTTGAGCGATTCCTGCGTGATCGGGTCAATAATGCGCGTTTTGTAATCGCGGCCCACGCGCTTGTACAGATCGCCCACGCCATCCTCGGACAGGTGGAAGTTAATCGCGACATTGGTGGTCACTATCTGCAAATCTTTGGATGCCGCCGCCGACTGCGCTTCCTCTTTTTGGGTTCGCACTTCGAGCAGCTCGACCGTGTTCGCCTGCGGAACGATGACGTGGATGCCCTCGTTCAGCACGCCCTGCACCGCGCCGAAGCGAAGCAGAACGCCCCGGTACCCGGCGGGGACAATCGTCACGCCCGACCCGATAACACCCCCGATAACGAGGAATACCCCGGCGACACGGGCGAGGTTGGCATATAAACCGATCTTCGCGCGCCCATCGCCGCTCTTATACGTTTGCGATAATACCGCCGCCGTCACAAACAACGCCACGCCTAAAACAACAAATCCCATTGTTTTTCGCCTTCTCGCCGTCCGCAGACAGCGCGCTTCTTTATAACTCTTAGTATCTTCTACTGGTTGAGACACGGCGCAGGCGTTTTGGTTGCGCGGCTATGGTGGGATATTTTCATCTTGGCAACGGAACAAAATACGGGCAATCTTCCGGCCCGAGGCATGCGGGAACCTGCGACCATTTGCCGTTTCGGTAGTCGCGTGGGTCGGACAGGCGCACGACCGCAACAACACTCCCGTACGAACACAGCGCGCACGGCCCGCCGCTCGCAACGTCGAGGTTCGCGGGCGCGAGCGCGCGGCGCGGGGCGGCCTCGGCGGCTTCGGCGGACAACGGGGCGTCCGCGCGCGGCGGGTCAAGCGGCGGCAGGGCGGACGCCCCGTGGTTCTCGCCCGCGCGCGCGAGCAGGCGAAGCGTCGCGACACGGTACAGGTCGGCGGGCGTGTCCATCGCATGCGCCGCTCCGGGAACCAAGTGGGCGTCGCCCCTGAGCAGATCGCCGCGCGCGATAGCCCGCTTTTCCTGTGTCGCCGGGCCAACCGCGACCGAGAACGCGGCGGGGACCGGGCGGGCGTCGGCGGTCTCGGCGCGCGTGCCGTCCAGAAGGACTAAATGGCCCTGACACTTAACCGCCGTGTCGCCCGCGAACTTGGTCAAGACTACGCGCGGCTTGACCGCTAAAACCGTCCCCCAAAACCGAACCGGCGGCGACGCCATAAAATACTCTCCTTCAGCGACACGTTGGCATGCCTGACTATTATGAACGGGAAAGTCAAGTATTGACTTTGCGGCGCGCAACGCTTTATAATCGCGTTAATACCTTACTTTGCGGGTCGCCGCAAAGTCGGAAAGATAACAAACACAATGCCGCTCGATGAATCCGCTTTGTCTTTTGATACGCTCGCCCTTCACGCCGGGCAGGTCCCGGACCCGACCACGACCGCCCGTGCGGTTCCGATCTACCAAACCACCTCGTTTGTTTTCCGTGACGCCGACCACGCCCGCGATTTGTTCGGGCTTGCCGAGTTTGGCAATATCTACACGCGCTTGATGAACCCGACCACGGATGTGCTGGAAAAGCGCATTGCGGCATTGGAAGGCGGCGCGGGCGCTCTCGCAACCGCGTCCGGACAAGCCGCCGAAACCTTAGCCCTTTTGAACATTCTGGGGGCGGGCGATCACGTTGTCGCTTCCGCCGCGCTTTACGGCGGCACATACAATCTCTTCTCGCACACGCTTCCGCGTTTGGGCATCACGACCACATTTGTGGACCCGGACAAACCTGAAAACTTCGCCCAGGCGGTCACGGACAAAACGCGGGTCGTTTACGCGGAAACAATGGGCAATCCGCGCCTGAATCTTCTTGACATCAAAGCGGTCGCCGATGTCGCACACGCGCGGGGCTTGCCGCTGATGGTGGACAACACAACCCCATCACCCGCGCTGATCAACCCTATCGCGCACGGCGCGGATGTGGTTGTCCACTCGGCGACCAAGTTCATCGGCGGGCATGGAACCTCTATCGGCGGCCTGATCGTGGACAGCGGTAAGTTCGATTGGGCCGCGTCCGGTAAATTCCCCGAGTTTACCACCCCGGACCCATCGTACAACGGTTTGGTTCTGAACAATCTGCCGGACCCGCTTCGCTCGCTCGCGTTTATCCTGAAGGCGCGCCTGCAGGGCCTGCGCGATCTCGGTCCCGCGATGTCGCCGTTCAATGCGTTTCTGTTCCTGCAAGGCGTGGAAACCCTGCCGCTTCGCATGGAGCGCCACTGTGCAAACGCCCTGAAAGTCGCGCAGTTCCTCGAACACCACCCCAAAGTGGCGTGGGTGAACTATCCCGGCCTGCCCGATCATCCGTCCCACGCCCGCGCGACCACTCTGCTCCGAAAAGATGTGGAAGGCCGCACGATGTATGGCGCGCTGGTCGGCTTCGGTATCAAAGGCGGCCTGGAAGCGGGCCGAACCCTGATCAATAACGTCAAACTGTTTTCCCTTCTCGCAAACATCGGCGACGCCAAATCGCTCATCATCCACCCCGCCTCGACCACGCACTCCCAACTCGCCGAGGACGCCCAGCGCGCGACCGGCGTAACTCCCGACTTTATCCGCCTGTCCGTCGGCGTCGAAGACCCCCACGACATCATCGCCGACCTGGAACAAGCGTTAGGTTCTGTTTAACGTTTGCGTCTACTTGGCGGAGGTCTAAATCGCT
>CAXUMS010000224.1:0-6149 GCA_964252165.1 uncultured Armatimonadaceae bacterium
AACGATCCAACGTGAGGTTGGGGCCTCTCCCGGCCTGAGGGAGTGCCGCGCGGCACGAGCGATTTAGTCAAACGACAACGTAGACGCAAACGACCAACAAAACGCTAATACCGGCCCGTTCGGTTGTAGGGCGAGCGGTTAGTGTAGTCGCCGGGGAGCGGGTTGGCTTTTGCGCCGAAAAGACGAATCAGAAGCAAGCCCGCGAGGAAGCCGCCGATATGCGCCATGTAGGCTACCCCGCCGGACTCGCCGCCGGGGCGGGTCATCAGCGAGCCGGTGATTTGCGAGAAAAACTGCGACACGATCCAAAAACCGAGTAGCAGGTACGCCGGAACGCGCGCGACAGTCGCGAAAAAGCCGAGGAAGATCAGCGAGTTGACGCGGGCGTGCGGGTACAGGAGCAGGTAGCCGCCCAGAACGCCCGCAATCGCGCCGGAGGCGCCGAGTGTGGGAATAGGCGAGCTAGGGCCGATAGCGACCTGCGCGAACGCGGCGAGAAGACCGCACAAAAGATAAAACGCGACATAGCGGGCGCGTCCCAACGCCTCCTCAATGTTGTTTCCGAAGATAATAAGAAACAGCATATTGCCGCCCAGGTGCGTCCAGCCGCCGTGCAGGAACATGGACGTAAACAGCGTCAGCCAGAACGGACGAAGGGTCGGACCATTGATCGCAAGGTCCACATTGCGCGTGATCTCGTACGGAACGCACGTCCAACCGGCAAGGCTTCCGCGCAAGCCCTCGCGCGTTTCGATCATGCCGCCCGCGAACTGCTCAATAAAAAAAATCAAAACGTTCAGGGCGACCAGCGTCCAGGTGACGTACGGTGTGATGTTGGTCGGGTTTTCGTCGCGCAAAGGGATCATCGGGAACGGGCTTTCTCAGGTGGGCGAATGATTAGGATTAACGTGAAATTCGGTTTACCGATTGGTTCAATAAGTTTAAGAGGCCCCCTAACCCCCAATAAGGGGGGGACAAGAACAATGCCAGTCACCAAAGGCTAAACAGTTGCGTTCGCAAGCAAGGGCGTCGCCGCAGGGTATTTCTTGTCCCCCCCTTATTGGGGGTTAGGGGGCCGTATCCGCTTCCCGCTTCAGCGGGATCACGGCGCAAGATTATTTGCGGCAAATAATCAGCGCGCCCAGTAGCCAGAGGGCTTTACCCCCTCGAAATCAAACCGATCGGTAAACCGACCACAGACGCCTTTCCCGGTATACCCACTGCCGTTGTTTTTGGACACAAAGCGCGCCCCGCCGTCAAAAGCGGAACTTCCGCCCCGTGCGCCGCGTTACAAGCGCAATGGATATGACCACGCAGGAGCGGCTTTGCGCCGTGTACGATTTGAGCGCGCCCCTGCGCGAGGCGACGCCGGTGCGCGGCGGAAACCAGCACCGGATGTGGCGACTGGAAACCCGGCGCGGAGTTTGGGCGGTCAAAGAATTGTCGGACGCGGCGGCGCGAACCGACGAGGGCCGCACCCGGATCGAGCGGACCGAACAAATCGCGGCGCTGGCTCAGGCGCACGGCTTTCCCGCTGTCGCCGCGCTTGAAGGGGCCGAGGGCGAGCGCGTCAACGATGTCGGGGATGGCGACGGCGTTGTAGCAGTTGTCGTTTATCCGTGGGCGGACGGCGTAACACTGTCGCCCGGCCCCGCCGCACCCCATCAGGCGGCGCAAATCGGCGCGCTTCTCGCCCGGCTTCACCGCCTCGATTTGCCCGGCGACGGTTTGCCGACCCCGCCCCGCGACCATTTTACGCCGGGACAGTGGCGCGACTTGGCCTTTGCCGGGCGCGTGTCGGGACGCCGTTGGGCGGAGGAGTTTGCGGACGGTTTAGACGACGTTTTAGCCGCAAACCAGGCCGCGCAAATGGCGAGCGTCGCGCTTACCAATGGGCAGGTGGTCGGGCATCGCGATCTGGACCAGAAAAACGTGCTGTGGCAAGCCGCGACAGGCGAACCGCTCGCGCTCGATTGGGAGCAGGCCGGTCTGACGCATCCGGCGCAGGAGGCGATGGGGTGCGCCCTGAACTGGGCGGGCGTGTCGGCGGGACCGCCCGACCGCGCCGCGTTCGAGGCGTTTCTGCGCGGCTACCGCACCGTCGCGCCGCTCCAACGCGACAGCCTCATTGTCGCGGACGGAAGCATCGGGGGCAAGTGGCTTTTGTGGCTCCACATTTGCCTCGCGCAATCCCTCGACCCCGCCCGCCCCGCCTCGGACCGCGACGCCGCAAGCGGGCGCGCCCGTCACGCGCTCGGCGTTCTGCGCGGCTTGGTCCGGGACGCCCCGACCCGCCGCGCGTGGATAAGCGACGTGCAACAAAACGGGTCTGCCTCTCCACGGGAACACGCGCTTTAAAAAACGTCTTGAACGGCGCTTTTCTTCGCTTTCCATTAGCCCTTACGGAGGAGTGGGATGCATTTCAAAAGAATTTATCTCCACAAAACCGATTTTACAACAGGTTACTTTTGGGGAGTTGGCGAGTGATGTACCACACATGGGTTCCGCATAACGCTTGTAAGAAAATCCCCAGTCTCGAAACTCCCGAACTGTTAGCGAGCGGCATTCTACGTCGTACTTGCGCTTGATGTGATGCCAGCCCGCCACGCTCGCGAACAGGAGCGGAAGCGCCATCACGTACGCAATGCGTAGCGCCAAAGAGGCTCGTTTGAACGAGTGCATCCTGTTTTGGTTCCTTTATTAAAAACAAGTTGCGAATAAAGTTGTTTGCTTATTGACCAACTCTGCTGCACATTCCATTCCGCCGAGGACTTCTTACGGGCGATTTCTTTTGGGTAGACGGTGATAGCAAACCGAACACTTCAACGGGTGACGGCTGGCGACAATACAACCCAACGCGAAAGTAGGTTATTCGCTCTCACTTGGCGGAGCGGGAAGTCGGTCGCGCTTCGCGTCCGCTAAACTGCTCTCGGAACCGCTCCCGCTCCCAAGCCGACAGCGCTTCTGTCATTGCGGCTTTGACTTCGGCGGCGGTGGTTTTGCGCGCTTCTTCCAAAACTGCTACTCGCTCGCTAAGCCGCGACACCTCTCCGCTAAGGGAGGTATTTTCGTTCCGTAGTTCTTTGGCTTCCTGTTGGGTTTGAGCGATGCGCTCTTTCAGAACATTGTAGCCGTTGAATAAATCGTTGGCCTTAGCGAGCGTTTCGCTTAAAACGCTCAAGACAAACTGTCTTTCATTCTCTCATCGGCGCGTTCATTTGACCAAGAAACTGTTTCGTGTGCAGTTCGCACCTCCAAAACCGAATCGCGGAGCAAGCCGGTGACGTTCTCCATTCCAACGATCATCTCATTTAGAACGTCTTCCGCTTTATTCAGCCTTTCGAGTAAAAGACGACTTTCCGCTTCCGTCGGCGCCGCGTTTCCCGCGTCATGGGTATCGCGGAAGCGACCACGCGCTTTTGTGAAGGCTCCTATTAACGCAGGCGCATAACGTTTGACGCGTGTAGCGCCGTTGTGCGTGCGCATTGGCGCCGTTTTGACCTTAACGCCTTTTGGGGTTTCAATCATTTCGTTTATAGATCCTCTCCTCGCCTTACGTCTTCTCAAACAAAAATCTAGCCTTACCGCACGGACACGACCCAACTAAATTATACGATAATCCATGGGCGTTTTGTAGCGGAACGAGCAACCGGCTCTTAAAACAGATTCAGGTTTGAGATGGCATAACGCCGCCTTCTCGCTCGTCCGGGGCGCAATGATATACTGGAAGCCGTTGGTTTGCGCGGCGAACGCTCCCAAAACAAGCCGCTCCCCGCCAGCAACCAATACTCAGAACTTTTCCCATCCCCTGAGGCGCCCATGCCGGAGATCAGGCCGTTCGCGGCCTTGCGATACGACCCAACCCACGACCTGTCCCGCGTCACCTGCCCGCCCTACGATGTGCTGTCGGCGGACGCGCGACGCGCGCTTGCGGAGCGCTCCCCGGTCGCCGCCGCGCGCTTGATTCTGCCGGACGGCGACGGCGACGCCAAATACGACAACGCCGCCGCGCTTCTCGCCGAATGGCAGGCGAACGGCGTTTTGGCGCGCGACACGGAGCCGGGCTTTTATGTCACCCGCACGGTCTTCGATGAGCCGGGAACCCGCGCGGTTCGGAAAACGCGGCTGGGCCTGGTGTGCCTTCTGCGAGCGAGCGAGTACGGCGACGGCGATGTTCTGCCGCACGAGCGCACGCTCGACGCCCCCAAAGCCGACCGCGTGAAACTGCTTCGGGCGACACGCGCCAATGTGGAAAGCATTTTGTGCCTTGCGCGCGACGACAACGGCGAATTGCAACGCGCGCTTGAAGGCGTTACGAAAACCGAGACGCCGCTTTGCGAATTCGACGGCGATGACCACGAGCGTCATACCCTGTGGCGCGTCGGCGACGCATCGGTTTCCGCCCGGCTCGCCGAAATCGTGGCGGCGAACCCTGTTTATATCGCCGACGGGCATCATCGGTATGAAACGTCGGTCGCCCACGCCCGGGAATGCGGCGCAATCGGAACCGACCGCCCCGAGGCGTTTCTGCTGGCGACGCTGGTGTCCACCGTTGATCCGGGCCTGGAACTGCTACCGACCCACCGACTGGTTAAGGATACGCCGCCCGCGCTCCTTCATAGTCTGTTCCGCCATTTGGAGCCGCTTTTCGATATACGCGAAGTCGCCAACGATGACTTCGAGGGGCGACTTCGGCTCGCGGTCGAAAACCAGCCTGTCTTTGGCTTGGGGCTTGCGTCCGGGACCGTGTACCAGATGACCCCGCGCGATTTCGGCGCGCTTCTGGACGCCCTGCCGGACACGGTTCCCCCGGCCCTGCGCGGCCTTGATGTGGTGTTGCTCCAACATCTCGTTTTAGACGCCGCTTTTGGTATCGCAGCCGGGGAAACCGCGACCACGAACCGGCTCGCGTACACCCGCGACATGGCCGAGGCGCTGAAGTTGGTCCACGACGGCGCGTTCGACGCCGCTCTGCTGATGTGCCGGACGCCGGTCGCCGCAATGCTCGCGGTCTCCGATGCGAACCAGACCATGCCGCAGAAATCCACGTTCTTTTATCCCAAACTCGCGTCCGGCCTTGTCTTCCGCACGTTCGATGGGGAGAGCGCGACGCCTGCCGCGCTAAGCGGGGCGGCGCGGGCTTACGGCGGAGCGGTATAACGTAAGGTATGCTACGCGGCAAATTATTCAAAAACGCCTTTCAAAAGTTAGACGCCTTTATTACAGGCCGGGGGCGTATTGACGCCGAACTGTTCGATGATTTCGAGGAAGCCCTGCTCGCCGCCGATGTGTCGGTTCACACGACCGACCGCGTTTTGACCGATCTGAGGGCGTTCGTGCGCGATAACCGGGTCGCAAGCGCGCAGGCGGTTAAGGATCGCCTCAATGCATCGCTTGCGGCGTCGTTGGGCGAACCCGGCGATACCCGCCTCAAAGTCGCCGACACGGCTCCCACTCTGTACCTGATGGTGGGCGTGAACGGCGTGGGCAAAACCACGACACTGGGCAAACTCGCCTTTCAAAAATCGCAGGAAGGCCAAAAGGTCATTCTTGCCGCCGGTGACACGTTCCGCGCCGCCGCCGCCGATCAACTCGCGATCTGGGCCGAACGGGCGGGGTGCGAGTTTGTGCGCCATCAGGAACGATCCGACCCCGCCGCCGTGGTCTTTGATGCGGTGCAAGCCGCCAAAGCCCGCAACGCGGACTTAATTCTCGTGGACACCGCAGGCCGCCTCCATAACAAGTCAAACCTGATGGAAGAACTACGCAAAATAGGCCGGGTTTGCGAGCGCGAACTGGGACGCAAACCCGATGAGGTTCTCCTCGCCCTTGATGCGACCACGGGCCAAAACGCGATCCGGCAAGCCAAAGAGTTCGTGGACGCCATCGGCGTGACCGGTATCGCGCTTGCCAAACTCGACGGAACCGCGCGCGGCGGGATCGTGATCACGATCCGCGAGCAACTGGGCATCCCCATCAAACTGGTCGGCGTCGGCGAGGGCGTGGACGACCTTTTAGGCTTCGACCCCGAAACCTTCGTAGAAGCCATGCTCTCAACGGATTGAGTTTAGTGGTTCGTTGGGTTTGCGGGTGGCGTAAGGTTTTGCCCCTGCGCGGGGCGGCGGTCCTCACGCCGGACGGCGCCAGCC
>CAXUMS010000225.1:0-6106 GCA_964252165.1 uncultured Armatimonadaceae bacterium
CAACACTCAACACTCAACACTCAACACTCAACACTCAACACTCAACACTCAACACTCAACACCCAACACCCAACACCCAACACTCTCCCCCGCCTACTCTCGCCGCCCCGCCCGAAGCGCGAAATTCACCTGCTCGCGAACCGCTTCGGCGGCGCGCTCATGGGCGCGCCCGGCCTCATCGCGCGCCTGCTCGGCGGCCCGCGATGCGCGAAGCGCGGCGGCGAGCGCAGCGGCGGCCATCAGTATCGCGGGAACTACCTCGATCAGCCGCACGATCTGCTCGCCATCCAACAGGGGCGCGGTAGCCCTTTGCAAATAAAGGCCCGCTACCCGCTCCAGCCACGAAAACAAGGCCGTCAGGTTCATGGGTCGTGTGATCTCCTCTTCTTCTCGTTCCCCCGGCGAAACGAAAACCACGCCGAAAGAAGCAAGGGCGTCAACAAAACGGGAAGGGGGTCGCGCTTCTCCTTTGCGCCGGTCTTGTTTCGCCGGGGGAACGTCATTACTGTACGACACCATCGCCCCGCGCATCAAACAATTGTTTTACTATTCACCGACAGGCAAAAAAAAGACGCCGAGCCAGAAATCGGCTCGGCGCTTCCACAATTGTGGATAGTAAAGGAGATCACACGCCCCTATACTACCCCTATTCCGTTAAAACTGCATTAACAATAGGTGCAATTTAAACAAAACTCCCTGATTTTTTGCGGAATCTACGCCTAACGCGAACCAATAGACTTGATAAACTTTAAAGGAAAGAACCCTGAAACGTAAACCGCGTCGCGCTACCGCCGAAACCGCGCTTCCGCTTTCCCCACTATTCACGCAACCAGGAACGGCACACCATGAACAAAACGGCCAGGATATAAGCAAGCGCAACAATAGCCCGCCCTACAACCAGCGCCCCGTCCCCGTCCGTGAGCGGGTAACGCCCCAAAAGCCACCACCCGCCCTCCGCCCCGCCCGCCAGCCAAAAAAGCGTTTCCAATCGTCCCAGATTCATCACCGCCCCCCGCCGCAGGAACCGTGCCGTAAAAGGAAAGGATGAAGGATGAAGGATGAAGGATGAGTAGGGGAAACCGGACTAAGAGGCCCCCTAATCCCCAATAAGGGGGGGACAAGAAGCCTATCGCCAAAGGCTAAACAGTTGGTTCGCAAGCAAAGGCGTCGCCGCTATTTCTTTCTTGTCCCCCCCTTATTGGGGGTTAGGGGGCCTCTTAGTCCGGTTTCGACGGGCTTGTTATCACAATTCCCACGGTTGTTTCGGTCGCCGCGAGCGACAAAGCGGGGCGGCGCAGTTTGTCGTTCAGCGTCAGCGACGACTCCCCCTCGCCGGTCACGCCCAGCGCGGCGCGCACCGCGCCCGCCCCGTCGAGCAGGCCCAGCGTCGGCACGCCGTCCACCACGGAGAAGATCGCCCGCACCTTGCCCGCGCCGTCGAACAGCGAAACGCCGTTCTCGTTCACCATTGTCACCGCTCGCCCGTTCGCGTTCACAATTTTCAGCGTGCGCGCTTGCAGGTCGCGCGGCTCGTCCGCCGCCCCGGCCCCAAAGCCGCCGCCCTTCCACCCCGCCGACACAAGCGTTGCGAGCAAGATCACGGGCGCGCAAACGCCCGCCGCCAGTCCGCGCCGCAACCGCCGGTTGTCGCGCTCCAACCGCATTAGCCGTTCTTCCAACGCTTCCAGCCGCCCCGATTCCTCGCTTTTCATCGTTTATCGCACCTCCGTAGGCGTTTAATTCGCCGCCCCGGCCCGCTTGCCCTGCGCCCTTTTTGTCGCGTACCGCAAAGACAAAAAGGAAGCGAGCCACTGGCTCGCTTCCTTTTCGCGTATCTCCTCAGCGTTTCATCCGGTTTTAGCGGTTGCGGTTGTCCTGGTTCACCTTTGCGGTGAACTCGCGCCGCGCCTTGCGGAACGCTTGCAGAACCACCTGACCGTCCACATTCTTGTCGCGGGACTGCACGCTCGCGCTTTCGGTCGCCGTCACGCCCGCCGGGCCGCGCCCGTCTCGGTTCAAGCCCAAACGAACCTCGGCCTTGACCCGGTTGGAGTTTTCGCGCGAGAACTTGACATTCACCTCCAGGGTTCCCTCGCTCCCGCCGCGCCGCCCGACCGAACGGGATCCCGCATCGGCGTTCAGGTCGCGCCGAATCTGCGCTTCCAAACCGGCCCGGTCGCGAACAGTGAACCCGTTCAGGTCCCAATCGAACGTGATACGCCCGTACGTGTTCTGATCATTCTGCCGATTTTGCCGGTTGCCCCTCTCCTGCCGATTGTAACGGCCCTGCCCGTACTGCGCTTCCGCGCTTTGCGGAACCGTAGCAAGAGCCGCGAGGGCCGCAAGTAACACACCGCTCGATGCAATAACGCGGTTCACGCCGCGATTTGAGTTCCGTTTCACTTCGATTTCCTTGTTATCCGAGTTTTCCGATAGAACGTGCGGAGCCGTCGTTGTTTCCGCAAGCCCGTTATCAGGTTAAACGGCGCATACGCCCCTCTTGTGACGTTCCCGTTTGCACAAGGCTTTTTTAACCCGCTAAGAAAAACGAACCGCGACAATTCTTGTCACAGTTCGTTATTTCCTTTGAGTAAGGTGGGGCGGCTCCGCAACAAGCGTTCACAGTGTTAGGATGGTTCGGACGCTTTTCCACCATACAGCGGTTTGGGGCGTCATCGAGGGGGCGCACGTATTCGCGTTTCCCGCTCCTCGCTATGGAAACAACATAAAGGCGCGCGGAACGTGGTCCGCTTGAGAAAACTATGACCTGAAAAGAACGCGATTTACGATTGGGTACGCTCGCGCCAAATTATTGTTTCGAGGGCGAACCGCGCCGCCGTCCGGTACCATGAAAACGGCTCGCGCCCTTTCGCGGACGGGTCAAACCGGCGGAAGAAAAGGCGGCGAAACAAACACGTGGCAGGGCGAGAAACGGACACAACGGCGCAAGCGGAAACCGTGGCGGCAAGCGGCAGGCGCGGACGACGCGGCGGCGGGGGGGGCAGGCCGAAACGCTCGCCCGAGGACCTGAAGGCGTTTCGGCCCTTGCTCCTGCTCGCCGTTACCGTGTTTATTGATTTGCTCGGCTTCGGGCTGGTCCTGCCCAATATGCCGCGCTACATCGAGATGACCGTGGGCGCGGACCACAGCCACGCCGCGCTTATCGGAACCCTTTTAGGCGCCTCGTACTCGTTCACGCAGTTTTTGTGCGCGCCGTTCTGGGGCCGGTACTCGGACCGCGCCGGACGCCGCCCGGTTATTCTGATCTCGCTCATCGGAATCGCCGCGTCGTACCTTTTGTTCGGGTTCGCGGGCGATCGTTTATGGATGCTGTTCGTTGCGCGCCTTTTAGCGGGCGTGCTTTCGTCCGCGTCTATCGGGGTCGCGTTCGCGTATGTCGCCGATGTGACCACGCCGGAAAAACGCGCGCAGGGCATTGGGCTACTCGGCGCGTGCTTCGGGCTGGGCTTCACGTTCGGTCCGGCTTTTGGCGGCCTGTTGGGCGCCCAAATTATCGCCCTGCCCGCATTCGTCGCGGCGGGTATCGCGCTCGTCAACTTCCTGTTCACGTACCGCTACCTACCCGAATCGCTCACGAAAGAAGCGCGCGATGCGGCCCGGCACGGCGAAACCGCAACCGGAACCGGGTCCGCCTACAGCGGCGGTATCACGCCGCGCCTTTTGCGAGACGTGATTTTATCGCCCGCCGGTTTTCTGTTCCTGCTGACGTTCCTGGTGACGTTCGGTTTTTCCGCCCTGGAGCAAACGTTCAGTTTTTACCTCCTGTCGGTTCCCACCTTCGGTGTGACGCAGCTCTCGCAGCCGCGCTGGTCCGGGACGATTTTAGGCCTTTCCGGGTTTGTCGGCATTATCATTCAGGGCGGCCTGATCGGACGTTTGACGCCCCGGTTCGGCGAGGCGAAACTGGTCCGCACGGGCATGTTCCTGATGGCGGTCGGCTTCGCCCTGTTCGCGCTTCCCCGCGAGTTGTGGGCGTTCATTGTCGGCCCGATGCTTCTGCTCGCGATTGGACGATCGCTCACCGCGCCCGCGCTGTCGTCGCTAACCTCGCGCAAAACCACGTTCGGGCAGGGCCTGACGCTGTCGGTTTCCCAAAGTTTCGACGCGCTCGCCCGCACGGTCGGCCCGCTGACGGCAGGCGCGCTGTTTTACAATATCCGCCCGTCCGCCCCGTTTGAACTGTCCGCCTGCGTGCTTGCCATCGCGCTCCTGGTGACCCTAATCAAGGCCCGCGACATGATCATCCCGCCGCCCGCCGCCGCGTCCCCGACGGATCCCGTGGGCGGAACCGGCGTCGAGGCCCCGGCCCCGGCGTAATCCGTCCGCGGATAGGAAAGCCCCCTAACCCGCAATAAGGGGGGGACAAGAACAATGCTATTCGCCACAGACTTCCTATTGACCCGTAAGATAAGGCCGCCGCCGCTTTGTCTTTCTTGTCCCCTCCTTATTGCGGGTTAGGGGGCCTCTACAATTAACAACCAGCAACCTGTCCGGGAACCCCGACGCGTTGCGGGTGTAACACCTTACGAATAACCTCCAAAACAAAACGCGCTTGCTCGTTATGCGTCGCCTTTACCGGCGCGGATGGATGCGGCGGGCGCGGGAAAGAAAAACATATGAAAATCGCTCTTTACGGCGCTACCGGCAATATCGGTCATTCGCTTCTCGCCGAGGCCCTGCGGCGCGGCCACCAGGTCACCGCGATTGTGCGCGGCGACACGTCCCGGCTTCCCGCCGCCCCCGGCTTGACCGTGGTCAGCGGCGATGTGACCCGTTTGGACAGCGTCGCGTCGCAGGTCGCGGGCCACGACGCCGTGATCGGCTCGCTTTCCGGCAGGCGGGACGGCGACGCCCATCTCGCCGTGGACGCGGCCCGCACCCTGCTCGCGGGCGCGCAGAACGCGGGCGTTCCCCGCGTGCTATGGGTCGGCGGCGCAGGCTCGCTCACGGTTCCGGGCGGGGCGCGCTTGATGGACTCGCCCGCCTTCCCCGAAGACTACCGCCCCGAAGCCGAGGCGGGAGCCGCGATCTTAGATCTGTTCCGGGCGGATACCGGCGCTACGAACTGGACATACCTTAGCCCGCCCGCCGAGATCGGGCCGGGCGAGCGCAGGGGGTCGTTCCGGTTGGGCGGCGACGAACTCGTCACCGACGCCGAAGGCCGGAGCCGTATCTCGTACGATGACTACGCGATCGCCCTTCTCGATGAGGTCGAGAAACCGCGACACCCGCGCGCCCGGTTCACGGTCGCGTATTAACGGCGAAGAAGCCAAAAGGACAAACCATTGGAGCGTACAACGGCGGTTCTCATTCACGGCGCGGGCGGCGGTGGCTGGGAGTACGACCTGTGGCGACCGGTCTTCATTGCGGCGGGCTATGAGGTTATCGCAAAAGACCTGATGCCCGCGCCGGGCGGCCTTGCGCGAACGACGTTCGCCGATTACCTCAAGCAGGTTACGGAGGCGACGCCCCGGCGCGGGCGGGTCGTTCTGGCGGGGGCGAGCATGGGCGGCGTTCTGGCCCTAAAAGCCGCCGAGCAGGTGAAGCCCGCCGCCCTAATCCTGGTAAACAGCGTGCCGCCCGCCCCTGTCGCCCCGCCCCGCCCTCGAACCAAATACCCGGATGTGGTGCGCTGGGCGAATGGTCCCCTCGAGGACACGCGCGCGGCGATGCCGGACAGCGACGAGAAAACAATCCGCTGGGCATGGAAGAAATGGCGCGATGAGTCCGGTTCCGTGATGAACGCGCTCTCCGCCGGCATCACAACGCAAAAGCCGCATTGCCCGGTCCTGACGGTGTTAAGCGGCAAAGATACGGATGTCCCCTACCTAAACGGCCTCGCTATCGCAACCTGGGCGAACGCGGACGTGCAGTTATACCGAAGCCTCAGTCATGTCGGGCCGCTGATGAGTACGCGCGCCAAAGAAGCGGCCCAGGCAGTGACGCATTGGCTCCAAAACCGCCTCTAACCGTTTGGGTGTTGTTGTCTTGGCGATGCCGTCTACTTGGTCGTTTGACTAAATCGCTCATGCCGCGCGGCTCCCTCTTCCAGGGAGGACCAGCCACACGCTGGACCGGGCATTAG
>CAXUMS010000226.1:0-6105 GCA_964252165.1 uncultured Armatimonadaceae bacterium
CTTCCCGCTTCAGCGGGATTGTGGCGCGCCCCGCGCCGCTTAGCGAGCGGGCTTTAGCCCCTCGACAAACAACGCCCCGTGACAAACAACGCCGCGCTTCGGAAATAAATCTTAACGTGGGCGCGGGCGGCGACGTTTCACGCAATTCGTGATGCATTACAAGTGCGGTAGGGAAATACCCGGCAAGCGCAAAGAGTACCCTTGCGCCCCCAAGCGTTTCGGCTACTGCGCTTTGGCTTGCGGCGTTTGCTCCTCGTGAGCCGCGACCTCCTGCGAGGTTGTGGCGGGATTAGGCGCCGCCTCGCCCGACGACTCGCCGGTTTTATCCGTTGCGACCGGCTCAGGGGCGGGCGCAAGGAGATCGGCGAGTTGCGGCGCGGCGATACGCGGCTCGTACGTCAAGCCGACATCCACAAACTGCGGGCCGCGCACGTTCTGGCAGTGAACGCACATCACATTCACGCCCGGTTTCAAAAGCGCGACCTGATCCGGGGAAAGAATGACATCCTCGTAATCGGTTCCGTAGTCGGGCCGGGTGAGGAGCGGCTCGTTGTTCAGCCAGATCTCCATATCGTCATCGTGGAAATAGCGCAGGTTCGCGGCTTTGGCCCCGCCGTGCGCTTCCGGGAGGGTCACGGTTGCGCGAAGCCAGATATCCGCGCTCGCCCATTTGGTGCGCGCCTTCGCCTGCGCCATGCCGCGTCCGAACCCGCCCTTGCCGGTTTTCCAGGCCGCGTCGTCGAAGGCCGCATCGGTCCAATCGTCGGAGGGCTTGACCGTGGTGTAGCGCCATGTCTGCCCTTGTTTTTCCTCGCCGGTCGCGATCAGGGTTTCGGCGTAGTCGAGGCGCGTCATAATGGCGTTTTTTCGAGGCGCGAACTTGGGCGAGGCGACATGGCGAAGCAGATTGCCGAGCAGGACCACGCTCACCGGGTCGGTTTTGGCTTTGCGGAACAACTCCAGCGTGGTCGCAAGGACTTTGCCGTCGCCGTACCGGAAGCCGCCGATAACGGTTGCCGGATAATGGATCCACCCGATAAACAAGCCGGACAAAATATCGTCCGCTTCGGTTTCGGCATCGAACCCGGTTAGAACGCGTTGCGGGGTGACATCGCGGAACGTGAAATCGAACTGCCCGGTTTGCGGCAGGCCGGACCACGGCCCGTTCGGCGCGAACCAGGTCAGGCTCGAACACCAGTCGCCCCACCAGCCGTTTTTGTCGCGCGAAACGCTGGCAAGGCCGGACGCCGTCCGGGGAAGCGAGGCGCGGTCGAGCGCGAGCAAAAGCACAGCCCCGCCGCGTTCGGTCCAGCGCTCGATCTTGTCGTCCAATCGGCTGGCGAGACAGATAACGCCGTCCTCCAAACGCTCGGCAAGCCGGACGCCCGCCTCGCGCAACGTTTGCGGCGCGTTCGGGAACAAGCCGAGCGGATCATGGAGGAAGACGGCGGGGCGCAGATCGATCTGCCGCGCGGACGCGGGGAAGAACGAGAACTTCTCGTAGTTCTCGCTGATTAAGGAGCCGTCTTTGGTCGTCAAGCGCAGGCGCAAAAATACATCGCGGGCGCGGGGAACATCCGGCACGCGGAACTCGATGTCGCCGAGGGGCGCGGTTCCCACCGGCAGGTCGGCGTCCAGTATCATATCGCCCGCGAGGTCCGGGAACCCGTCTATCGCCCAGTGGAGCGTCGCCCCGGCAAGGTCGTGGGCGGAGAAGCGCGACAGCAAAAGGGGCAAAACAAAGGCTTCGCCGCCCCAGAACGCGGTGCGCTTGTGGTCGGGGATAATCAAATCCTGGGTTTGAAGGGACGCCATGCGGTCATGGAACGTTTTCGGGTTCCGGCACATGTCCAGCAAGCCGTTCGACTCCCAGTGCAGATCGGAAAACTCGGTGACGACATAGCCGACAATCTCGGGGAACTTCCGCATCGCCTCGATCTCGAACTTGAGCGACAACCATTCCTGGTCCTGGCTCGCCTCGGCGAGTTTATCGTACGTGCCGAAAATTTTGTGAAGATTGTATTGCCGGAACCGCTCCAAAACGCCGTCGGGCCGGGTCGCGCCCGCGCCGGTTTTGAACCACCACGGGTCCTCGCCGCCATGCCCTTTACGGAGCGGCCCGATTTTCGGCAAGCCCCAGTTGCCGAACTCGGACAAGATAACCGGCTCTTTTCGGGTTCGCTCGGCGTCGCCGTACTTGCTATACGTCCACGCGGGCCGGGAGGCGAAATCCGCGCACCAATTCGTCCATTTTTCGGCGTGATCGGGGATGCTGTAGTACACATGGAAATCGTCAATGTCGGATTTGATATGGAAGTTGCCGACGCAGGCCGAGTTGTCCACGATAAGGCGGGTCGGGTCGTACGCTTTGGCGTAGTCGAACATCTCCACCATCCACTCGCGTTGCCATTTCTCGCGCAGGTCGATCCCCCACGATTCGTTCATGATGGACAAAATGAGAATGGACGCGTGGTTGGTGTCGCGGTCCAGCATGGCCTCGAAATGCTCGCGGCCTCGCTTGGCGGATTTTTTCGTGAGCTGCGCCCAGTTCGGGATCTCGTACCAGACCAGAAGGCCTATCTCGTCGCACAAATCGAGGTAGCGCGGGTCCGGCGTTTTGATATGACAGCGCATCATGTTCAGGCCCAGGTGCTTGGCCTTTTTGAACTGGTTGCGCAGGTACGCCGTGGACGGCGGCGTGTAAATGGTGTTCGGGTAAAAGTCCTGATCCAGCACGCCCGCAAGGAAAACCGGCTTGCCGTTTAGCATCACCTGCCCGTTTTCCGAGGCGATAGAGCGCATCCCGAACCGGGTCGCGTACGAATCTATCGCGCGGTCGTTCTGGATAACCTCCACTAAAACGCCGTACAGGTTCGGATGGTCCATATCCCACAAAGCCGCGCCGGGGATAAAAACCGTAAAGTTGATCTCGGTTTGGCGCGCGTTGGAAAGCGGCGTCCAAAGCGGCGCAATCGGGGGCGCGCCCGGCGGCGGCGTGACCGTCACGCGCACGGCCCAATCGTCCACATCGAGCGGCGGGTGCGCGAGTTTGACGCGGATAGCGGCGTTTTCGTTCGGCACATCGGGGCGAACGTAGATATTCTCGACGAAGCAATCACCCTCGCAGTGTTCGAGATGCACGGACTGCCACAAGCCGCCGACCGTGACGTACCAAGACTGCTTACCGTGGGGGATTTCGGTAAACGGGAACGGACGCCCGTCCTCGGTTTTGGCGTCGTTCTGGTTCACCACGGCGTTTTCCGCGACCACCATACGGGCGGGCGCGCCATCGGCGACCTTGATCTGGATTTCGTTGGGCTGGCCGGGGCGCAGAAACTCCTGCACCTCCATATCGAACGGCGTGTAGCCGCCTTCGTGGACGCCCACAAGGTAGCCATTGACGCTGACCTCGGAATAATAATCGGCGGCCCCAACATGAAGCCGGATCACGCCGCCCGTCCATGTTTTGGGAAGGGCGATTGTTTTCGTGTACGTCGCCGTCACCGGTTTATCTCTAAGAGTGGGAAATTGCGCTTCCCACGGGCCGGGAACCTGTATCGTCCGGGCTTCCGTTTCGCCTTCCACCTCGAAGGTCCACTCGCCATCGAGACTGATTTTCCTACGCTTCGCCGTCGTAACCGCCATTCGTCGCTTATCCTTACCTTGTGCCGCTTATCCGTTACCCGAGCGGGCGCAGGCTTAATCAAGTGTAGGAAGAAAAACTCCCCCGCGCAACCTTGCCCGCCGCGCGTTGTCGTAATCGCCGTAACATCGCTGTAACCGCGCAACGCCCGTTCTATCTATCGGAGAATACCAGTAAAAAAACCATGCCTAAATCGCCGCTCGTTTCTATCGCCGCTTTCGCCGCCACATTTGCGTCGCTCGCCCCACTTGTCGCCGCACCCGTCGCCCCCAAGCCCGCCGCGCCGAAAACCGCCGTCGCCGTTCTTTCAAACGCGCCCCGCTATAACATCGTCGCGCTTCGGCTTCCGCCCGGTCATTTGGGACAAATGACCGGCGCGACCTCCTGCGAGGCGCGGGCGATGAACGACCGGGGCCAAATAGTCGGCGTCGCTTACGGCAAGGAATACAACGGCGGCCACGTGGTTTTGTGGGACAGGCCGGACGCCCTTCCGCGCGATTTGGGCGGCTTGCCCGGTTACAAGTTCATTGAAAAATGCGCAATCAACAACGCGGGCCAGATCGTCGGAACCGCGATGGGCAACCAGTATGTGCGACGCCGCGCGTTCGTGATCGAAAACGGCGTTTTGCGCGACATGGGAACGCCGCCCGGTGACGTGAGCGAGGCGCACGACATCAACAATCGCGGCGAGGCCATTGTCACCTCCTATGGCTTCGGGACGTTTACCAACAGCGCAGGTGCGACCCTACCCACGACAATTCACCATGTTCTTTTATGGACGCGGGAAAAGGGTTTACAGGAAATCAGTGGGCCGTTCAAGGCAAAGTTCGGAAACGCTTCTTTAGACGACGCCCAGATAAATGACAACGGCGACATTATTGGAGAAGGCTACGGCGTCCAATTGAAGGAGCCGCGCCCGGAGCGGGAACGACGACCCGGCGATTCTTCTATATCGCCCTACGCATTTTTGTGGCGTGGCGGCGACCGAGCGGACGGCTTGAACATACCGAAAGGCTATAACGAAGGCGCCTATGCTATTAATAACAACGGCGCTGTTTTGGTGTCCGGCGTTATTGATGACGGCCTTTTGGTGAACGCCGCAACGGGATGGCCTTATATCAACCCAACCCGAACCCTGTTTTTGTGGAGAAATGGCAAGGCGAAGATCATAGGAAATGAACCGAAAGCGGGCGTCGCCAACCGGGGCTATCACCCTTACGCCCTCAACGACGCGGGCGATGTGGTCGGCATATTCGCCTCGGAAGGAAAGCCGGTCGGCGTCGCTCTGCTGTGCCGAGACAACGCGCGCTACCCATTGGAAAGCCTTGTCGCCCCAACCTCGGGCTGGTCCGATCTTACCACCGCGGACATTAATAACCAAAAACAAATCCTGGGGCGCGGCGTTTTGAACAAGCAGCGCCGCGCGTTTGTGATGACGCCGAAGTAACGCCGCCGGACGCGGTATAAAATCGGTATGCGGATATTATTTTGCGCGGACTGGCTGAACCCCGGCGCGCCCGACGCCGACTACACCGACGAGGCCGTGGCGGCCCGGCGCGCGGGCTTTACGGTGTCGGTCGTCAACTTCGAGGCGCTGGCAAGAGACAGCGACGCCATCGCCGCTGTGCGGTTGGTTACGCCATTGGAAAAGGGCGCAAGCGAGGTCGGCGTGTTTCGCGGTTGGATGATGACGCCCGCGCAGTACAGTCTGCTCCACGGCGCGCTCGCGGCACGGGGCGTTCGGCTAATCAGCACGCCCGCCGCGTACCGGCATTGCCATTACCTGCCCAAATCCTACGAGGTTATCGCGGGCTACACGCCCCGCTCGGTTTGGGTGCGCGGCAACGTCGTCCAACTTGCCCGGATGGACTTCACGAACCTGCTCCGCCCATTCGGGGACAAACCGGTGATCGTGAAAGATTTCGTCAAGTCGCGCAAGCACGAATGGGCCGAAGCGTGCTTCATCCCCAACGCTTCCGATACGAACGCGGTCGCGCGTGTCGTCGCCCGCTTTTTGGAGCTGCAAGGCCCGGATCTGAACGAGGGGCTTGTTTTCCGTGCGTTTGAGGAGTTTGAACCGCTCACCGTCCACGCCCAAAGCGGAATGCCGCTGGTGCGCGAGTACCGCTTGTTTTTCCTGCACGGCGAACGCCTTCATACCGCCCCCTACTGGGAGCAAGGCGACTACGAGGCCAGTAGCGACGGCCCGCCCGCCGATCTTTTCGCCGATGTCGCCCGGCGGGTTCAAAGCCGCTTCTTCACGATGGATGTCGCCCGAACGACGGACGGGGAATGGCGTATCGTGGAACTCGGCGATGCGCAGGTCGCGGGCCTGCCCGATCACACGAACCGCGACGAGTTTTACCAAAGGCTCGCGGCGGGATTGGAATCGGCTTCTAAGTGAACACGGGTTAAAACCCACGTCTGGGGGCGCGCGGACGCGCCGGGCGTCCTACCGGACG
>CAXUMS010000227.1:0-6095 GCA_964252165.1 uncultured Armatimonadaceae bacterium
GAGTTCAGAAACCATAAACCTAATCTACCCTGACAACATCACAAGAGCCACGACCACTTGGCATTGAAACGGACGGACGCGAACAAGGCGGATGCGATGGAGTTGTTTTTAATCGAACCAACTTGGCATTGAAACCACGGGCGGCATCACTTTTTACGGGTTTGGCACGGTTTTTTAATCGAACCAACTTGGCATTGAAACCCCTTCATAGAGCCGCGCGGGGAAACCGTCTGTGGTATTTTTAATCGAACCAACTTGGCATTGAAACACGCCTACGACGGTTTGGGGCGAGATCGGTTGTGGCGTTTTTAATCGAACCAACTTGGCATTGAAACAACGTTTTGGCGAAGTTTCGTTGTTGCTCCTCGTCGATTTTTAATCGAACCAACTTGGCATTGAAACCACGTTGTAGGGGGGTAGCGCGATATACACTTTGTTTTTTAATCGAACCAACTTGGCATTGAAACCGACAATGTTGGCTTCGGGTTGTGGCAATACGCGTTTTTTTAATCGAACCAACTTGGCATTGAAACCTTTTAGCGTGGGGGCTTTTTCGACGTGCGCGCTGTACTTTTTAATCGAACCAACTTGGCATTGAAACTTGCGATAGACGGCGCGATCACGCTAAAGCAAGTCCATTTTTAATCGAACCAACTTGGCATTGAAACGACGTTGACCTTGAGGTGCTGCTTGGCAACCGCGCTTTTTAATCGAACCAACTTGGCATTGAAACTGGCTCGCAGACATGACAACATCGTTCTCGAATTGCCTTTTTAATCGAACCAACTTGGCATTGAAACTGGTTTTTGGCGAGGGCTTCGGTTCGTTCGGCGTCATTTTTAATCGAACCAACTTGGCATTGAAACGAACCACGTCCGGCTCGCCTCGCTTTATGGCGTCGGCGTTTTTAATCGAACCAACTTGGCATTGAAACTCCTTTGCTTGTAAGCGGGTTCATTCCGCTTACACCTTTTTAATCGAACCAACTTGGCATTGAAACGTTTGATCGCCCCCACCCCAACGCCCGTCGCCATGCTTTTTAATCGAACCAACTTGGCATTGAAACTCGCCATCATGCGCGCAAATTCGATGTCATCAATCGTGTTTTTAATCGAACCAACTTGGCATTGAAACAGCGCGTGGAACGACGCTACGAGGCGGCAGGGAACCTTTTTTAATCGAACCAACTTGGCATTGAAACCAATGACCGACGGTGATAATGTCGTGGATATTATCACTTTTTAATCGAACCAACTTGGCATTGAAACGATGGACGCGGGCGCGCTCCTCGACGCCCTGACGCTTTTTAATCGAACCAACTTGGCATTGAAACAACGCTATCCGCGCGCCTCATCGAACGATAATTTATTTTTAATCGAACCAACTTGGCATTGAAACCTTTAGCGTGTTGCCGACGATTTCATGCGCTTTTAGTTTTTAATCGAACCAACTTGGCATTGAAACCGTTTACATCATGCTCATTACTGAACTTCTAAAGTTTTTTAATCGAACCAACTTGGCATTGAAACCTTCAATAACGGTCGCCATTATATCGAGCGCGTCCAATTTTTAATCGAACCAACTTGGCATTGAAACCAAGGCGAGCGGCGCGCCTGAAGCGCCACCCGAAGATTTTTAATCGAACCAACTTGGCATTGAAACTCGTGATAACGAAGCGGAACGGATCGCCCTTGCTGTTTTTTAATCGAACCAACTTGGCATTGAAACCTGGCGTCGGCGATTGTTTTCCCGTACCCGCGATAATTTTTAATCGAACCAACTTGGCATTGAAACGTTTAATGCGCTCGATTGATGAAGGCGGCAAACCTTTTTTTAATCGAACCAACTTGGCATTGAAACTTCCTCGCTGAAACTTGAAGACACCCAAGAATTCGGGTTTTTAATCGAACCAACTTGGCATTGAAACCGTTGTGGCGACCGCGCTGTTGTTTCCGAACGGCTTGCTTTTTAATCGAACCAACTTGGCATTGAAACGGAGCGCCCGCGACCTGTTTTCGCGGCTCCTGCGATTTTTTAATCGAACCAACTTGGCATTGAAACTTGGGGCGCATAACGGCGACTATTTCATGTTCGCCTTTTTTAATCGAACCAACTTGGCATTGAAACCAGGGACGACGAACGCTCGCCGTTCGCCTCCACCGTCCCTTTTTACGCGCGGCGGGTTTAACGCCCGCATCGCTTGCGCTTCAGTCCGCTGTTCGATAATGGTTTTGCCTACGGACAGATGAACGGTCAGGTAAAGCGAGGGCGGTGTTACGGATTGCAACACGGCCCTCGCTTTGTTTGTTCGATAGCGTAATTTCGGGTTGAGGAAGCCCGAAGGCGATCTACCCCTGTTGCCGGGCGGCGGCGCGGACCTCGGCGAGCAGGGTGTTCACGGCGGTTTGGGCTTGGACCAGAGCCGCCTCTATGGCGGGAAGGTCGCCTGCGGAAACCGCGCCGAGTTTGATCTCCTCCAGCGTTTTCGGGACCCGCTCCAGAATACTCACGAACGCGCGCCCGGTCGAGAACGGCGCGGCGTCATCGCCTTTGCCCAGGACGCGCGGCAGGTCCTCCATAGATGAGCCTAAAATATCGTCCTGCTTGTCCGGGTACGAGCGCAGGGCTTTGGCGACCCGAGCGGTATCATCCGACGAGAGTTTCTCGTCGCGGATTTTCTCGACCAGGTGCTGTTGCAGATCCGGCTGATCGTTGAGTTGGCGCAGAAAACGCCCGTGCTTTTCGGTCAGGTTGCCATCGGCGGGGCGGTTCGGCATGGACACGATCTGCTCGCCGATAGACTCCGGCAGGTCCAACAGGTCCAGAAGATAACCGACCGAGCGCTCGCCGATACCCAAGCGTTGCGACACTTCCTTGTTGGTCGCGCCGAGTTTGTTTTTGAGCGTTTTGATCGCGTTCGCCTTGTCGAACGGAGACAACTCTTCGCGCTGAAGGTTCTCGATAAGTTGCTCGGTCGCCTTGTCAGCCTCATCACCGGTCGGCGACGCGCGCACGATGCACGGCATTTCCGCAAGGCCCGCTTGTTGCGACGCGCGCCACCTGCGCTCGCCGGTGACGATACGAAAACCGTCTACGCCCGCGAGCGGCGCGACCGTGATCGGGTTTAGAACGCCGTGCTGCCGGATGCTGTCGGCAAGCCCGGCAAGGGTCGCATCGTCAATCGCCTTGCGCGGCTGGTCGGGGTCTTCGATAATACGGGAAAGTTCGATAAATTGAAAGTTCATAACGTTAGCCGGAAAACGGCGCTCGGGGCCTTTAGCAAAATTTCTTGGAAGACGGCGCGGGGGCGTGTTTGCCTGAGCCGTTTGCCTTTCATGTATTGTACGACCCCGCCGCAATCGGTGTCAACGACACGGCGGCGATGGCGTGAGCGACGTGAAAGGCGAGAGCGGGCTATAATCGAACTACACTTATGACACCGCCGCATATATTCCGTACTAACGCTCCCGCCCCGCCACCCGACGCCCCGCCGACGAAGTCTACAATTTGGCGCGCCGCGCCGTGGCTTATCGTGTTGTTCGCGCTCGGCCTGCGGCTCTGGGGGATTGGTTGGGCGTTACCGAATGCGACCCGCTTGTTTTCGTTTCACCCAGACGAATCCGTCGTGGTGGGCGCATCGCTTCGGGTAAACCCGTTTTTGCTTTTGCTTGACCCCGGTTTTTACAACTACGGCGCGCTTCCTCTTCTCCTCAATGGGGCCGTCATCCACCTGGGCGAGGCGATGGGCCTTGTCGCGCTATCGCCCGCGCCCGGCGTTCCGTCGGCGGGCGCGCTTCTCGCCGCGCGTTTGGTGACCGCGTTTCTGGGAGCGCTGACCTGCGCGTTTTTGTACCATACGGGCCGCTTCCTGTACGGCTACCGCGCCGGACTTGCCGCCGCGCTCTTGTACGGGGTCGCGCCGCTCGCCGTTCAGCACGGCCATTTCGCGACCGTGGATGTTCCCGCGACATTCTTCCTGACCGGCGCGTTGTTCTTCGCCGCCCGCCGATTATCCCCGGTTGACGCCCGTTCGCGCGATCTGCTCTGGTGCGGCGTCTGGTCCGGTCTCGCGGGCGCGGCGAAATACAACGCGCTGCTCGTCGTTCTCGCGGGTGTCGCCGCCTGGTTAATCGCTCATCGTAGAGACACAACCTCCCCTGCCCCCAATAATGGGGGAGCCTCGGATAAAGAAGGTAGGGCGATACCGGGAAGTATCTTAGCCCCCCCATTATTGGGGGCGGGGGGGGCCGCTTCTCTTCTTTTCGGCGCGCTCGCCGGTTTTCTCGCGGGTTGTCCCACGATCTTGCTCAACCCGACGGGAACCCTCGCCGCTATCGCGTTCGAGGCGCGGCACGTTCGCACCGGCCACGACATCGTTTTCGCCCAAACGCCGCCCGGTTTTGTCTACCATCTCACGTACAACCTGCCGTGGGGGATGGGCCTGCCGCTCACCCTTGTTGCGCTGGTCGCGACCGGCTACGCCGTTTGGCGCAGGCGTCCCGGCGACCTCGTGTTGCTCGCGTTCGCGCTCCCCTACTACATTCTAATCGGGCTGGCGCAGGTCAAGTTCGCGCGCTACACACTTCCCCTGTTCCCGCCCTTATTTCTGCTCGCGGGCGCGCTGATTCCGTCCCCGGCCCCGCGCCGAAAAGCCGCGCCCATTACGTTCGCCATTGGAGCGGCGGGCGCGTTCGCGCTTGTTTTCTCGCTCGCTCTCGACGCCGCCATGTTGCGTTCCGACCCGCGTGATCAGGCCGCCGCATACATCCGGACGAGCGGCGCAAAATCAGTCGGGTTCGCCAAAGGACCGTGGTATTATTCGCCTACCCTCGCGCCGCTTCTCGGCGCGCCCGTTCCCGCACTTGCCCAGCGTAGCGCGCTCGACGCGTCCGCGCCGGACTTGATCCCCGCCGCCGTTCCCGCCGCCACCGCAGACGGCGGAATGACGCTTCACCCCGTGGAATGGGACACGGCGCTTCTGACGCAAACCAACCCGGACGTGGTCGCCCTGAGCGAGTACGAGTACGTGTACGCCCAGCGCATCAAGCAACCGGAAGCGATTGCGTACCTTGCCAACGTGGAAAAACGCTACAAACGCCGCCGTGTTTTCTCCCAGCCGGTGCAGGTTTTCGGCTTGCCGTTCACGAAATTGAACACCAATCAAGGCTTGCCCGCCCAGAACTTGCCCGACGATATGCTGTACGTCAATCCCACCATCGTCCTCTACGAGAAATAAAGATCTTGTCGCTTGATACTCTGACCACTGCCCCAGCCACCCTCGCCGACGCCCGTGAGCGCATTCTGGTCGCCCTGGACTACGATAACGCCAGCGACGCCGTAGCCCTCGCCCGTGACCTCGCGGGCAAGGTCGGCGGTTTCAAGGTCGGTCTGGAACTGGTCAATGCCGCTGGTCTGGATATTTTCGCCCGCCTCGCGGACGCGGGCGCCGACCGCATTTTCTACGATGCGAAGTTCCACGACATCCCGAACACGGTCGCGGGAGCCGTGCGCGCGGCGGCCCGGCGCGGCGTTTGGATGGTGAACATCCATGCGTCCGGGGGACGCGCGATGCTGGAGGCCGCCCACGCCGCGTCCATCGCGGGAACGCCGGACGGCGCAACCCCGCCGCTCCTGATCGGCGTGACGGTTTTAACCAGCGTGGACGCCCCAACGCTGAACCGCGACCTCCGTATCGCGGGAACGGTGGAGGAGCAGGCGGTTCACCTCGCCCGCCTGTGCCAGTCCGCTGGCCTTGATGGCGTGGTCGCGTCCCCACACGAAATAAGGGCGATCCGCGACGCGTGCGGACCCCATTTCGTCACGGTCATTCCGGGCGTCCGCCCTGCCGGAACCGCCGCCCACGATCAGGCGCGAATCGCGACGCCCGCCGATGCAACCCGCAACGGCGCGCGCTACCTCGTCGTAGGCCGCGCTATCACGCAAGCCGCCGATCCCGCCCGCGCCGCCGACGCTATCGCAGAAGAAATCCTCACCGCCGTATAGCAGGGCGTTTGGCGGGGCCGTCTACTTGGTCGTTTGACTAAATCGCTCAAGCCGCGCGGCTCCCCCTCACGCCGGGGGAGGCGCCAACCTAA
>CAXUMS010000228.1:0-6022 GCA_964252165.1 uncultured Armatimonadaceae bacterium
TTCGGGGGGCTTCAAAATCGGCTGTTTCTTTGTTATAACAAACAGACGTTTGAAAACTTCAGAATGGATCAGTATTTGGGGAATGGGTCAATTGCAAACGCGACCAAAGACACGCTTTACGCGACCTGCGTATACAGTAACACAGAAATGACGAATATTATCTCTTTCTGTAAAAATCCTCCGATTTTTTAACAGTGTGGCTTGTTCGCTTTCGGGCGAAGCGTCCGATCTATACACGAACGACGTATCGCTTCGGCGTGCGATACCATAAAAGGGTTAAAACCGCTGAGCAAAGCTGAACAAAAACGAATTTTGCGGATGACAGGATAGCAGCGACGTGGCGCGACGGCGAACGAACGACAACAAAAACGGCGATAACGACAACCCGATGCCGGACGACAGCGGCGGCGACCGCGATTCTGTGACGCCCATCGTGCGGCATGAGGCGCGCTTCGAGGGCGACAATGACGAAACGCCGATTGGGGAAATTTCCACGGGCGACCCGGAAGCCATCGAGCAGATCGCCGCGCACTTCGAGCGGCACATCGGTAGGGTGGATGGCGTTTTCCATGAGATTGTCTCCGACCTGGTTCATATTGACGTTCACTGCATACCGGCGACGCCAAAACGGCCCTACTGGACCCTGTTCACGACGGGCATGAGCGAGCGGCCTATGACCGTCCCGGAAGGGCATGGCCTGGAAGCGTTTCGCTACGCCGAACTGATGATCTGCTTGCCCCCGGAATGGCCCTTGTCGCCGGACGCGTTCAAGGATGAGCGCAACTACTGGCCGATTTTGTGGCTCAAGCGGCTCGCCCGGTTCCCGCACGAATACAACACGTGGCTGTTTCAAGACCACACGGTTCCGAATGGCGACCCGCCCGCCCCGTTCGCGTCCGACACGGAACTGTGCTGTTTGTGGCTGACCCCGCCGTTTGGCGTTCCCGAGGACTTTTCGCCGCTTGCGCTCGACGACGGACGCACGGTTTTCTTTTGGAGTTTGGTTCCGTTGTACAAGGACGAAATGGAAATCAAACTGCGCGGCGGGTCAAGCCGCCTGCAAGCGTATCTGGACAAACAACGATTAACGCCGGAAGACCTTTGCGTTGTAGACCCGGAACGCCCGCGCAAGCGCAAGCGCGACCTATGGCGCTTCCGGCTGTAGAACGACACACCTGTCGTCGCGTACCGCACAGGATGAAGCAATGACAATGACCGAGGAACTCAAAGACGCGCTCGCGCGGGCGGGTTGGAAAAGCGGCTCGTTTCGCGGCTTTCTGCGGACCAGCCGCGCCGGGATCGAGTTTGAGGTTGGCCCCGCCCGCGCCGCATCCCGCCGCGCGGGGGAACCTGACCCTGATCTGGGATTAGAACTGCGCTACCGCTATAAAACCGAGCAAACGCAGGCGGACGGCGAGGTGGACCTGCCCCCGAACGCGGATCTTGCCCGAATTGAGGACGCGATGACCAGTATCTACCTGCGCGTCCACGATAAACCCGATGCAAACCGCGTTTTCGGCAATGGTCGCAGAAGTAGCGCGACGCGCGTATCAGCCAGCGCCTCGCCCCCGCTCGCGCCATCGGCGTACACGTCGCCCGTTTCCGCTGATCCGTTAGCCGACGCCGAAGAAGCCGGGCAAGGCGCATTTGATCTGTGACACGCTTCAAGAAGAACGAGGTGAAGATACAGGCGAAACCGTAGCAACGGGGCTGGCGCGTACGCCGAGTGTGCGGTCTATCGCTCGGAGCCACGCGGTGCGCTCGATCACGGCGTTCAGCGAAACGCGCTCGGCGGCGATATTTAGCGCGAGTAAGACGGCGAGCAGAAGGAGGCGGGCGACGAGCGGCAATGTCACTATAGCGGCGAGACCCGCGAGCGCGCCCAGCAGGTTTGAGCCGACATCGCCCATCATCGCCCGCGCGCGGGCGTCCGGCAACCATTCGAGAGCCACCGCGAAAACCACGGGAGCAAGCAGGGCGACCGGCGGAACCGGAAGCGGTTCACTGCCGCCGCTCGCCGCGGAGCCGGTAAGCAAAACGCGAGCGAGCGGCGCAACGGTAGCGATAACCGGAACCAGCAAAAGCGCGAAGCCGAACGAGGCGCGTCCGGGGCGGGTATCAAGCAGATTTAGGGCGTTCGCGGCGAGCGCGATCAATGCGGCATCGGCGCACACAACGGGAAGAACCGGACGCGACCATTGCCACAGGGCGTCTTGATAGTGCATTCCGCCCGCCCAGTATGCGGCGATAAGGGCGGTAACGCCGCCGCCGATAAGTTTGACCAAGCCTGTGGTCAGTTTTCCGCGCGCGGCCTGCTTCAGATGCCCCCGGAAACCGCCGCCATCCGTGCGCGCGCCCCAAAGATCATCGGACAGGCCAAGCGCGCCGAAGCCTGCGGCGACCAGCAAGAACAACGGCGCGAAGGCGCGTATGTCGCCGCTATTGCCGCTCGCGCCCCCTGACAATATCCCGTAGAAAACGCCTGCGACCAGAAGAAAGGTCAGGCCGACCGACGCGGGTATCGCCTCGCCGCGAAAGTTCGCGCGCACCAACCCGAATGCACGGCATAAAAGGCGCGAGGCGAGCGGCGCGAACGCAAGCAAAACAACAAAGGCGGCGGCGAGCGGCACAAGATTCATATTATGATTATGGCGCGAACGGAAGTGTGATTCGCCGCACGGGGACGCCAGCGGCGACGATCAGGAAAAGCGGGCGCGGCGGCAGATCCGTATTGACTATACCCGTATACGTTGACGCACAGCCGCAAGGTCTAAACCCGGTAACGGAAAAGCGATTTGACGGTATCGTTTCCCATCGGAACGTCGTATACTAAAAGTCGTATACTAAAACAAGAAGCAAGGCGCGAGCGAACCGCTCCCGCTTTCACGGCGCGAGCAAAGACGCCGCGCGCCGCCGCTTCATTTTAAGTAGGTGGGGCTTGTTGCGCTTGCGGTGACCGCAAAGGCAATGCGCCGCAAGAAAGTGAGTCAATGATGTCTTACGCCTCGGTTCCGCCTTCGTCGCCGCTGGCCCGCCGCGCCACAGCGGGCGTCGCCGCATCGCCTTCCCCCGACCGGGAGTTGGGGCGCGTTCTTCTCCTCTCCGGCGAAGATAAACCCCTCGACGCCGTTTCGCCGCTCGCGCTTGGCGGCGAGCCGGAGCGAATCGCGCGCCATGCCCGCGCCGTACGCGCCCGGATTGTTCTTCTCGATTTGACCCGCGTTCCGTTCGCCGACAGCGACGGTCTGCGATGGATTCTCCACCTCAAAAACGCGCTCGACGAAGCGCTTCCGCAGTGCAGTTTGCGTGTCGCGGCTCCGCTGCACGGCAAAGTTCGACGCAACCTCGATCTGCTCGGCGCAGGCGTTGCGCTCTACGACAACGTGCGCGCCGCGTGGCATCCGGCGACCAGGTTGAAACAACAAACCGGATAAATTTTTTCTTGCCGGTAAATTTCCGGTTATAGTTCGCTTTCAACACGGCATATACACGACAAGGCGTTCCACGAGGCGCACGATAAGCCAGTTGTATATACAGTTAAAAGGGCGGGCATATAATGACAGCGCAAGAAAAGCTGGGGCGGTTACGTGGTACTGAAGCGCGTGCAGGACGATTTAGCGGCGGCGAAGTTGTGTACGAAAGCCGGATCAGCCGTACCGGCGCGAGTGCGGTTTGGGAAGAGTTTGGACAGGAACCCGGCGAGCGGCCCGGGACAATGGTCACAAGAAACACAGACAAAGCCGCGCAGGAGCGGCGCGCGGAGCGCGGCGGCATGGCGTTAACCTCCGGCCTGGTCGGATTGCTTGCGGCGGCGGGCGCGGTTCTGTTCACCGGGGCGGCATATATTGCCGGGGCCAGCGGGCCGGGCGCGTTTCCCCATGAACGAGAACAGACGGATCTCGCGACGGCGGTATATCAGGGCGATGTCGCGGCAACCCGGCGTTTGATCGCGGACGGCGCGAACCCGAACGCGGGGAAGGATGCAAGCGGCCTTACGCTACTGCGCGCCGCCGTATCAAACGCGCAAATGGGACCGAAACAGCGGGCCGCTTTAGTGGACACATTGCTCACCGCCCGCGCCCTGCCCGACCTGGCGTCCGGCGCGCTCCGGAAAACGCCGCTTATGGATGCCGCATTCCGAGGCGACGCCGATGTTGCGCGCCTGCTCCTGTTGCGGGGAGCGCGCGCGGCGCGACGCGACGCCGCCGGGCAAACTCCGTTGATTTGGCTTGCAAAGGGCCGAGCGGGTCGGAACGAACGCCATAGCGGGAACGCGCTTGATGTCGCCCGCGCGCTTCTCGAAGTTGTTTCGCAACCCGCTTGCCTTCCTGGTGACGCCGCTCCTTTCGACAAAACCGACATGCTCGGCGCGGGCCGCGCGCTCCTTATCGCGGCATCAAACGGCGATACGGAATTGGTGACCCTAATTCTTGGGCGAAACAAGACCGGCTCCGCTTTGCCGCCCTTCTACCTCGCGCGAGCCGCCGACATCGCGACAAAACGCGGCGACACAATGATGGCGCGCCAAATTCGACATAGCGCCGCCGCTGTGCGAATGACCGTAAGCGCGTGATGGGATAGTGGATCACAGGTGTGGCGCACGCGGAGTGAAGATCACGGTTGTTTTTGGAAAAGGATTGAACCATTTGGGGCGGAGCGTAGTCCTAAGTAGCGGAGGACGCCTTCTTCATGCTTTGCCGTCGCAACCCGCCAATACGCAAACAAGAAAAAAACGCCCGGTCGTATCGCTTACGCGCGACGCACGTCGTAGCGGGCGTTTGTGTTGCGACGTTGACAGCGGCGGCGGGGCTTTATGTCGCGAGCGGTTCCGTTCATCTCCTCCGAACCAGCGACACAGCGAGCGGGTGGCGACTGGAGTTCTCCGGGGACTTTCTTCCGCCCGCTTTGCGTTCGCCCGATGACGCGCTCGCATCGGCGATTGCGACCGGCGATGTCGCGGGCGCGGAAAACGCGTTGCGGCGCGGCGCAAGCCCGGACGCGCATCTGCCGCTGCACGGTTTGTCGCCTTTCCGCGCGGCTTCATCGCCGAAATATCGCTCAGCAGAGCCGTCCGAGACGATCCTCGCAAGTTTATCGGGCCGGGACGAACCGGGCGGAGAAACGGTTTGCCTTTTGCGTGTCGCCGCCGCGAACCCGGACCCGCGCAAAGCCGCCGCGCTAACCCGCGTCCTGATCGCGGGCGGGGCGCATCCGGATGGAAAACCGCAAGCGCGGCGCACGACAACCGCGCAAAAGTTGGCTCTTGCCGCCCTCCCCTCTCCAAACGCGCCATCCAACGCTTCCGGCGCGTTCGTGATAACGCCGCTTATGGAAGCCGCCCTTCGAGGCGACGCCCAAACCGAAAAAATCCTTTTGGACGCGGGCGCAGATCCCGCCGCCCGTGATTCGTTCGGTTTTACGCCGCTGATCTGGCTGACCTGGGGCGCAACGCCGTCGCCGAGAACGCAGGAGCGACCGTTGCCGCGCACCGTCGCCGCCGCGCCGCCCGTAGCCGACAACCCCGTTTCCACGCAACCGCTCGCCCCCGCCGAACTCGGCCTTGACGATACCAAAAACGATCTATCGTGGTACGACGATACGGGCGACAAGCCGGAAACCGCCGAACCCGACAACAACGCGCACCGCTACGCACTCGCCGCAAACGTTTTGCTCGAACAAGGCGGCGCGGATGTGAACGCCGCCGACAGTTTATCCGATGGGACCGCGCTGAACTACGCGGCGGCCCGAGGCGAAACCGGCGTGGTACGGGCATTGCTCGCCTGGGGAGCCGACCCACGCCGCGCGGACGCCGACGGCGCAACCCCGCTCGATGCCGCCGAATGGGCCGGACACAAAGAAACCGCCGCCGCTCTCAAAGCCGCGCTCGCCGCCTCCCCCGCCCCCCTTGCGCCGCTGAACATACCGCATTAGTTTGTTGTATTGGCGTTGGCGTTAGCGTCTACTTACCGTTTGACTAAATCGCTCCTGCCGCGCGGCACCCGCTCAAAGCCGCGGGCGGCTC
>CAXUMS010000229.1:0-5746 GCA_964252165.1 uncultured Armatimonadaceae bacterium
GTTGCCGCCGCCGCCTTGACCGCCGCCATAGCCGCCGCCGCCACGGTTGCCGCCGCCGTCACGACCGCCGCGATCACCGCCGCCGCCGTAACCACCGCGATCCCCGCCTCGGTCGCCGTCGCCCCGGTCACGGCGCTCGCCGCGCTCGCGGTCACGACGCTCGTTGCGCTCTTGTCGCGACGGTTGCGCCGGGCCTTCGGGCGCTCTGCGCGCGCCGGGAAGGATGTCGCCCTTGTAGATCCAAACCTTGACACCGATGTGGCCGTACTGGGTCAGGGCCTCGTAGAAGCCGTAGTCAATATCGGCGCGCAGGGTGTGAAGCGGGATCTTGCCTTGTCGGTCCTGTTCCTTTCGGGCCATTTCCGACCCGCCCAAGCGACCGGCGACATGGCAACGAATACCGCGTACGCCCAGCTTCATCGCGCGGGTGACCGCTTGACGCATGGCGCGCTTGTAGCCGATACGCTTTTCGATCTGCTGGGCGATACTTTCGGCGACCAACTGCGCGTTGGTTTCCAGATGCCGAATTTCCTGCACATTGACATGCACGGTTTTGCCGGTCATCTTTTCAAGGTCGGCTTTCAGCATATCCACGCCCGCGCCGCCGCGTCCGATGATGATGCCGGGCTTCGCGGTGTGCATGGTCACGCGCACCTGGTTCGCCTGCCGCTCGATCTCAGTCTTGGCGATGGACGCGTTTTCCCACCCGCGCCGCTTCTTAACGGCCTTACGGATTTTGTAGTCCTCCAAAAGGAAGTCCGCATATTGCTTATCGGCGTACCACTTGCTGTCCGCGTCACGGTTGACGCCGATGCGGAAGCCGATAGGATGAATTTTTTGTCCCATTTTGTTCCTTATTCCGCCTTCGGCGCGGGAATGGTTTCGCCGCTCACATCCGAGTTACGAACGCCTTCGCCGCCAGTCGCTTCTGTAGTTACGTTGGCGTCGTTGGCTTCCGCCGCAACATCCTCGGCGATAGGCGCGTCGGTCGTTTCCGCCGGTCCCGCCTCGGTCGTCGTCACGGTCTCCGTAGCGGGAGCAAGGGCGGTTTCGTCGCGCTCTTCCACCGTCAGCGCCGGTTGCGGCGTTTCATCGGTTCCCACCAAAGCCTGCGCGACTGTCGCCGTCTCGACAACAGTCTGGCCCGGCAAAGCGGCGCGTAGCGGCGGCTTCTTGCCCTTGCGCTTGAGTTCGAGTTCGCGGTTGCCGGTCGTCGGCGGGGCTTCGCCCTCGCCAAGCACCACGGTGATATGGCTCGATCGCTTCAAGATGCGGTAGGCACGGCCCTGGGCGCGCGGTTGCACACGCTTGGCGGTCGGACCCGGGTCCACAAAACAGCGCACGACGCGAAGGTACTCGCCCTCCATATCGTGGTTGTTTACGGCATTCGCCATCGCGGACTTGATCACGTTCGCGATCTCGTCGGCGGCATGGTTCGGCGTGAACTGAAGTTGGTTTAGCGCATCCTGGGCGTACTTGCCCCGGATGGTATCAAGCACGAACCGGACCTTGCGCGGACCCATGCGTACATATTTGGCTGTCGCTGTCGCTTCCATTGTTGTACAGGTCCTTTCTACTTGCGCGCCTTCGAGGACTGGCCCGTGCCGCCCGCGTGGCCCTTGAACGTGCGGGTAAGCGCGAACTCACCCAATTTATGACCGACCATGTTCTCGGTGACAAAAACCGGAACGTGTTTGCGTCCGTCGTGGACCGCGAGCGTATGCCCAATAAACTGCGGAAAGATTGTCGAGCGGCGCGACCATGTTTTGATGATGCGCTTTTCGTTCCGGGCGTTCATCCCGTCAATCTTTTCGAGAAGTTTGGGTTCCGCAAACGGCCCCTTCTTTAAAGATCGTCCCATATATTAAACTCCTGCCCCATTTCCGTGTTTCCCACGGCGGGAGCGTGACGAGCCGCGCATCAAAGCGCAAAGCCCGCCAACGTGGACGCTTCGGGTTAAGAAGCAAGAAAGTTGATGGCAAGAAGGCAAGATAGTCAGAAAGGAAAACCCTTCGTGGTCGCCAGGTCTGGCTCTCTTGCTTTCTCGCTATTAACTTTCTTGCTTCTTATCTATTGCGCCGCTTGACGATAAATTTGTCCGTAGACTTGTTGCGCCGGGTTTTGAAGCCGAGCGACAAAACGCCGGTCGCCGAGACCGGTCCCTTTTTGCGACCGACAGGGGACTTGCCCTCGCCGCCGCCGTGCGGGTGATCGCGCGGGTTCATAACAACGCCGCGGGTGTGCGGGGTCCGACCCTGCCAGCGGGACTTGCCCGCCTTGCCCAGCGATTCGTTCTCATGGTCAATGTTGCTGACCTGCCCGATGGTCGCACGGCAAGTTACTAGGACGCGCCGCATTTCGCCGGACGGCAAGCGGAGCAATGCGTACTTGTCTTCCTTCGCCATGAGTTGCGCCGAGTTCCCCGCCGAGCGCACCATCTGCGCGCCGCGGCCCGGCATCATCTCGATACAATGGATCAGCGTACCAACCGGGATATTCCCGATGGGCATCGCGTTTCCGGGCTTGATGTCGGACTCCGGCCCGCTTTCCACCGCATCGCCCGCCTTAAGACCGAGCGGCGCGATGATGTAGCGTTTTTCGCCGTCCGTATACTCCAAAAGGGCGATACGGGCCGACCGGTTCGGGTCGTACTCGACAGACTTTACGGTCGCGCCGACTTCGTCCTTATCGCGCTTGAAGTCAATGATGCGGTACATCCGCTTGTTGCCGCCGCCGTGGTTCCGCATGGTCATGCGGCCCTGGTTGTTGCGTCCGCCCGATTTCTTGATCGGCGTCAGGAGCGACTTTTCGGGCTTGGCGCCTTTGGTCAGGTCATCGAAAGTGGAGATGGACATGAACCGTCGGCCCGGCGTTACCGGTTTAAATTTTCGTATAGGCATAGTCTGTTAGCTCCTTATACGCCCTCGAAGATTTCGAGACTCTGGCCTTCGGCGAGGGTAACGATGGCTTTCTTGAAGCCCGACGTTTTACCCGCCGTTGCGCGCCCGAATGCGCGGAAGCGCTTGGACTTGCCTTTGACGTTCATGGTGTTCACCGCCGAAACAACGATAGGCTCGCCGCCGGGCTGGGTGAACAAGGCTTGGATCGCGTCCTTGATCTGGATCTTGTTGGCATCCTTGTGGACCACGAAAGCGTACTTGCGCGCGCCGTTGGCTTCAAGGGCTTTTTCCGTAATCAGGGGCCGCTCAATGGTGCTATATAGGTCAGGCAATGACGGCCTCCTCAGTTCCAACGGCGTTCTCATCGCCCCATTGGTTTTCGATGACGTCCACGGCGGCGCGGGTGATAACGACCAGGCCGCCATCAATCACGTCACGGGTCGAGAACTGCGGCGCAACGCGAATTTCCAGGTTGCCGATGTTGCGAAGCGACTTGTTCACGATCTCGTCGTGGGCTTCCACAATCACGAGCATTTTCTTCGCCTCGCCCAGACCGGACAAGAACGTCGCCGCCGTTTTGGTCGAAATCGCCCCTTCGAGCGGCAGACCATCCACGATCACGAGTTCGTTGTCGGCGAGTTTGGCGGACAGCGCGGACATGATAGCCGCGCGGCGCATCTTTTTGGGAAGCGCATGACCTAAGTCACGCGGATGCGGGCCGTGGGCCGTCCCGCCCTTGCGCATGTTCGGGGACACAATCGAGCCTTGCCGCGCGCGTCCGGTTCCTTTTTGGCGGAACGGTTTACGTCCGCCACCGAGGATGTCACCGCGCGTCAGGGTGTTCTTTGTATCCTGTCGTTTGTTTTCGAGTTCCGTGCGTACCGCTTGATGCATTAGCGGGATATTGCGCGGCGCGCCGAAAACGCGGTCGGACAGGGAGATTTCTCCGGCTGTTCCGCCGCCCTTCGTTCGTATTGCCACAGTTGGCATATTCATTTCTCCAATGCAAAGTAGGACAAAGCCCGTATACCTATCGGCCGCGCCGCCGCAGAAGAAAGGGAAATAAACCCCGCCTATTGCGACTGAGGATGCGACTTTCGCACGGGCTAAAGGCAGATTGAACAGGCCGCTCGTCGCGGCCCCAAAAACCTGCGCACTCGGCGGCGACGCTCACAGCGTCCGCCGAAAGAAAGCCCCCAATCGCGCTTGCGACGGAGGCACAAGGGAAATCATACCACGCGCTCAGGCGCGGAGCAAGAGAGTTGATAGCGGGATAGCAAGAAAGTCAGAGGGAAAGGCCCCCTAACCCCCAATAATGGGGGGACAAGAACCCCATCGACACAGGTCGAGTGATTGGCCTGCAAGATAAGGCGTCGTCGCCATCTTTATCTTGTCCCCCCATTATTGGGGGTTAGGAGGCCGCTTCTTCCCTTTCCGACTTTCTTGCTATCCCGCTATCAACTCTCTTGCTAAGTAACGAAGTTACTTCTTATTGCTCGCCTTGACGTTCTCTTGGCGCTGTTTTTCGCGCTCGGCGCGGCGGGCCTTCTCGATATACACGAGGCCGCCGTTCGCGCCCGGAATTGCGCCGCGAACCAAAAGGATATTGCGCTCGGTATCTACCTGCACAATCGTCAGGCCCTGCTGGGTGACGCGCTCGTTGCCCATACGGCCCGGACGACGCGATCCCTTAAAGGTGCGCGCGGCGTCGGTTGCGCCGCCGGACTGCGGTTTACGCTTGACGGTGGAACCGTGCGTCGCCTCGCCGCCCTTGAAGTGGTGGCGTTTCATCGCGCCCGCGAAGCCCTTACCCTTGCTGGTTCCGGCGATCTGAACCTTCTCGCCTTCTTCAAACAAGTCGGCCTTGAACTCGTCCCCGACCGACGCGGATCCGCCGTCCTGAAGATCGAACTCGCGCAGGAAACGCTTGGGCTGAATGCCCGCCGCCGCTAAATGGCCCTGCTCCGGGCGGGTCAAGCGCTGAACCTTGACATCACCGAAGCCGATCTGGACCGCGCTATAGCCGTCCTTCTCGACCGTTTTGACCTGTGTCACCACGTTCGGCTCGACCGCGATTACCGTCACCGGCACCACGCGGCCTTCCGCGTTGAAAATCTGCGTCATCCCGACTTTTTTACCAAGAATGCCCTTGATAGACATAATAACAATTCCTTCCACGGCGCACCTGGGCCTGCGGCGTCGTAACGACGCGGCTTGCGTGTCGCGGTCAATAAGTAGCCAGAAAGTTGATAGCAAGATAGCGAGAAAGTTAGAACAAGACCCTACGAAAATGTCAGGTCTGGCTTTCTTGCCTTCTGGCTATCAACTTTCTGGCTTTTATTCTAGAGTTTGATCTCAATGTCAACGCCGGACGGCAGATCGAGGCGCATCAGCGCGTCAATGGTTTTCGGGCCGGGGCTGAGGATGTCAATGAGACGCTTGTGCGTCCGCATCTCGAAGTGTTCCATTGACTCTTTGTCAATGGTGGGCGAGCGCTGAACCGTGAAGATTTTCTTCTCGGTCGGCAGCAACACCGGCCCGGAAATTCGCGCGCCGGTGCGGCGCGCGGTGTCCACGATTTTTTCCGCCGATTGGTCTAAAACCCGGTGGTCGAACGCCCGCAGGCGAATTCTAACTTTATCTTTACGCATAAAACAAAAACGGCTTTCCTTGCAGCGCATGTCGCGCCACAGATACGAAACGATGCCCGTCTAACGCAGGGGGCATGAAAAAGCGGGGCCGGGTTTAGGATTTCTCCCAACCCGCCCCGCTATTGAACTGCTACGCGAGAATTTCCGCGACGACGCCCGCTCCGACGGTGTGTCCGCCCTCGCGAATCGCGAACC
>CAXUMS010000230.1:0-5734 GCA_964252165.1 uncultured Armatimonadaceae bacterium
CGTAGACGGCTACGACCAACCCAAAACAAATAAAACGGAAAGGAAAAATAAAGGCGTTGAAAGCGAGGGTAGCGAAACGTAGGAGGTAAAGGAGCGTGGAAGGGTTATGCGATTAGGGGGACCGGTTTTCGGGGCGCGGGCGACGCCGGGCGAATGGGTCGCGGCGGTGCGTCGGGAAGGGTATCGCGCGGCGGCCTGCCCGGTTGGGACGGAGGTCGGCGATATCGGGGCGTGGGCGGCGGCGGCGCGGGCGGCGGATATTGTGATCGCCGAGGTCGGGGCATGGAGCAACCCTTTGAGTGAGGATGCAGGGGAGCGTGCGACGGCGCTGGACAAATGCAAGCGCGGTTTGGACCTTGCCGAGCGGATCGGGGCGGTTTGTTGCGTCAACATCAGCGGCTCGCGCGGCGCGCCGTGGGACGGGCCGGATGCGCGCAACCTGACGGACGAAACCTTCGAGATGATCGTCGCGTGCGTGCGCGACATTATAGACTCGGTCGCGCCGCGCCGCGCGTTCTACGCCCTGGAGACGATGCCGTGGATGTACCCGGACGGCCCGGACAGTTATTTGCGCCTCATTGCCGCGATTGACCGTCCGCAACTCGCCGTGCATCTGGACCCCGTCAACATGATCAGCAACCCCCAGCGGTTTTTGGCGAACGGCGATTTTATCCGCGAGTGCTTCGACAAATTGGGGCCGTACATCAAAACGTGCCACGCCAAAGACATCACGCTCGGAACCAAACTCACCGTGCATCTGGACGAGGTGCGGCCCGGATTGGGCGCGCTCGATTACCGGGCGTTTTTGACGTGCGCGAACCGTTTGCACCCGGACTTGCCCGTGTTGCTCGAACATCTGCCCGGCGAGGACGAGTACCGCGCCGCCGCCGCGTATGTCCGCTCGGTCGCGGACGAACTCGGAATCCCGGTGTGAAATGGTGTTGGGTGTTGGGTGTTGGGTGTTGGGTGTTCTGAGAATACCGCTTGGTTGGCGCGTTTCGTTTATGCAATTGGTTTGGTATAGCCAGTAACACCCAACACCCAACACCCAACACCCAACACCCAACACCCAACACCCAACACCCTCTCATCCCTTCCCGCTTGTCTCTCCCCGCGCCGCGATGTACTATAAAAGGTAGTGGTACGACGCGCGCTCGCTTTCGCCATAGCGGTTTTTCTCGTTTTCGGTCTTGTTCGGACGCCGAACGCGAAACAACCGGTCGCCTGCCGCATGACGGCGCGCGCTACGACGGCGGCGGTTTTATCGCTCGCCGCCGCACGAGCGTCACACGCCGCGCCACATCCGCGTGAGATCATCGCGGAAAGCCCTTCGGCCCCGTGTTGCGCGGCGAGAAAGGCGGAACGCGTGTTGCGCGCCCGCCATGATTGCCCGTCCGGGATTGTGGCGTTGCGCGTAGGTGGTTCGCCCTGTTGTTGTATCGAACGTGGCGCGCCCGACCGTGACAGCGGCTCCCCGGCTTTGCCCGCATCGTCCGCCCACGACGATACCGTTGTTTGCCCGCCGACACGCGCGCTCCTTTGTTCGTTTCCGCTCCCGGCGCAATCGCTTGCGGCGTACCGGCTCGCCCAAAGTCAGACCATTCCCCGTGCGCCGCCCCGGCGCTGTTGTTCGCCCCGCCCGCCGCCCGCTTTCTCCTGAAATCGCGTCGCCGCCGCTCTTCTGCGCGTGCGCGTCGCCGCGTTCTTTCGTCGTTTTTAAGCCCCTCGCACGCGCTTTGCCCGCGCCGGGCGGTTCGCGCCGCCCCTGCGCCGCTACGCGACAGTATTCAGGAGAATAAATTGAAGTTGTTTCACCGTATCCGATACCGAAACGGTATTCGGACCGTTCTTTTCACCGGAGCCGCGCTGGCCGCAACCGCCCCCGTGGCCCATACGCAAACGCCGCCGCCGACCCCGCCGACCGAAACCGGCGCGAACCCGCCGATGTTCCACGCCGATCCCTTGATGGCGATGTCGTCGAGCATTGACCTGCTCGCCCCAATGACGCAGGAGGCGAGCGGGACCGCCTGGCTTCCTGCGAGTTCGCCGATGTACGGCAAGATGTTGATGTACGGGGACGGCTCGATGCTGATGCTCCACGGCGCGGTCACGCCGCGCTATGTCAGCGCGGGGGGCAAGCGGGGCGATAACGGCGTGGGCGCGCCCAACTGGTTTATGGCGATGTACCAGCGCCCGCTCGGCCCGCAGGCGCAGATCGGTCTGCGCGCGATGCTCAGTTTAGACCCGCTCACGGAAGGCGGCTACGGCTACCCCCTGCTGTTCCAAACCGGCGAATCGTGGCGCGGGCAACCGCTCCACGACCGTCAGCACCCGCACGATTTATTTTCCGAGTTGTCGGTTTCGTATTCCCGACGGCTCGCGGCGAACACATCGGGCTACCTTTATATCGGCTATCCCGGCGAACCGGCGATTGGCCCGCCCACGTTTATGCACCGCTTGATCGCCTTCGACCTGCCCGACGCCCCCATCGGGCATCACTGGCAGGACGCGACCCATATCACGTTCGGCGTGGCGACGGCGGGTTTGAACTTCGGGAACCGGGTGAAGGTGGAAGGTAGCGTTTTCAACGGACGCGAGCCGAACGAGAACCGCTACAACTTCGACACCCTTCGCTTCGATTCTCAAAGCGGGCGCGTGTTCTTCAATTCGGACAACAATAACTCGTTCCAGATCGGCTACGGGTTCCAGAAAAACCCCGAAGGCGATCAGGTAAACCAGCATCGCACCACCGCGTCGTGGGTGTATAACAAGCCGCTCGGAACGGATGCGAACTTCACGTCCACGCTGTCGTGGGGCCAGAACTTCTTAGCGAACGAGGAAGGCAAGTCGAACTCGTACCTGGTCGAGGCGATTTACCAGAGCGGGCGGCGCACGTTCTTTTCGCGCTTGGAGCATATCCAGAAATCGGGACACGAGTTGGTGTTGCCGGAAGCGTACCACGAAAACAAATATGCGGTGGGCGCGTACACGGTCGGGTACATGTACGACCTGACGCACGGCAAAGGCATTGACACCGGGGTGGGCGCGGCGATCACGGTCAACGCCAAGCCGTCGTCGCTTAGCCCGTTCTATGGAACGCAAAACGCGCCAGTCGGCTTTCAGGTTTTGTTCCGCCTGCGCCCGTCCCGCACCCGCGCGGGAAGCGGCATGGCGGGCATGACGGGGATGCCGGGAATGGCCCCAATGGACCACGGAGCCATGACGCCCGCCGAACACGCCCAAATGGAAGGCATGAGACCGAACTCCGCTCCCGAAGTCGCGCCGCAAACGCCGCCCGTTCAGGTTCCGCCCGCGCCCCTGGTTCCCCCAAATCCCGCCACGCCGCAAACCGCGCCGGTTGCGCCACCCGCAAATCCGCCCGCGCCTCCGCAAACGCCGGTGACGCCAACGGCAACTATTCCAACGGTGTCGGTTGCGGCGACGCCCGCAATTCCCAAAGCCCGTCAGAAAACAAAAATCACAATTACGGTGACGAGAAGCGACAACAAGCCGCTTGCGGGCGCATCGGTTCGGGCGACCGGGAACATGACCGCAATGGACATGGGCGCGCTGAAACCGACGTTCAAGGAAATCAGCATCGGCAAGTATCAGGGCGATGTGACGTTTTCCATGCCCGGCGTGTGGCGTTTATCGGTCGTGATTGTTCCCAAAGGCGCGACGGCCTCCCAAGCGATCCGCAAAACGGTTGATTACAACGTCGCGCAGTGACAACGTCGCGCGCTTGATAGCCGCGAGCTTTTCCTGATACGGCTTCAACGAAACTATTTGTTTTTGTTGAAGCCGTAGGATAGGTTTGGCGTAGTCCGGTGAGGTTGAAAGGCCCCTAATCCTCAAAGAAGTTAGAAAAACCGTTTGTTTGGTGTTCAAGGAGATAAATCTCCTCGCTACGTGGCGCGTTGCGCCGGTCGTCCTAACGGACGGTATGCTGGAAGAAGTTGACGGTGTTCGGTTGGGTTTGGTTGGTGGCATGGATAAACCGCGCCGCTACACGCCGCCGTCTTACCCTGTCAATCACTCCGTCCATTCCGTCCGCAGGACGACCGGCGCGCTTCGCGCCACGTAGCGAGGAGATTTATCTCCTTGAACACCAACAAAACCTTCGACGCTCTTTCGACGCTCTTTCGACGCTCTTTCGACGTTTTTTATCTTGTCCCCCAATAATGGGGGTTAGGGGGCCTCTTCTTTTATAACGCGCAACGGCTTACCAAAAGCCGAATAAGCCCATCCATACTATACTTCACGGGCGAGCGCAACCGCGCCGCCCTTCCGGGTGTCTGAATAAATGGAACCGCAAACAAGTACAATAAGGCGATATGCACACAACGCTTGCCCAAAAGATCCGTTTAACCGCTCTTTCCTTTATTTTGACGCTTTCGCTTTTGTGCGCGCCCGTCTCCAACCGGGCGTGCCGGGCGCAGGGGAGCGGCGACGCTTCCGCATCGCCCGCGCCGCTTGTTGCGGCATCGCCCGCGCCCGACGACGAACTTGCGGGCGCGGATTTGGGCGAGGCGGAAGGCCCCGTCCGCGAACTGCGCGCGATCAAGGATAAAACGGTTATCTTTGTTTTCGATGTTTCCGGCTCAATGCGGGGCGAAAATCTCCGCCGGGCGCGCGAGGCGACCGTGGGCGTGCTTCGCTACGGGATCGGGCCGGGCGACCGCGCGGTTTTGTTCACGTTCGGCGCGGGCTACCAAAAGGTGTTCGACCGCAAGATCGCCGTGGAGGCCGATAAGCGTGAATTGATTAATTTGGTGCCGTCCGCGCCCGGCGAGGGAGCCGGAACCAATATACGACGCCCGCACCACGAAGCCCTGAAAATTCTGGAGGCGGAACATCAAGCGCGCCCCGATGCGGTCGGGGCGGTGATTTTGCTTACGGATTCGTTCAACGACGAGCCGAAACAAACCGACGCCGCGTACGCGGATTATTTGCGCTACTACACGCCGGGCGGGCGTTTGGCCAAGTTCCCGGACACGCCCGAAAACCGCGACTACACGCGCCTGCTCGCCCAGTTGTACCGAACGCAAAAAGTGAAGATGTTCGGGATCGGCGTGCAGATTGACCAGAACGGGCGCCCGGTCGAGCGTCTTCCGCAGGCCGCCCCGACGCCGTCGCCGGTCGCGACGGAAACCACGACGCAGGCCCCGCCGCCCGTGCGCGAAACCGGCGTGTCGCCGTTCGTCTGGTTCGCGCTCGGTCTTGCGGCCCTCGCGACCATTTTGTATTTCGTCGCCGCGCCTTTGTTGAAGCCGGTTCCGCTCCGAATTGCGGGCGGGCCGGGCGGGCCGAAGGACTACCAGCTTAAGGGCGGGCAAAGCGTCAAGATCGGCGGCGACGGGGCCGGGTTCGCGTTCGATTCGTACGCGGTTCCCGGCACGAAAACCCCGGTCGCGCTCGTGCGCTCGGGCCGGGGCGGCTTTTCCGTCGCGCCGTATGGCCCGCCTGTCGCCGCAACCGCGACGGCGGGACCGAAAGCGTATCACAACGGCGCGCCATTGGAGCGCGACACGCCGCTGAACTACGGCGATGAGGTGCGCGTCACGGTTCCCGATCCGGCGACCGGCATAAACAAAGACTACCGCTTGAAATTCGAGGACCCGAAGAAAACCTTTTAAGCGGTTTCGGCGTTGTTTAATTAGGAAGCGCGTATTTATTAAGAACGCGGGTTAAAACCCACGTCTGGGGGCGCTTCGCGCCGGGCGACCTGCCGGTC
>CAXUMS010000231.1:0-5721 GCA_964252165.1 uncultured Armatimonadaceae bacterium
TGTGGGCGTGATGATTCGCTGTACCACGAGTTTTTGAAGATGCAAAGCGTCTTGCGCTCACGTGGAGCGGATTACGAAGCGCAGTCGTTACCTGGAGATCATACCTGGAACTACGTTCATGCCCGCCTTTTCGACGTCCTGCAGTTTTGTGACCGTCGTTGGAAGGAAAGGAGTTGATAGCGATGAAGTACCCGAAACGCCGCTCGTTGCGCCGCTTTTTGATTTTGTGGTCGAGCGCGATTGGACTAGCCTTTTTGCTAATGGCTTTTGATGCGGGGGTGGCGTTTTACCGCCTGGATAAAGTCGCTCGCAACGAACTGCAAGACGCTCAGCGTCTGGGTTATTTACAAGGGTTCGAGGACGCAGCACTGGAAGCAAATCGTAAATCCAACGCAAATTGGCACCGAGCGAATACAGCTTTAACCCAATTGCAAAACGTGGAGCGGGAACAAAAGAAGATGTTAATCCCCGTGGAGGGAAGCTACGCACAACTCAGGGGCACGTTCGATAAAAATGCGCCGTGGAACGACGAAAGCCGATTCCTTGATGCCGTCCGCCATTTTCGTGAGTATCAACTGAGCAAGATCGAAGGCATGACTCAGCAGAGCGGACAAATCGAGCAAGGGGCGCGTGTTGGCGGGAAGTTGAATGTTTGGGAGCCGGACGCGCCGGGCGGCGCGGGCCGGTTCCGCTTCGATACCGGCCCGCACGTTCTCACGATGCCGTGGGCGATCCGTGAACTCTTCGACGATCTGGGCGAAAGAATGGACGATTGGCTCACTCTGACGCGCGTGGACCCGCTTTGCCGCTACCACTTCGCAAACGGCGCGCCGTTCGACGCCCCCGCCGACCTGGAACAGGCCGCTCGCGCCATCGCCGCCCGGTTTCCCGGCGAGGAAGACGGTTTCCGCAACCTCCTCGCCTACGCCCGCCGCGTCCACGACGTTACGGTTGCGCCGTTTTTGCGCCAGGACTTTTCCGCCGCTGTTAAAGGCATCCCCACGCCCGCGCAGTTCCGGCAATTGGGACAATTTCTCGGGCTTAAACCGTGGCGTACGCTCCACGATCTTGCCAATGAGCAACTGCGCGATCCTGAATTGAAACAGATTTTCGACCTGTACGCGTTTTACAATGGTTCGTCGCCGTTCAAAGCGTCGGCGATTTTCGCCATTATCGCGTGGGTGCAATGGGGCGACGGCACGTTTTACCTGCAGGGCGGTCTGCGAACGTACGCGGACGCCCTCGCAAGCCTCGCGCAAAAACTTGGCGTCACGGTTCGCTTGAACGAAACGGTGGAAAGCGTCGTTATCGAGGGCGCGTCTGGGAAAGGAACGATAGCGGGCGTATCGGTTGCGGGCAAAGGACTCGTGGTCGCCGACGCCGTGGTTTGCAACGCCGACCCGCTCACCGCGTACCGCGACCTGGTTCCTCCGGTCCATCGCCCGCCCGCCTTCATGACGGAGTGTCTGGCAAACTTGGAGCCGTCCACGTCCGCGTTCGTTCTGTTGCTCGGCGTTCGGGGCGATCATCAGCGCGATTTCGCACACCTATCGCACTACAACTCGTTCCTGCCCGCCGACCCCCAGGCCGAAATATCCGCCCTGTTCGACCGCAATCAGCCCGGCGATGATCCCGTGATCGGCGTCACCTGCCAGAGCGTGTCCGAGCCGGGTTGCGCGCCGCCCGGCTACACCAACTTGTTCGTAATGACATCGCCGCCGCCGCTCGGGACGGGCTTCGCATGGACACCGGACGCGACCGCCGCGTACCGGGAACGCATCCTGTCGCTTCTGGTCACGCGCGGCGGCTTTCCCACTGACCTCCAAGAGCGCATCGTCTGCGAGCAACTCTGGACCCCCCAAACGTTCGCCGACCGCTACGGCGCGTTCCGGGGCAGTTTGTACGGCTTGTCCTCGAACGGCTGGCGCTCCGCGTTCCTGCGCCCGCCGAACCGCGCTAAAGGGGTCGCGGGCTTGTATTTTACGGGCGGCGGAACCCATCCGGGCGGCGGCTTGCCGCTTGTCACTCTGGGCGGAAAAATCGTCGCCGACGCGGTGATAGCGTCACAAGGCGGCGGTATAAAAGGCTAAAACGGGCGGGGAACAAGTGCCACAAGCAAATCAACACGTTTTGAAAACCAGGCTTACGCTTTACCTATTGGCGTTCGCGCTTGTCGTCGCGGTCACCGGGGGGCTGAGCGCACTGGTGCGTGAACAAAAGCGGCAAAATGATCTGAATGTCGCGCTGTTCAGCGCCATTTCAAACGGAGATGTTGCGCGAACCGAAACGCTTTTACAGCGGGGCGCGAACCCGAACGCACCGCGCGTCACCTCCCGTTCCAAACAAGAGGGTTTCGGCGAGCAGGCGCGCCGCTACTGGCGGCGCATTCGTCTGGGCGGAGAATCCCGCGAAGTGACCATTACTTATCCCATTGGAGCAACCCGTTTCCTGACCGATAATCCGCCCGGAGTGGCGGGCGAGGCGTACGTGCAAACCCGCATGATCCAAACGCTGGTTCGGCATGGCGCCGATGTGAATACGGCGGGGACGGAGGGGACCCTTCTGCTTGAGATAGCGCATGATAATAATATCAAGGCCGCGCTAACCCTTCTTAACGCCGCCGGCCATCCCGACAAAGCAAGCGGCGCAAATCAGGCGACGCCGCTGATGATCGCCGCTAAAGAACGCCACAACCTCATGGCGCGCCTGTTGCTCGCCCACGGCGCAAACCCCAATTCCCGCGACAAGTTCGGGGCTACCGCGCTTCATTACGCGGTGAACGGCGGCTTTGCGCCGGATGAACGCACCGATACCATTGCGCTTCTTCTCGCGCACGGCGCCGACGCGAGCGCACGGGATAAAAGCGGCGCCACCGCCCGCGACAAAGCCGAAATCCACGCGCGGGCGTATGGCGCAACTGCACCGGGCGGCGCGCCCTACGCCCGCGCCGCCCTTCTGTTGCGCCGCGCCGAACGTACATTGCCGCCGAAATTGCAAGCAGGTTCAACACCATGACAATAAAACGCCGATGCGCGCTTGTCGCTATTCCTGCACTCGTGGTTTTAGGCCTGTTCGCCTTTAACGCCGCGTATAAAAATCAGCAACGGGCGCGGAGCGACGCCTTGTTTTTGGCTATCGCGGCCCGCGATGTTTCCGAAGTGGAACGTCTTCTCGCCAGTGGCGCAAATGCAAACGCCACGCAATCCCATCGCCGCGACGCTTACCACGGTATTGGGAAGCGCATTTTGTCCTTTGTTAACCCGAGCCGCGACGAAAACGTCATCACCGAGACGCCTTTAGGGAACGCGTTGCAACTTCACGAAGACAATCTTAAAGGCGAAAACGATAAAATAAAAACCGCGATTATTCGCCATTTACTTGCGCACGGCGCGAACCCCAACATTCGCGTTAAATCTTTAGGTCCCGATGCCAGTACATTGGAATTGGCTATATGGATTCAAAACAAAACCGCGATCAATCTCTTACTGGACGCGGGCGCAAAGATCAATCCCGAATCAGGCTCGGACGTATTTGGAATGCCGCCTTTGTTCGCCGCCATCGAAGAACAACGGGCGGATATTGTTTCTCTTTTACTCGTGCGCGGGGCGGACCCGAATCGCAAGTACTGGGGCGACAACGCGCTACACCACCTTCTTGGCGCCGATGAACTTGACCGAACGTTCCTTCAGGACGCAGTAGTAGTGCGCTTGTTGCTCGCGCATGGCGCAAGCCCAACCACTCCAAATTACAACGGTAAATCACCACTCGCGATTGCGAAGGTTGAAATCGCCCATCCGTTGAAACCTGCGCAGAAATGCGCTTATCGTCAGGCTATTGATCTGCTTCGGCAAGCCGGAGCGACGCGATGAACCGCTTCCACGTAAACGCACAACGCCAAGCCAAGAAGAATCATGATAAAAACGCGCCCACTCGCCGCCCGCCTTGTTTCCTTATTCACCCTTGCCGCCGTGATAATAGGCGCTACGTTCATTGTTCCGCGCGCCGTTCAGCAAAGCCGCGACGCCGCCCTGTTCGACGCCGTTTGTCAGCGGGACGTGGCTGGCGTTCGTCAACTACTGAACGCAGGCGCGAACCCGAACACGCCTCAAGAGGTTCGCGGTTATCCCAAAGGGGGGGGCCTCTCTGGTGGCGCGTCGGACGGTTGATACCGCACACGCCGATTTTCCGCGATGGTATATTGACCGTCTTACCGCTTGACGCCGCTTTGCCTGTTCATGGCTCAAACGACATTTTAACCGCCGCCACAAATGCCCGTGACGCGCAGGCGCGATTGATACTAACCCTGTTGCTTGGGCGGGGAGCAAATCCGAATGTTACGGAACCATCGGACATACCGCCCTGTTTGTACCGTGCTGTGCGGAACAGCGACGACGCTTCGGCGAAGATTCTTCTTGATGGTGGAGCCAGTCCTGACAAGGCAGGTGTTCCAGCACTCCCGGAATTAGATGTGACCGGCGACGAGGTAACAGTTTGCGAAACGTATTATGGCTCAATTTCAGATGAATCATCTTTGGTAAACGCCGCCCACCGATGTGATGCGCCAATGGTAGCGTTACTGCTCGCGCATCATGCCTCGCCGAACGCTCAAGATAGTCAAGGGGCGACGGCGTTGCATTATGCCTCCGATTACAGGTACGCGCCGCGGCGTCACGCCAAAATTGTGCGCGCTTTGTTATCGGCTGGCGCGAACCCTTCCGTGAAAACGACTAAATTGTTTAACGGGACCCCAGCGACACCCGCTGACATCGCGGATTGGTCGTACAACAAAATGGGCGGTGCAAACCGCATTGTCGTCGTAGCGAACAAAAAGAACCGCCACGATTATGAGGAGACCCTGCGCCTGCTCGAAGAGGCCGAGGCGCGGCAAAAACGCGAGGCAAAAAAATAGCCTGACCCTTCCCTTGCGGGCGGATCAGGCTCCATCATCAGGCGACGCCCCGGCTATTCCGAGCCGCGTCGCCTCCTCGATGGTTAGTAAAAAGGAGGACATGCGCTGATTTAATTACGCGGCGCGGCGTCATGAAGTTCCAAAACGCGGATAATTTTATGCGAGCGTGTTTATTTCGCCGCCCCCTCGCTTGATTCCTCCTTTATAGGCGAAAAAAACGGCGCTTTTTCGCGCTTTGCCAACCGCGTTGACACGGGCGGATGACGCGAGGTATGCTTTAGTTGAATCTCGCGCTAAACAATCGGATTTGAACCTTATGAGCGTCACACCCGCACCGCCTCCCATTAACCCGACCTCCGCCTTTGCGACCGCGCGTCTGCGCGGCGTGGGCGCGTCCGGGGGCGGAACGACTGTGGTGGAGGAGTTAGTGGGGCGAACGCCGCTTGTGCAGATTCGCAATGTGGTGAAACATCTTGCGCCCGGCGTGACCGTTTACGGCAAGGCGGAGTTTTTCAATCCGGGCGGGTCGGTCAAAGACCGCGCGGCCCTTGCGATGGTGCGCGACGGCGAGCGGCGCGGCTTGCTCCGCGCGGGCAAAACCATCATTGACGCTTCGTCCGGCAACACCGGTATCGCCTACGCGTGGATCGGGGCCGCGCTCGGCTACCGTGTCCAGATTTGCCTGCCCGCGAACGCATCGCCGGAGCGCAAGAAAATGCTCGCCGCGTACGGGGCCGACGTAACGCTCACCGACGCGCAAGAAGGCACGGACGGCGCGCAACGTTTGGTGAAAGATCTTGTCGCGGCTGACC
>CAXUMS010000232.1:0-5715 GCA_964252165.1 uncultured Armatimonadaceae bacterium
ATCACGGCTTCTTAGCCCGGTAGCGAGCGGGCTTGAGCCAGTCGTCATTCAACCAAGCGGAAATAACAAAAACCCGCAACGCCCTCACAAAATCAAAGCGGCCTTGTCCGCCTCGCACGTACGAAGCAAACAAGGCCGCTTTAGCATTTTCCAAAACCCATCGGGCGCGCATACATTACCGGGACGGGCGCGCGGACAGGCAGGCGAGCCGATTTTGGCGCGCGGCGGTTTGGCTTGCCGCCGTGGTGAACCGCCACGTCCGTGACAGGTCCGCGCCGTTGTCGCTTCTGGCGCTCACCGACACGACATACGACGTCCCCGGGGCGAGCGGGACGCGCGGGATCAGGAAAACGCCTTGCTGAAGCATTGGGTCGTTTTGCGGCGTGTTCAGATAAACCGCAACCGCTTTGCCGTCGCTTGTCGTAAGCGTCGCCTTGACATTCCGGACGCCCGCGAATTCCGGGTCGCCGTAGTGGAATAAGGTAATCACATAACCGAACGGCCCCATCGCGTCGCCGTGGACCCGGAGCGGGTTCGGGGACTCGTTGCCCTCCCACGACAGCGGGACGTTTTTCTGACCGTCGTACGGGTACGTGACCACGCCCTCGCTGTCGTTCGCGCCGAAGAGAAGGTTGACCAACTCGCCCTGCGCGCCGCCGCCGAAATCCGGCGCGCCGGTTTGCAGGAACGGCAACCGGTGGTACGGCGCGTCGAAGAGTTCGTTCACGGCCTCGTGCGGGGCCGTAATGCCTTGGTTTAATGTTTCAAAACAGCCGGTCCCGTAGCCCTGCGCGGCGGCGCGAGCGGACGCGTCCTCGCCGGTGAAGCCAGGCTTGCCCGCCGTTTCTTCGTGGGCGACCACGCGGTTGCGGACCAGATACCCGATATGACCGCTCGCGGCTTTGGAAAGCCGCGCATCATACGAAACGGGCGGCAGGTTCAGCGGGCGGCGAAGCGCGTTGACGGCCTCGACCAGTCGCCCCACGGTTCCGCCCGGCCCGGCGAGACCGGGCGCAACCGCGCTCGCCGCCGAAGGGGCGCGGGCGACAATTAGGCTTGGGGCCTTGATGGTCGCGCCGACCGAAACGGCGCGCTCGGTTTGGATCGCGCCCGGCGCGACCCGGAACTGCCATTCGCGCTCGACGCTCCCGCCGTCATCGGCGACCACCTCGCAGTGAACATTGTACAAACCGGGCGCGAGCGGATCGCTGGGCGTGTACGAGATCACCTGTTCCTTTTCCTCGTACGACGCCTGGACGCGCTTGTCGTTCAGCGTCATCGAAACAAACGTCACGCGGGCGTCGCCGGGCGGCGCGACCTTCCACGAGACGGTCGGCGTCGGCGTTTGCATCAAGCCGCGCGGGGACGGATCACCCAGATCGTACTCGCCCCGGTTCGCGGCCCCGATAACGGGCGCATTAACCCCGGTGACAATGGCCTGACGCGCATTCTGGGTGGCGAGCAGGGCCGCGCCGAAGGCAAGAAGCGACGCCCCGGCGATCCGCGCGCGGCGTTTTTGGCGGGGCTGAGAAAAAGCAAGTCCGGTTGATAAATAAGGTCGTGCCACGGGCGTATGATTTTCCGGTCCAAAAGTATTGCCGCGTCGCTTGGCGCCACGGCTTCCGTTTTGAATTATCGGCGCGCCCCCGACCCTGTCTTTAGCCGGTTGATGTACCGGTTGGTTTACCCCGCGTCTCGTTTTTGCGAGGTTTTCCTCGTCATTACTGCGTCAACTGCGCAACAAAGCGAAACGGTCCGGTTCCCCCTGTCCTGTTCTCGTTCGCGAACGGTGGTTTGTGTAACAATCGAAATTTGTCCTCACGGGTGAACAATTTGCCAATTTAGATCTGCGGGTGACCTCGAAACCGCCGCGCCGATTTATTTACCGCTAAAAATACGTGTTTTTCGCTTCCTTCTTCCCGAAAAAAGCCTTTTCTATCGTATAATCCACTCGGCGAAGGTTATAAGCGTACAGACAAACGTGCAGAAGATAAGCCCCGTCGTCAGATTGAGGAAACCATGCTCTCCGTTCGTTCCTTTTCTCTCATCGCCGCTACCGCGAGCCTTAGCCTGCTCGCTCTGACAAACGCCACACCGGCAAACGCCCAGGTCACGACCTACAACAACCGCGCTACCTTCAACAGCGCTACGTCCGGCCTGACCACCATCAACTTCAACGACCAGGCCCCTGCGGGCGGTCTCAATTCCTACTCCGGCGCGACGACCACGCAACAGGGCGTCACGTTCACCAGCAATGGTTCTTTGGTGGCGGTATCGTCTTCTTACAACAACGGTTTTGGGTACGGTTTGGGCGATGGTACCGTGCTGGCATTTTTTGGCGGTCCTAACGGCCTTAATACGCTAAACGTGGCCTTGCCCGCGAACACCACGGCCTTCGGCCTGGACTTCGGCGATTTCTATGGGCTACCGTTCACGTTCTCCTTGTCCACCGGCCAGACGTATACCTTTACGGGCGGTAACACCCTTGTTGGCACATCAACTTTCGCGGGTTTCACCTCAACAAGCGCCATCTCCGGCTTTACGATTACTGTCCCAAATTCTCCAAATGACGGTTTACAAATTGACCGCTTCTCGTTCGGCCAGGCGAACGCGACCGCCGCTGTGCCGGAGCCGTCGGAGTGGGCGGTGATCGGCATGACCGCAACCACGCTGGGCGGCCTGATGGTGCGGGCGCGGCGACGCAAGGGCGTCACGAGCGGCGCGACGGTCTGATTAGCGACTCTCTCGTATATACAGCCTGATACCGACAGCAAACCGGCCCGGCGGGCTAATCCGCCGGGCCGGTTTTCGTTTGCCTGTACGTCGCGCCGTGACACGGGCGACGGCTTCCGCTCGCGCTTCACAGAACAGCGGCGACGCCGCGCAAGTCGCTTTGCAGGTACCACAGCCCGTTATCGGCGATAATCCGCTCGGCGGCCCGGACCCGCTCGTTCGCGCTGGGAAGATCGCTCAGGCCCAAGTAGCATTCCGCGTTCATCAAGTGGTGACGGGTCAGCGCGTCCGGTTTGAGCGTTTCCATAGGAATAATGGTTTCACTGCGGGTCAGGGCGTCCAGCGCTTGCGCGGGCTGGTTCGCATCCAGCAAAAGCCGGGCGAAGTCTCGCCAGCGCAGGAAACCCTCGCTTGGCCGGATCTGCTCACCCGCTCGGCAGGCGGCCTGCGCCAGCGTCGCCGCTTCATCCGCGCCGCCCAACTGATGCATGACCTTCGCCATTTCCGACTGGCCCCAGGCGTAATGCGCGTCCGCAGATTCTTTGGCGGTGGCGTTCCGGTTCTCGCTCTCGTTATGAAGCGCGGGTAGCCAGTCGTGCAGAAGTTTCGCCGCCCGTTGCAGACCGGCGCGCTTTTTGTTCTGGCTTGCGTACGTGGCGAGAACAATCACATTGCCGAACCAGAGCGGGCGCGAACCATCCGGCGCTTTATCGGAAAGCCGCTGCCGCCGCTGAAGGGCGAGACCCCGCTCCGCCCAGTGGAGGGCGCGCGTTCTTTGCTTGTAATGCAAGCTATGCCGGGCGTGGAGGGCGTACACGTCGGCGAGGCGAGCAATCGCAAAATCATGGGACGCCGCCAATCGGCCCAGATGCTGTTCGACGCCGATAAGCGTCAAATCAACCAGCGACTGCGCGGGCGCCAATCGATAAACATGCGCGACATGCTCGGCCCACTGACCCTCGTCCCAGTTTTGGACCGGTTCATGGGGTAAGAGCAGTCCGGCTCTGTTGCCGTCGCCGCCCCGTCGTGACAGGGCGGCCACTTCTTCGGGCAACGCGTCCAAACACCAGCAAAGCGAGTGCAAAACAGCGGCTTCCGGCCACGCCTCGCCGCGCTCCCAACGCGCGATCTGCGCCTGCGTGGTATTTGCCGCCCGCGCGGTTTGCGCCTGGCTCCAGCCTTTGCGCTGACGCATCGCCCACAACAGCTCCCCGTTGCTGTTGGTATAAACTTCCGCCCCCGGCGTCCCGCCTCCGTCGAGATCGCGCAACCGAATCAAGGCGCGCCGCGCATCGATCTGATGCAAGAGAGCCTGCTTCTGCGATGCGCTCGCTTCCAGCGCGTCCAGCGCCGCTTCGAGTTCCGGGATGCGGGGCGTGCGCTTTTCGGCTTCCCAGCGCGACAGTGTCGCCGCGCTCACATGCGCCCGTTCGGCGAGGCGGCGAAGCGACAGCCCGCGCGCCACGCGCAGTTTTTGTATCTCCTTGCCCACTGCGCCGGTCGCGGGCGGGTCATGCTTGGGAAGTTCGGGAAGTTCGGGAAGTGTTGCCATTTTTGTATATTCGGTTTTTCGCCTTGTTTTACTCCACTTTTTCCGCAAAACGGGGTGATAACCGGGTGATAATAAAGCGGCGGAAGGCGTGTTGACCAACAAGCGCGCCAGGCGGTTGTGCGCGCTCCGTCGAAATCTAACGTTCTGACGGGTTCCCCATCGTGACAGGAAATAGAAAACCATGATCTCTCTTCGTTCTTACGCTCTCTTTGCCGCCACGCTTAGCGCAAGCCTCAGCCTGCTCGCCCTGACAAGCGTCGCAACGCCCGCAAGCGCCCAGGTCACGACCTACAACAACCGCGCCACTTTTAACACCGCCGCGTCGGGCCTGACCACGATTAACTTCAACGACGAGGTTCCCGCCGGGCAGACATACAACATTTACTCCGGCGCTACGACCACTATATCGGGTGTTACGTTTACCGGAAACGCTTCCTTGCAGGCGACTTCCCCAGCCTACGCCCCCTCGTCTACGGCTTGGGTGATGGGACAGCGCTATCCTTTCAGCGGAACCCGGACGGCCTCAATATACTAACCGTGGCCCTGCCCGCGAACACGACCGCATTCGGTTTGGACTTCGGTAATTTCAGCGGGCAAAACTTTACCTTTGGCGTGAACGGCGTCCCGTACACCTTCGCCGGTTCCGTGACCGCGACTACCACACCGAACTTTGTGGGCTTCACCTCAACCTCGGCCTTTTCCGGCTTCACCATCACGGTTCCAAACTTGGCGGGACAAGGCTCGCAGATTGACCGCTTCTCGTTCGGCCAAGCGAACGCCGTAGCCGCCGTGCCGGAGCCGTCGGAGTGGGCGGTTATCGGCATGACCGCAACAACGCTGGGCGGCCTGATGGTGCGCGCACGGCGGCGCAAGGCGAGCGACAAGAGCAACGCATCCTGACAATACGTACCACGGTGGCCTGATAGCGCCCCGCGGTCGTACGTTTCTGCAAGAAAAAGACAAACAAAGACAACCTATGAATTCACAACAATCTACCGTTTCCCCGGAGGCTTTCGCCGCCGTGTGCGCTCGTCTTGATCGCGCCGAAGCGCAGGCCCGCCGTTTTTATGTGGCGGCTGGCGTTCTTGTCGCGGTTATCACGCTTGCCGTGGTCGCCCCCCTTGTCTCGCCCGCCGTGGCGCAAGGCTACGGGGTGACGCTCGCCTCGCTCAACACGCGCTTAACTACGGCGGAGAGCAGGATAGTGGCAGCGGAGGGCAACATCAAGAAACTGCAAACCAGCGATGCAGAACAGCAAGACGACATCGAGAAACTGCAAGACGACATCGAGAAACTGAGAACCGAGGAAAGATACGTCGCTTCGTCTCTGATAATCCACGTCAACGCTCTAGAAACGAAGACGGCTTCGATGAGCGTGCTAACCGACCCGAACACCAACCAGCCCACCGTGCGCTTCACCAACGTCAATC
>CAXUMS010000233.1:0-5701 GCA_964252165.1 uncultured Armatimonadaceae bacterium
CCCACCCACCTAACGAACCGCAACCAAAACTACTTGGTTCGCCAAGCGGCGGGGCGCAATGTGAACCATAGGAGCGCGGCGGCGGTGGCGATCCAGAGCGACGCCCACACGATGGGCGGGATCAGCGTGTATCGGAAAAGGATGGCGGCGTCGTTTGGGGGGGCGCCGGGCATGGTGGACAGCGTGAACAGCGTTCGCAGATCGAACAGCGCGTTCAGGATGCACTGCATCCCGACAAACGCCGCGCTCCACGACGCCCAGCGCTCCGGCATCCGCCATCCGGCGACAAACAAACCGGCGGCGAGCGCGACGCCCCACCCGAAGCCGAACAGATTGGACCACGGTCGAATAAAGCCCAGCGTCAATAGCGCGATGATCGCCCCGACGCCGAAGAGAAGCCAGCGTCCGCGCACGCCCCGGCGCACGAGGGCGATAACGCCCGCGCCAAACGCTGTCGCGCCCAGATAGCCCGCCGATGTAATCAGAAGGTTCCAGCCGCCGAACGTTCCGGTGACGCCGGAGCCGTCGGGGAAAATCTTGATATAGCCCACGCTTCCGCCGGTGAGTATCGCCATCAGCGCGTGCGAGCCTTCATGGATAAACGTGCCTAACAGCCGAAGCGGGTACGTGACAACTCCGGCGTACGGCACGAAATACAGCGCGACCGTCAGGAGCGCGCCGATAACTAAAGCGCGGATCATCTCGACGCGCCCGTCCGCTGAGGTATCACTTGCGCCGCCCCGGCTTTCTTTTGCCGCTTGCGCCTGCAACGCGCGAATTTGTCGTTCAATATCTTTTGTGGTGTCCGTGCCGCCTGCCATTGTTTTGTGTCCTTAAAAAGCGTCCCCACTACTTATACGCTTTATTCCGACCTTTTGATACCCGATAAAGGGCTTTTCGCTCTCCTGTTTTCAATAGTTGGGCGAACGTTATGGTTTCAAAATAGACAAACGCCCTTTGTAAACAATCCAGTGAAATACCGACGGCAAAGCGTCGAACGGCGATAGTCCATACTCGCTGTCCTCCTCATGCAACTCGTAGACTTGGTCCGTATTTACGTCCAGCAACAAGTAAAAGCCGTGGTGTGACGTTTGGCCCAGAACGACAAAATTAAGAACGTCGCTTGAGTTGAGAAGCCAAGCCGCAATATGCGACGCATTTATCTCTACTTCGCCGTCACAACAAACTATATGACTGTAAGTATTCAAAAACTCGGTTGCCGCGCGCGGCAATCGAACGCCATCCGGCGCTTGAGTTGGCTCGAACACGTCAAACGCATCGGAGACGGGAAGCAGACGGAAAGCCTCATCGCGAGCGTCGTTCATCGGCATAGAAACCACGGCGTCGTGTAAACGCGTCATTTCCAAAACGTCGTTGGCTATTGCAAGATCGCCTGCCCAAAGTCGCTTGATGAACGAAAACATTTGCTTTGACCTGCTTCCCCTCGCCTCACGGCGTCAAGGCGTGGACGCCGTGACGGACTCCGTGGTCTCTTTGTCGAAAAGGTGGGCGCGGGTTTGGTCTATGCGGACATGAAGCGTTTCGCCGACGCGCGCTGGGAACGTCGGGGGCGTGCGCGCTTTGACGATGTGACCGGCGAGTCGAACGCTAATGATTTTCTCCGACCCGAGCGGCTCGACCACATACGCCTCGGCGGGCAGAGCGTCTGGGGTCGGCTCGCCGAACACATGCAAATCCTCCGGACGCACACCTAAAATCAGATCGCGACCCTGCGGCGCATCGGCGAAGCGCGCCTGGGCTCTGAGTGAAATTGGTAATGCGACGCCCGCCGCGTCGCTTGCGCCCGCAACATGCAGAACGTTTCCGTCGCTACGGCACGGGAAAAGGTTCATCGCGGGCGAGCCGATAAACCCGGCGACAAACAAATTGCGCGGTTGATCGTACACCTCGGTCGGCGTTCCGACCTGCTGGAGTTGTCCGCCAAACATGATGGCGACACGGTCGCCCATGCTCATCGCCTCCAACTGGTCGTGCGTGACATAAATTGTGGTCGCGCCCAGATCGCTTTGCAAACGCTTGATCTCGGCCCGCATTTCGGTTCGGAGTTTGGCGTCGAGCGCGGTTAATGGCTCGTCCATCAGGAAAACCTGCGGGCGTCGCACAATCGCGCGCCCAATAGCGACGCGTTGCATCTCGCCGCCCGAAAGTTTGCCGGGCTTGCGGTCCAAAAGGTGTTCGATGTGCAAAACGCCCGCCACGCTTCCCACTCGCTCATTAATCACGCCGGGCGCGGTTTTCACGGCCCGGAGCGGGAACGCCAAATTCTCGCGCACGGTCATGTGCGGGTACAGCGAGAACGATTGAAAGATAAACGCGATGTCGCGGTCGGCGGGCGCGAAGTTCGTGACCACGTTCGCGCCGATGCGGATCTCACCGCCATCCGGGATTTCCAAACCGGCGATGCACCGGAGCGTCGTGGTTTTGCCGCACCCGGACGGCCCCAAAAACACCATGAACTCGCCCTTGCCAACCGTTAAATCCAGATGGTCTACGACGGTCTTGTCGCCGTACTTCTTTACCAGCCCTTTGACTTCAACGCTTTCCAAATCGTAGCCGCTCCTGTTTCCGCCACGCGCGCCAAAGCGCGCCCTATTCGCGCTTCATTATAGCAGGGATACACCGCCGTATACGTTTTGTGTTTTGCGGTTCGTTTGGTGAGTGGGTTGTCGTTTTGTGGTTGCCCTACGCGGGCGGCGCCCCCTCACGCCGGGGGAGGCGCCAACCTAACGTTGGATCGGTTGTTTCTTTAGGCGACGGGTTTGTCGGTAAAACGCTAAAAGCGTTTTACCGACAAACCCGTCGCCCAAGCAATACACGGTCCAGCGTGTGGCTGGTCCCCCCTGGAAAAGGGCGCCGCCCGCGTAGGGCAACCACAAAACGACAACCCACTCACCAAACGAACCGCAAAACACAAAACGTATACGGCGGTGTTTGCGGTGAATGGGGCGCCGGGCTATACTTGAAACGGTTGGGACAAGACAGTTTTATGCGATTGCGGCAGATTTTAGCGGGCAAAATTCACCGCGCCACCATCACCGAGGCCGATGTGAATTATGTCGGCTCGATCACGATTGACCAGGATTTGCTGGATAAAGCGGACATGGCGCCGGGCGAGTTGGTTCATGTGTGGAACGCGACCAACGGCGAGCGATTGGAAACCTACACGATCTCCGGACCGCGCGGCTCGGGCGTGATCTGCATGAACGGCCCCGCCGCCCTCCGGTGCCGCGTCGGCGACATCGTGGTCGTCGCCACCTTCGCGCTCACCGACGAATCGGAGTTCGTCAAGCCCCGCATCGTTTTCGTGGACGCCCAAAATCGCTTTACCGGATACGCGGAGTAGGAAGATAGCCAGAGAGTTAAGAAGCGAGATAGCAAGAAAGTTGAAAATCAGAACCTGACGGGCATCGCAAAGCGCGCCTTTCTGACTATCTTGCTATCTTGCTTCTTAACTCTCTGGCTCATACAAAGTATGTACGAGCTTGTTGTGGAAAAAACGTTCGCCGCCGCGCACTACCTGCGAAATTTTCACGGGCGGTGCGAGAACCTGCACGGTCATAATTACCGAGTGCAGGTGTATGTGCGCGGGTCGGAACTCAACGACGCGGGAATGCTCGTGGATTTTACCGACATCAAAAATGCGCTCAATGGCGTGCTGGATCGTCTCGACCATACGTGCCTGAATGAGTTGCCGGAGTTCGCCGTTTTGTCGCCATCGGCGGAAAATATCGCCAAGTTAATCGGCGATCATCTGGGCGGCTTCGACTTTGGGCGCGGCGCAATTCACCGTGTCGAGGTGTGGGAAACGCCAATTCAGTCGGCGACCTACTTCTTACCCTGAAGCGCGTTAGTCCCCGCCTCCTTTGGTGTAATAAGCGTTGTTGAATAGCAACTGCTGTTTATTTATTGCGTACTCTGCTTGACAAAGTGGATTTTGGCGGATAGCATCAGGGGTAGCCTCGCCGCTTTTTCGCTGTTTTTCGCTTCTTCCCCCTTTCGCCGCTGGCGCTTGCCGGGGCGCGTTACGGAGACAAATTTTCATTGGACGACCGAATTCCGCCGCCGATTACGCTACGCGATATCGCCCGCATTCTGCGCCGCCGGTTCAAAATTGCCTTGTTTACGTTCGTCGTGGTTCTCGCGGCGGCATGGGCGTTTACGGTGCGGATGGAAACCACGTATGTAGCGACCGCGCGCGTTCTTTTGGACTCGCCGAGCGCCAATGTACCGGCGAACATTCTGGATGCGCTTTCCAACACAAGCGGCGGTTCGTCGCTCGACGTGGAAATTGAAAAAATTCAGTCGCGTGGGTTTTTGGCGGAGATTATCCAAAAAGCGAAGCTTACAGACACGAATCCGGAAATGCTGGTGAGACGTCTCAAACTTACGCCCGGACCGGGCGGGCAAATCCTGGACATCGCCGCGCGAGCGAAAACGGCTGAAGAAGCCGCGCGCGTCGCCAACATCACAGCGAACATTTATATCGAGTCCACGCAACAGGAAGCCGACCGCAAGGCGGAAATCGCTAAAAAACGGCTTCGCGAAGCGCGTGCGCTCGCGGAAAAAGAAAAGGATAAAACCGACGCCGACGTTTATGCGTTTATCAAGCGCAACATCGGCAACTCCGATCCGGCGACGTATTTTGTCCAGCGCGCCGCCAAAGCGTTCACGGCGAAGTCTGTGCTGGAGGATGCCCGCCGCGATTTGCCGGTTCTGGAAGCGCGTCGTAACGACTACGCCGCGCAACTAAAAACGATCCCGCCCGAACTGATTACCGGCTACTCGCTGAACAAGAACGCGCTGATTGATAGTTATAAGGCCGAGATTAAAACGCTCGGGGTTGAGAAAAAGGTCAAACTCGAAGACTTCGGGCCGGAGTCCGACGAGGTGCGCGATGTGGAACGACGTATCAGCGCCCGCGAAGAAGCTCTGCAAGAGGTGCGCAATGAAAAAGGCGAGTATTCGGTTGGAAGCAAAGGGGTCGCGCGCAACCCTGACTACTCCAACGCGCAATCGCAGTTTTACCAAGCCGAACTCGCGATTCGCAATACGCGCAAGGTGATCGCGGCGAATGAAGCGCAGTACGCCAAGTTTGAAGCCGAGCAGCAGTACCTGGCCCCGATTAAAACGAAGTATGAAACGCTTATTTCCTTGCAACGCGGCAAAAACGAAGCGTACAATAAAGCGAATTTGGGCTTGTTTCAGATCAACCAAAACCAAAAAACCAATGTTCCCACGCTCCGCATTCTGGACGCCGCCCGTATTCCGTGGGAGCCGGTCAGCCCCAAGCCGGTTTTGAACGCTTTGATGGCGGTCGCCCTCGGCTTGTTTCTGAGCGTGGGTATGGCGATTTTGGCCGAGTACCTTGCCGAAACCGACGGAAGCCGCGCGCCGGATGACGGGTTCGCCGAGTTGCCGCAAGTGGCGGGCGTTCCGCTTCTTGCGTCCGGCGTCCCGGTTGCGCTTCCCGCGTCCGCCCTCGCGGGCGGATCGGCTCTTGCGCCGCTCGCGGTCAACACCGCCGCCGCCGAGGACGCCATCCGCGAAGTCGGCTACAACTTCCTCCACCCGCGCCACAAGGGAGCGTATGCGGTTCCGGTCGTTCTGCTTACCGGCACGCGCTCGGATGAATCCACCGCGGCTGTCGCCGCACAACTTTGCGCCACTTTGGTGCGGGACG
>CAXUMS010000234.1:0-5529 GCA_964252165.1 uncultured Armatimonadaceae bacterium
TTGACCTTTTCCAGCGACGTTCCGCCCAGCGTCACCTGATGGTACATCAAAACGTCGTCGCCGATCTGCGCGGTTTCGCCGATCACGACGCCCATACCGTGGTCAATAAAAAAGCGTCGCCCAATCGTCGCGCCCGGATGAATTTCCACGCCGGTCCAAAACCGCGCCCACTGCGAAAGCCAGCGCGCCGGGGTTTTCGCGCCGTGCGTCCAAAGGAAGTGCGCGTTGCGGTGGAACAAAACCGCCCACAACCCGGCGTACGTCAGCACCTCCCACACACTGCGGGCGGCGGGGTCCTTCCGAAAAACGGTATTGATATCTTCGCGCAGGCGTTGAAACATAATCTTTATGAGGCGTCTCTACCTCGGACAACAAAAGGCGGGCTTCGGTTCCCGCATGGCGACAAAAGGGGCGCGATGTAAAACCGTGATTTCGCTTTGCTGTTACTGTACCCGGACGCGTCAGTTCTATCATCGGCAGTTCCTTAAACCATCGGGCCTGTGGCCGAGAAAACGCAGGTAAACCGCCGTCGCCTATCGAACCAGTAAAGAATGACATTTGTTGTTTCCCCCGCCCGACCCCGCCGCCGTTATAGCCTCGCTTTTCGCCCCAGCACACTCGCCATCGCCGGATTCGCCCTTTCGCTTCAAACGCCGTTCACGGCCTACGCCCAGCAACCAAATCCGCCCGGTGTCGCGCCGCCCGCGACCCCGCAGGCCGCCCCGCCGCGCCCCGCCAACCCGTTCCTGCCGCCCCTTGCGAAACTCACGTACGCGCCGGACCGGGATTACGATCTGCAACATCTCGCCGTGACGCTCGACGTGAACTACGCAAAGCGCACGTTTCGCGGAACCGCCGCCAACACGCTCGCGCCGCTTCGTGCGGGCGGCTTGCGCCTGATTCGCCTGCATGCCGGGCCTGCGCTCGAAATCGAAGGTTGCGCCGTGGACGGTAAAGCGGCGCCGTGGACGCGCGATGGCGCTTTTATCGTGGTGACGGCCCCGGCTACCATCCCGCAGGGGAAGCCCATAACGGTCGCGGTGCGCTACACGGGCGGATCGGCCCAGGGCGGCGGCTTCGGGCAGGCAGGCGGGGGCGGCTTCCACTGGATCAACGGCTCGCCCGCGCAACCGTCCCGTGTCGGGTTCTGGACGCAGGGCGAAAGCTCGTCCAACCGAGACTGGGCGCCGACGTGGGATTACCCCAACGATTTCGCGACGACCGAAACCACGACCACGGTACAGGAAGGCTGGAGCGTTATCGGCAACGGCCTTCTCGTGGGCGAAACCGCGAACAAAGCGGCCAAAACCCACACGTTCCACTGGAAAATGGATCAGCCCCATGCAACGTACCTCTTATCGCTTGCGGCGGGGCCGCTTGAAATCAAGAAAGCCGCATGGCGCGGCAAGCCTTTGTACTACGTGGTCCCCAAAGGCAAAGCGAAACTGATTGATGATTCGTTTAGCGACACGCCGGATATGCTGGACTTTTTTTCCCGGATCACGGGCGTGCCGTATGCGTGGCCCAAGTACGCCCAGAACGCCATGTACGATTTTGGCGGCGGTATGGAAAATGTGTCCGCGACCACACTCGGCAGCGGAAGTCTAACCGACCGGCGCGACGGTTTCCGGGACATGGCGAGCCTCAACTCCCACGAGTTGGCGCACCAATGGTTTGGCGATCTGGTGACGTGTAAAGACTGGGGGCAAACGTGGCTGAACGAGAGTTTCGCGACGTTCTTTCAAGCCCTGTACTTCGAGCATAGCCGGGGCCTGAACGGGTATATGGGCGAGATAGACGGCGACATGACCGGCTATATTCGCTCGTCGCGCCGTTACAAGCGGCCTATCGCGACCAATTTGTATCCGTCCGAGGGCGCGATGTTCGACCAGCACGCGTACCCCAAAGGCGGGGCCGTTCTACACACGTTGCGCCGTCAGATGGGCGATGCCGCTTTCTTTTCCGGCATCAAACTCTATCTGACGCGCAACCGTCACCGCCCCGTCGAGTCTCCCGACCTGTCGCGCGCGCTTACCGATGCGAGCGGTTTCAATGCGTCCCGCTTCTTTGATCAGTGGGTGTACAAGCCCGGTCATCCTGTTCTCGATTACGCGTGGACGTTCGACGACGCCAAGCGCGAGGTCGTGGTCATGGTGAAGCAAACGCAGGACACGAGCGACGGCACGCCGATCTACGATCTGCCCGCGAAAATCGGGATTGTTCCCGGCGCGGAGGCGGGCGCGACCCGGAGCATGGCGCGTGTCGCCGTTCGCCTGAACGCCGCAACGCAGGAGTTCCGTTTGCCGTCGCCGCTTGGCAAGCCGGACGCCGTTTTGCTCGACCCGGACCATGACTTCCTGCGCGAGATACCCACGCTACACTGGACGAAATCCGAGCAATACGCGATTGCCGAGTTCGCCCCGAACGGCGGCGACCGAACCGAGGCCCTGCGTCGCCTGCTCGCCGATAACCCGGACGAGGCGAGCGTTCAACTGGCAATCGGCTTATACCTGAAAGACAACGGCAAATTCCCCGCGCTTCGTTCGCTCAGCCCGCTTGCGGACCTGAAGCGCGAAGCGTTGCGCCCTGTTTTCCGTCGCCTGCTCACGCACCCCAATTACGATAGGCGCGCCGAGGCCGCGCAAGCGTTGGCCGCTCTTCCCGCGACGCCGGAAGACACGCAAACGTTCCGTACGCTTGCCCTTGATCCTAATGCCCCCTACGGCGTCGTGGTCGCCGCCCTGCGCGCGCTTGCCGCGTGGGATGCGAAGGCGAACGCCGATGTGTTGGAGAAAGCGGCGCAAATGCCGTCGAACCGTGAGGTTATCCGCCTCACCGCGCTCGGTCAATTAACTGAGAAAGCGCCGGAGCGCGCCGCGCCGTATCTTGCCGCCGCAAGCGCGCCCGCGCAAGATTTCGAGTTGCGCCGTGCGGCGTTGACCCTGATGGGAAGCGTCAAGGCGGACGAACCGCAAACCACAACGGCCCTTCTCGCCGCGCTGAAGGACCGGGACGCGCAACTTGTTTCGCGCGCCGCGACCGCGCTGGGCGAGCGCGGTCAAAAATCCGCCCTGCCCGCCCTGCGCGCCGTGCAAGCCGCGCCGCCGGTTGTCAGCGACCGGGGCGGCTTTCTGCAACAACTCGGCGATGTTATCGCCCGACTGGAAAAGTAGCAAAGGGAACGCACATGGCGAACGAACAAAACCACAGCAAAGGGCGCGTCGGGTTTATCGGTCTGGGCCTGATGGGGATGGGGATGGCGCGCAACATCGCCCGCGCGGGCTTCGCGCTCACCGTGTACAACCGGACGCGCCCTAAAGCGGACGCACTCGCCCGAGAGGTCGGTTGCCCAGTCGCGGACACGCCGCGCGCCGTCGCGGAAGCGTCCGATATTGTCGTCACGATGGTCTCCGATGTTCCCGATGTCGAGCAGGTGTACCTTGCGCCCAACGGCGTTTTGGAGGCGGCCCGGCCTGGTCTGGTGTGCGCGGACATGGGAACGGTCGGCGCGGACTGCGCGCGGCGCATCGCCGCCGCTTTAGGCGAGAAAGGCGCGGGCTTTGCGGATGCGCCCGTGTCCGGCGGGTCATGGGGCGCGGAGCAGGGGACGCTGTCCATCATGTCGGGCGGAAGCGAAGCCGATTTCGCCGCCTGCCTGCCCGTCTTCGAGGCGATGGGCAAAAAGATCGTTCACTGCGGCCCGGTCGGTCTGGGGCAAACCGTGAAGTTGGTCAATCAGGTGGTCGGCGCGGTCAACCTCGAAGCCGTCTGCGAGGGCCTGTTGCTCGCCCAGGCGTCCGGCGCCAACCTCGACGCAGTTTTGGACGCCGTGGGCGCGGGCGCGGCGGGTTCGTGGTCGTGGGCGAATTTGGGACCGCGTATCGCAAAGGACGACTTTGCGCCCGGCTTCAAAATTGACCATCAGATCAAGGACCTGCGCCTCGCGCTCGAAGCCGCCGAAGCGCAGGGCGTTCAACTGCCCGCCGCGCGCATGGTCTTAGAAAATATGATAAAAACCCGCGACGCCGAACCGAACGGCGGCGAGCAGGGAACGCAGGCGATGTGGAAAACCATGCGCGGCGGGATGTAACGACGTGGCGAGGGTGAAATAATGAGTGGGAATAATATGTGGAACGCATGGGCGTTTATTGAGGAGATGTATAAAGCGTTCCCTGATGTGGTCGCATTCGTTCGAGAAAATAAAGAAACCTATGAAGAAAGGGCGTTAGAAGCGGCGCGTTTGGGATTTGGGAATTTCTGGTCTTTGGACGACTGGGGAATTAAAGAAATCACGTATTTTGAAGACTTCTTGCATTCAGAAGATGGTCACTCGGAGGCTAATCTACGTAGATTGCATGGAGAGTATGCTGAGGCTTTCGGGGTGTTTTCCTTGTTTGTCTATGGTGCGCTGGTGGCTAAGCGGGGAATCGGAGAGATAGACCAACGTGATTTTTTTATAGCCGAAGCACAACTAACGGCCTTCATCTTTGCACAGATGAACGATGTACTGCAATCTTACATAAAGAAATAGTTTTGTAATCAGGTCACACCCTTCCATCTATAAATAACGTGAGTTCGGGTTAAGCGTTATGCCTTTAGGTTTGATCTGATGCTTGCGCTCAAAGTCCTGTAATTCCGCTTCCGTAAGCGTTGGCTCCAGTTCGTATTGATGCCAGTCCGCGCCGAACACGCGCAGGTCTTTGTCCGCTTCGCGCAGTTGGTCAAGAAGTGTGACCAATCCTTCAATTTCGTTTGGATTCATGCTTTGTATTATGACACGCGCCAAAGCGCGCGTAGCAAGGCAACATCACGGCGGGCGACAAAAATGAACGAACCACGAACGCTGGGGCGGGTTATCGTGCTGAACGGGCCATCAAGCGCGGGCAAGAGTACGCTTTGTAAAGCGCTTCAAACCACGCTTGACGAATACTGGTGGCACATGGAGATGGACACGTTCACGATGATGCAGCCGACATGGCGCGTCCCGGAGATGTGGAACCCGACGCCGGAGGAAAGGCCGCATCCGTCATGGGACGCGGACACGCGGCTCGCAGGCTTTTTAACGGGCTGGTATCAGTGCATCCGCGCCCTCGCGCTCGCGGGAAACAACGTCCTCGCGGACGCGGGCTTCCTGAAACGCGAATGGCTCCACGAGCAGGCCGACGCCCTTGACGGCATTGACGCGCTCTATGTCGGCGTCTACTGCCCGCTCGATGTGGTCGAGCGGCGCGAACAAGCGCGCGGCGACCGACAGCCCGGCTACTCGCGCTCGCAGTACGATCTGGTTCACTTGCATGGCCCCTACGATATAACCGTGGACACGTCGGTTCTCGGGCCGCAGGAGGTGGCGGAGGTAATCAAAGCGGCGCTTGGCGCGCCGCCGGTTCCGTCCGTGTTTGAACGATTGCGGGCGCGCGTCCGTAGTTGACACGGCGCGCTACTCTCACGCAATTTGTTACCGTTTGGCAGGTTTTCGAGTGGCTCAAGCCCGCTCGCTACCGGGCGCGGCGCCATGATCCCGCTAAAGCG
>CAXUMS010000235.1:0-5423 GCA_964252165.1 uncultured Armatimonadaceae bacterium
CTCGGAACAGGCGACAAGTTCGGAAACCATAAACCTAATCTACCCCGACAACATCGTCGGAGCCACGACCGACCACAGCATAAGAATGTAAGGAGAGAATAAACATGGTTAGAAATTTTGCGCTTAGTGTTTCGGGTTTCATAGTGCTATTCTGTTTCTTAATTGTGATAAAAGAACAAAATATTTTGTTCTCAACTGCTTGTTTATTGTTGTTGAGCGTGATCTTCTTTGGTCTATTCATACAGAAAAAATAAAGAGTGGCGTTTACAGCCTCGTACACGTACGGCAACGGCTTGATCGGTAAGAACGGCGACGTGAACCTGTACGACGGCTTGGGAAGCGTACGTCAAACCACAAGCGCAACGGGTGCGGTCACCTCTTCGCAAAACACGGAAGCGTTCGGTCAAACCGTGGCCTCGTCGGGAACAACTGGGGAGTACGGGTTCGGCGCAACGAGCGGCTACCGGGACGACGGCGACGCGGGCCTGACGCATATCGCCGCGCGGTGCTACGATGCCGCTGTGGGGCAGTTCATCAGCCGGGATACACTTCTTGACCAGAAGCCCTAACAGTACTGCGAACACGACCCGGTGAACTTCCTCCGCCATGACGCCCTCCCTGAAAGCGGCGCCGGATAAAGAGCGGGGCGTTGGAACCGTATGGCTCGCTGTGCTATACTTTTTATATAGATGAACGGGCGCGGCGCGCATGGTTTCTGCAGAAACGGGCGACGCCGCGTTTTTGCCGTGCCTGCCCGAACCGATGCGTTTTGCGTCGCCGGAGAAGCGCGCGGCGTCACCAACACGATTTTTAAGGAAGTGGTAACTATGGCGGGAACCGGTAGCGCATCGAGCGGGAAAACGGCGACGATTGCGAATTTTCAGGACGGGCGCGACGCCGATGTGGTCGTGATCGGCGGCGGACCGGGCGGCTACCCGTGCGCCATTCGCGCGGCCCAGTACGGCGCGCGGGTCGTGTGTATCGAGAACGATAACCTGGGCGGAACGTGCCTGAACTGGGGCTGTATCCCGACCAAAACGATGATCGGGAGCGTCGCGGCCCTGAACACGCTCAAGCACGCCAAAGACTTCGGCCTGACGGCGGAGAATATCGGCTTCGATTTTGGGGCCGTTATGGGACGCAAAGATAAGGTCGTCAAGCAACTCGTCGGCGGCGTGGGCTACCTGTTCAAAAAGCACGGCGTCAAGCATGTCGAGGGGACCGGGGCGATTGTGGACGCCAACACGGTCGAGGTGACCAGACCCGACGGCTCCAAAGAACGAATCACGACGAACAACATCGTGATCGCGACCGGGAGCGTCCCGGCCCGCCTGCCCATTCCGGGCATCAGCGACGCCGACATTTTCACCGGCAACAAAGAGGTCAAGCGCAAAGCCCTTGACGGCTCGCTCGCGTCCGGCCCGATCTGGACCAGCAACGAGGCGGTCGCCGCCAAGACGGTTCCCGCCGAGTTGGTGATTATCGGCGGCGGCGTGATCGGGTGCGAGTTCTCGTACGTTTACAACGGCTTGGGAACGCGCTGTACGATTTTGGAGATGCAGGATCGCATCATCCCGACGATGGACAAGGACATGTCCACGGAACTGGAAAAAACGCTTAAAAAGCAGGGTGTGACGATCAAACTGGGCGTTCGCGTTACCCGTGTCGAGACGGGCGAGAACGGCAAACGCGCCGTCTACTACACCGACGGCAAGGGCGAGAACGAGTCGGTCTTGTCCGCCGATGCGGTTCTGGTTTCCACGGGTCGCCTTCCCTGGACGGAAGGCTTGAATTTAGAGGCCGTTGGGGTCACGCTCGGAACGCCGCTGAACAAGCGCGCCTTGCCCGTGGACGCCCAAATGCGGACGACTGCGCCAACGGTTTGGGCGATTGGCGATGTCACCGGCGGCGGTCTCGCCCACACCGCGACCGCCGAGGGTTTGGTGTGCGCCGCCAATATCTGCGGTCATGCGGAAACGATGGACTACAAGGCGATTCCGTCGTGTATTTACACCGAGCCGGAGGTCGCCGCGGTTGGTTTGACCGAGCAGGACGCGCGCGACCGGGGCTTTGATGTCGTGGTCGGGTCGTTCCCGTTCCGTAACCTGGGCAAGGCGATGGCGATAGGCGAGCGCGACGGCTTTGTCAAGGTGGTCGCGGACGGCAAGTACGGCGAAATTTTGGGCGTTCATATCATCGGCGCGCACGCCACCGACCTGATCCACGAGGCGGTTGTCTCCATCCAACTCGAAAACACGGTCGAGGAATTGATGCGGACCGTTCACGCGCACCCGAGCCTCGCCGAGGCGGTCGGTCAGGCCAACGAGGACGTGCGCGGCATGGCGATTGACAAGGGCTAATCGCCCCGCTCAGTTTGGCTGGCCCGCGCGCGAAACGCCCCGTTCGGTGATTTTGCGCGCGGGCTTTTCATTATAACAACGACATTATAAGGGGGCGAGAGCGTGGAATTAGAACATCGCGGCGGCGTTAGTTGCGAGAGCGGAACGCTCCTTATAGGCGATGCAGTAGCGGTTCAAGCATGGCGCGACGACGCCCATGCGTCTCTGTCGCCGAGATCAAAGCCGCCTGCAAAAAGGTCATTGATGTGAGAAAAGAACCGACTAAAACGCTGTTCTGAAACGAGAAGATCAAATCACTGACCACTGTTTGTCTCATTGCTATGTAAACAATTAAAGGCCCGGCACTCGCGTGAGTGCCGGGCCTTTAATTGCTTCCGGTGACTTCAGATCACCGGAAGCATTTTCTACTTAATGCCAAGTGTTTCCAGTCCCACATTAGCATTGTCATGTTATAGGCCCTCCTTACGGCAAAACGCCGCACAACGGATGACTTGCCTATGACAGCCTTTTTCTGTACAATGCGGTTGCTATGAACAGCCATCTCCTCTGGATAAGGCAAGCTATTCATAGTGATTACAAGGACAGTATCCTCTGTTCTATCCGGGCTTAGGATGCTATCGCATCCTAAGCCCGAAGTTGTTTTCAGGGGTTGAGGCGAGTGCCTTAAACCCGAGGGAGATCGACGGGAGCAATGGCGCGGTTCGATTAAAGTTGCGACCTACATATCTTGAAAGTTTCAATTCCGTTCGCCGATTGCCCACGCGTCGTTCCGCGTTTGCGGACCTCCTTCATCACGTCTAATATACCGCAAATGTTAGCTATATATCTTGCAACGGGCGGTAATTATAGAATATTTTTGACGGCTTCGTTCACTAACCCCAGAAGTGTTAAATCCTAATCACTTTTCCGGCCCACCGCCGCGCACATGACATCCACCATTTTCGACCGCGAGTAGCTCTCGTTTGCCGTAAACCAATTGTGGTGCGTTCAACAACCTACGCCAACCCTAATGGCGTGTGAAAATTTAATAAACACAGCATAAACAGCGTACCGAAACGATTGGATATATCAAAAGCATGTCCCAAATCGCCTTTGTGGAAGCGCGTCCCGCCGACAACAGTAGTGATAACGCGCCGCTTGTTCCGCTGAACGCCAACTGCTACGCCGCGTGGGATGGGTTCGCGCTTCGCGGCTTCGACGTGCGCTTGTTCACGCGCGCCGACCTGCCCAATTTGCCGCTCGCGCCCGACACGGTTGTCGCGGGTAATATCGCGACCGTGCGCGCGGCTCTGCGTCAGATCGGCGCGCCGCTTCCGCCCTACCTGCTCCTGCCGCGCGGGGGCGCGCCGTTTCTGGGGCGCGCGTCGTGGGAGACCACGCTCGGCGAGGTGCGGACGCTTGCGCACGTCCCGGTTTTCATCAAGCCGCTTTCCGAAGGGAAAACGTTCACCGGTCATGTCGTTTCGGCGTTTCGTGATTTGCTGGAAACCGCCGTGCTTCCCGACGACCTGCCGGTTCTCGCACAGGGCGTGGTCGAGTTCGTTTCGGAATGGCGCGTTTTCGTCACGCGGGGCGAGGTGGTCGGCGTGGGGCGGTACCGGGGCCATCCGCTCCGCTTCCCCGATGCAAACGTTATCCGCGCTGTGGTCGCCGCGTACAACGACCCGGTCGCGGCCTACAGTGTGGATATAGGCGTTACCGCTTCCGGAGACACCCTGCTTATCGAACTGAACGACGGCTATTCTCTCGGCGCGTACGGCCTGCCGCCCGCGCGCTATGCGCGCCTGCTCGAAGCGCGCTGGGATGAGATGACCGCAACAAAGCAAGAACCGACCTGACCCGCAGGGCGTTTTGAGGCCGTTGGTGTGGTTCGTCGGGCGAAGTTGCGGCATAATAACAAGCGTAATCCCCCCGCTCAAACGCCGCTCGCTTTTGGAGAATTTTCTTGCGTCACGATAGCCCCGCGTCCCGCCGCCGTTTCTTGTCTTTACTTGCCCTCGCCGCCCTCGCGCCCCCCGCCGCTCTGTTTCTTTCCGGTTGCCCGAACAACACGAGTGGCGGCGGCGGCCCCGCGACCGGCGGGACCGCAACCGGCGGCGCGCCGTCCGCGTCGTCGCCCGCGCCCGCCGGAGCGACAATCAAGGCCGGACTTGTCACCGATGTCGGCGGGGTCGCGGACAGGTCGTTCAACCAGTTGGCGTGGGAAGGGATGCAGCGGGCCGGGAAAGACCTGGGCGCGGAGATTAAGTACACCGAGTCCAAGCAGAACGGCGAGTACGTGACCAACCTGACGCGGTTCGCGCAGAATGGTTATACCGTGGTGTTTGCGGTCGGCTTCCTGATGGAGGATGCGCTGAAAGAGGTCGCGCCTAAATTTCCCAATGTGAAATTCGCCATTATTGACGGCAATGCGCCCGCCCTGCCCAACTGCGTTTCGTACAAGTTCCGCGAGGAGCAAGGCTCGTTTCTTGCGGGCGCGCTTGCGGGCGCGATGACGAAAACCAACACGCTCGGCTTTGTGGGCGGGGTGGACTCGCCGCTGATAAAAAAATTCGAGGTGGGCTACAAGGCGGGCGCGCGAACGACCAACCCCCAAATAAAAGTGTTGGTCGGCTACGCGGGCGCGTTCAATGACCCGGAGAAAGGGCAGTCGTTGGCGAACTCGCAGATGGGGTCGAAGGCCGATATTATCTACCATGCCGCCGGTTCCACCGGCATCGGCGTGATCCGCGCGATCCAAAACCGAGGCGCGGGCTTCTACGCTATCGGCGTGGACAAGGACCAGGACGGCGACGCGCCGGGACGCGTTCTTACCTCGATGGTGAAGGGTGTGGATGTGGCCGTTTACGATGTGTGCAAGGCGGTTTCGAGCGACCAGTTCAAGCCCGGCACAGTAACATTGGGCCTCGCGGAAAACGGCGTCGGGCTATCCCCGATGAAGTTCACCAAAAAAGACATCCCCGCGCCCACCCTCGCCAAGATAGACGCCCTGCGCGGTCAAATCACGTCCGGCGCCATCAAGCCCCCCACCACCGAAGCGGAACTCGCCGCCTTCACACCGCC
>CAXUMS010000236.1:0-4323 GCA_964252165.1 uncultured Armatimonadaceae bacterium
GTCGCCGCTACCTCCGGTTGCAATACGGAAACGTCGTACCGGGAAACGAACGGCTCCGCCCCAGCGGGTGACCGCAGCGGGGGCGGCGGAGGACGATAATGACTGACACGACGGGCGGTATGCCCAAAACATGTCGTCTTCGGCTTGTCTTCTACAAGGAAAGATAACAAATGCCGAGCCATCTCATTATTCATGGCGGCGGCGCGACCGCGCCGGAAGCGTCGCGAACCTTTATCGCGCGGGCGGGCGAGCCGGATGCGCCGATCTTGGTTCTGGCGCAAACCGCCGAGGACGCCCCGGCCAAAGCCGCGCAGTCCACATCGTTTCTGCGCGAGAACGGCGCACGAAACGTCATTGCGCCGGACAGCATCGCGAGCGTCCTCAAGGCTCTGGAAACCGCGCGCGGGGTTTGGATACCGGGCGGCGATCAAAACCGCTTGATGGCCCGTGTTGGAACACCCGCCGTTCTTGCCGCCGTGCGGGATGTCGTACTGCGACGGAGCGCAACGGCGGGCGGTTCGAGCGCGGGGGCTTCGCTCATGGGCGAGTGTATGCCCACCAGCGATGGCGACCGAACCGTGATGACGCGCGGCGCGGTCGCGTTTGCGCCCGGTCTCGGGTTGCTGAACGGTGTTTTGGTGGACAGTCATTTTTTGAAACGCGAACGTATGCAACGGTTGGTCAACATGGTTTTGAGCAATCCCGAGCGCATCAAAATCGGCATTGGAATTGACGAGAACGCCTGGGTCGAAACCGACGCCGGATGCGACACGCTCACGGTGCGCGGCGACAAACAGGTGGTGATTGTGCGGTCTGTCGCAACAAGCGCAACGAGCGCAACGAAAATAGGGCGCAACGGGGCATTGGGCGCGCGAAATATCCGCTTGTCTATTCTGCTTCCCGGTAACACGTCGGCGCAGTATTTTATCTACGGGCATTCGGCAGGCGGTCAGTTCGTTCACCGCCTGGTTTTGACGCTTCCCAATGCTCGGTACGCGCGCGCGGTCACGGCGAATAGCGGCTACTACACCCTTCCCGCCTTAACCGGCGACGCGGCGGCGGACCCATTCCCGTTTAGTTTGAAGAATACGCCGGTGAGCGCGAACGATCTCGCAAAAGCGCTACAGCGTGACGTGATTATTCTGCTCGGCGAGAACGACACGGACGCCCAGGACCCGGATTTGTACCACGGGCCGGAAGCGGATAAGCAGGGATTGTTCCGGTTTGCGCGCGGTAAGTTCTTTCTCGCCACGGCGCAAGCCGAGGCGAAAAAACGCAGTACCAAACTCGGATGGCGAATCGTGACGGTCCCCGGCGTCGGTCACTCGAACGAGAAGATGGCGCCCGCCGCCGCGCGGGTTTTGTTCGCGCCCAACAAATAATAGAAGGTCAAACCGGCGAGCGTCGCGCAACGCCCACCGCGACGCCCCGAATCCGAAGGGTTTCGCCCGGTTCCAATTCAATCGGCGCGTAGGCGGCGTTCGACGGAAATAGAACCGGCTGTCCCGACGGCGCAAGGCCGTATCGCTTCACCGTCGCCCCGTCCCGCGCGCTGGTCGCGCCGCCCGCTATTTCGGCGACAACAATATCGCCCTCATCCGGCGCATCCTGCTGTCGCGCGATAAGAACGTCGCCGTCCTCAATTCCGTCATCAATCATGCTGTCGCCGGAAACGCGTAGCGCGAAAAACGGCCCTGCGCCGAACGCGCCTTCGACCTCGATTTGTTCATTGCTATCTTCTTCCGCAAGAAGCGGAACGCCCGCCGCGATCCGGCCCAGAACGTTGACCCGAACAACCGCAAAAATTTGACCGTCCGGCGCCCCACCCGTTTTGTTCCACGGACACGTAAGCGACCATTCCACACGTTTCTCGCGCGTCGAGCGCACCGGCGCGGGCGACGGTGCGGTCACGAGAGGTTCCGCATCGGGGTTCAACGACCCGGAAGGGCCGACATACAACTTGCGCGGAGAAAGTTGCGCGCTTTCCTGTAAGCACGGATGGGACGACCATTCGGCGCCTTCCGCCGCCTGTCGCCGCGCTTCGTTCATCGCCCAGAGTTTTACCGATAAATCATCGGCGTAATGCACAATAAGCGCTTCCGCCGAGCGCGGCGTCACCGGCGCGCCAAACTCGCATTTACCGTGGTGCGAGGCGAGAATATGCAAAAGACTGTGACGAAGCAAAGGCGGGAACGTTTTTCCTAACCGGCAAATTCGTATCAAAACCATATCGCGGCCTAAAAGTACGTGACCGTTCAAGTTTCCCGCGACACTGAAATCGTAGCCGCAACCGTCCGGCTCCAATTCTTCAATCTTACCAATATCGTGCAAAAGCGCGCCGGTTACCGTCAGGTCGTACGAAACGCCGTTGTCGCTGAAGCGGTCCGCCGCTACCATCGCGGCGGCATGATCAGCGACCTCTATCGTATGTTGAAGCAGGCCATGCCGAAAAGCGTGATGATTTGACTTCGCGGCGGGGAAAATTTCAAACCGCTCCCAAAGACGAACGTCCCCAAAAACAGCGTCCAAAAGCGCGGATAAAGCAACGTCTTTAACGCTTCGCCTGTGCGCGAGGAAACGGCGCTTCAAATCGTCAAGCGAAAACGGCGACGATAACAAGTACAACGATAAATCGCTGGGGTCAGGTACAGAAACCAGACCATCCGGCAATGCGACTTGCGCCTTGCCTTTGTAATCCCCAACCTTGCCTCGCGCAAAAGCGTAGCGAAGCCGGGCGGCGTCTTCCTGCTCATGCCGGGCAGGCGACCAGCGTACGGCGTTTATCGTACCGGTTTTATCCGCGAGACAAAAATCAATCTTAGTCTTGCCCGGCTGGTACTCCCGGACGGTCGCCTGAACCACGGCGAACACATCCGCAACCGCATCGCCGTCGCGCAAACTGCTCACGAACTGTCTTTTTTCGCTCACGCCGTTTTGCTCTCCTCCGTGCGAACACTTGTATTCCTTGTTCGTTAGTATGGCGTGAACGAGCGTTCGCTGTCAAGCGTTTCCAGGCGCAAAAAGAAAAAACGCCATGCAAAACTTGCACGGCGTTTGTGACGAACTCAACTTTTGTTATACGGCTTCTTCCTGCGTTACAGCGTCCCGGATGCGCCGCTCCAACAGGTCCATGTCTAAACCTTCATCGCGGGCGATACGTCGCACGGTGCCATTAACGCCGCCCAAATCTTGGAGCAGGTCACGCAATATTTCCTGTTGCTGACGCGACTGCATCACCTCACGCGGCTCCTGCACCAAATCGCGCACAATCGTGTCCTCGCCGCGCGATGCGACCAGCGGGTCAAGTCGCCCTTCCACATGAACAAACGTTCTACGGCCCGGGCCGCGCTCTTCTTCAATCGGCACCACGGCGGTTACCTGATCCGAGCGGACATACTTACCAAAACCCAAATGAACTAAAACCGAACTTTGTATACGCATTCCGCAAAAACCTTTCGTTGTCTCGCCTGTAAATCAACTGGGAAGCGACGCCGCTTTGCGTCGCATCTCCTAATCATCTACTATTATTTACCATCAAGAAGCGGAAAGGTTCCACAGCGAAATGTTGTCAGAATGGCATAAATCTTCGCCATCCCGTTCGCAAGTGCCGAGCGACCACGGCGGCGGCGTTCAGGCCCGACGCCCCGAAAACGCCGCCGCCCGGATGCGTACTCGCGCCGCACAAAAACAGGCTTGGGATCGGCGTTGTATAGGTTGACAGTTCGGGAAGCGGGCGGAAGCAGAACATCTGATCAAGGCTCATCTCGATATGCATGACGTTGCCCTGAATAAGCCCCAACCGCCGCTCCAACTCAAGCGGCGTTTGCACGTACACGTTCTCGATCTTGCCCTTGAGATTGGGCGCATAGGAAAACAGCGTATCGAATACCCCGTCGGCGAGTTCGCCCGCGCAGTCGTCCCAGTTGCGACCGTCACGGCGGCGGTACGGATAGTACTGCGTCCATAGTGATAGAACGTGCTTGCCGGGCGGGGCGAGCGTGTCGTCAATGGGCGAGAAGGTCATGGCGAGAACCGGCGGCTTGCGCGACGGCTTACCGGAAACATAGTCAGCGTACGCATCCCGCAGAAAATCTTCGGACGGGCAAAGCAACTGCATTCCATGATGCGTCTTCGACGGGAAACCATCGCCGTAGTCCGGCAACTCCGACGACGAACACCGAACCGTCGCACCGAACCCGTTGCCAATATTCACGCTATCCAACCGCCTTAGCAAATCGCCCGGCACATCCTCGGCGCGCAAAAGTCGCTTGAACGTCGTCATCACATGGCACGCCGCGACCACGGCTTTGGCGCGAACGGTTT
>CAXUMS010000236.1:4333-5414 GCA_964252165.1 uncultured Armatimonadaceae bacterium
TACCGCCTTCGACCAGAATACGCTCGACCGGCGCATCCAAACAAACGGTTCCCCCGCCCGCCTCCAATGCCCGCGCGAGGGCTTGCGTCAGCATCCCCGATCCGCCCTTCGGGTGCGCCGCCCCAGTCTCGTGAACCACAGCGTGCCACGAAACAAATGGAGCGCTCCCCATCTCGGTCGGCGGCGGGCCGCTTTGCGCGCCCAGCCACGAGAGAGCCGCCCGGATATGCGGGTCCGTAAACGTTTCGCCGATCAACCGCCCATAACTCGTTAAAATGGTCCGAAGCGATTCTTCGGTCCCCTTCGCCGGTCCCTTCGCCATCACCAAATGACGCCCCAAACTCGCCATCGTGGGCGGGGCCAAAAACGCCTTGAACGTCCCCTTCGCGACCGCCGTCCACCGCGCGATAAAGTCCCGGTACGCAATCGCGTCGCTCGGCGATACCTGCGCGATACTGTCGCACGTTTCGTCCAAACTCGTATGGAAACAAATCGCCCGCCCGGACCCGTCCGGCAACGGGTACGTCGCCCACGGATCCATCCGGCAATACTCCAGCCCGAAATTCGTCAGTCCTAACTCTTCCACGATCCGGGTTTGATGCACCATAATATGAACGGACGACCCGACATCGTACTTATAACCGGGATAAATCTCCTCCGTACAAACCGCCCCGCCCGCAATGCCCCGCCGCTCAAACACGCAAACCGAATGCCCGGCCCGTTGCAAATAATTCGCGCACACCAACCCGTTATGACCGCCCCCCACAATCGCCACGTCCACACTCGAAGGATAACCCATCAAAAACCAACCACCTGTTCTAATGCTTGTTCTGTCTTGTCGTTAGCGTCTGCTTTGCGATTGACTAAATCGCTCATGCCGCGCGGCACCCGCTCAAAGCCGCGGGCGGCTCAAGCCTAACGCTTGACCGTATGTTTGCTTCGGCGACGGGTTTGTCTGTTTTTCGTCAGAGCGAAAAACGGACAAACCCGTCGCAATATCAAAATGACCGATCCAACGTTAGGTTGGAGCCGCCCGCGGCTTTGAGCGGGTGCCGCGCGGCATGAGCGATTTAGTCAATCG
>CAXUMS010000237.1:0-5409 GCA_964252165.1 uncultured Armatimonadaceae bacterium
TGTCTTCCCGCTTCAGCGGGATTGTGGCGCGCTTCGCGCCGCTTAGCGAGCGGGCTTTAGCCCCTCGGCATTAAGTAGACTGCTGTTTATCCGCTCTTTCCTCTTGCCCTTTTGCGGTTTATAGCCTATCCTTTTCCTTGATGCGTAAACCCTGGACAATTGCTATTGACGGCCCGGCGGGCGCGGGAAAAAGCACGGTGGCGCGGCGACTTGCCGCGCGACTCGGCTACCTGTACATTGACTCCGGCGCGATGTACCGCACGGTCGCGCTTCTTTCGCGGCGCAACAACGTGGGCGAAGATGAGCCGGATCAGATCGCCGCTCTCGCTCGTTCCGCTCCTATCGTCTTCGCCCCCGCCGCATCCGATGCGGACAGCGATGATCAGCGCGTTTTCCTGGGCGACGAGGAAGTAACGTCTGAAATCCGCACGCCGGAAATCGCCTCGCTTGCCTCGGTGGTGTCCGCCATTCCCGGCGTGCGCGCCGCGCTGGTGCAACAGCAACAAATGCTGGGCGCGCAAGGGGGCGTGGTGATGGAAGGGCGCGACATCGGGACGGTGGTTTTCCCGCACGCCGAAGTGAAGGTGTTTTTAACCGCGTCGCCGCAGGAGCGGGCCGCGCGCCGTCACCGCGATATTCTCGCTCGTGGACAAGCCGCGCCGTCATTGGAGTCCGTGCGCGCCGATCAGGATGAGCGGGACCGCCGTGATGCGACGCGCGCCGTTTCGCCGCTTATCGCCGCTGAGGACGCTGTACTGATGGACTCGGACGGCTTGACGCCCGAACAGGTCGCCGAGCAAATCTTTCAAATTGTGGACGCGCAAAGGCCGGACGGCGGGTGAGCGACAGCGTCGGCGACGGTGAAAACAAGTCCGCAAACGGCGGCGTGGTCACAGCGGATAAAGCGAAAACCCGCCCCGCCGCCGCCACGGACAGACTCACGCCGGACACGTACTGGTTGCTGGAGGGCGCATCGTTACTTTTCCTCAACGCGCTCGGCGGGCTTCGCGTCCAGGGCGAGGAAAACGTGCCGAAAACCGGCCCGGTTCTACTCGTCTCGAATCACGTTTCGTACCTCGACCCGGTTTCTATCGGCGACGCCTGCCCGCGCCGGGTCGCCTTTATGGGTAAGGCCGAATTGTTCGAGATAAAGCCGCTCGGGTTTTTGTTGCGCGGCGTGGATGCATATCCGGTTCGGCGCGGGGTATCGGACCGGGCGGCGTTCAAGAACACGCTCGCGCTTCTCGCCGACAACCGCGTGGTTTGCATCTTCCCCGAAGGCACGCGTAGCGTGGACGGCAACTTAGGCGAAGCGGAGGCGGGGGCCGCCTTGTTTGCAACACGCACCGGTTGCCCGGTCGTGCCGGTGTTTGTGTCCGGCTCGAACAAAATGCTGGACGGGAAAGGGAAAGTGCATCGTCACGCAATCACGGTCGCGTTTGGCGCGCCGTTCACGCTGTCCCGCGACGCCGACCGCAATACGGCAGGCGCGCGATTGATGGCCGCCATCGCCGAAACCCGGGATACCTACGCCGAAAAGCCATCGCGCCGCATCTGGCCTCATTGGACCAAGAAACCCAAAGAAGGTCGTCGCGCTATCAACACCCCGTTCAAATGAAAAACGTTCAAAAGATTTTTTTTCGACTACGCGAGCGCGGCAACACAATTCGCAGTTTTTTCCGACGACTGTATTGGACCGCGCAAGGCGCCACCTTTGGAACCGGCGTCGCGCTCTCGTCCCTGTATATTACGTGGCCGCATCAAGTTAGCATAGGGAACAAGTGTCTAATCGAACCCGACGTCATCTTCAAATACGACGGCATCTGGTCACCAGGGCCTTCCATTCTTATTTCTGATCAGGTTTTTATCGGGCGCGGTTGCGAATTCAACATTAGGCGTAGCCTGTCAATCGGGAAAAACTCATTAATCGCCTCCGGCTGTCGTTTCATAGATCACGATCATGGGATGATAAAGTCCCAGTTGATCGGAGGGCAAGAAGGAGCGGAGGCCGCTATCACAATTGAAGAGGATGTTTGGCTTGGGGTAAATGTAGTTGTTTTAAAGGGCGTTAGAATCGAAAGCGGAGCCGTCATTGCGGCGGGCGCGGTTGTCACCAAATCGGTTCCCGCTTACGAGATTTGGGGCGGCGTCCCCGCGCGGCGAATTGGACAGCGAACTTGAAAATGCCAATCAAGCGGCTGTGAGCGACGAAACGGTTACAAAGCGAAAGCGACACGTAGACCTTCCGGCTTATGCGCCGCTTCACTCTCTCCGCCTCCTCTAATTTGATCACTCAGTGGGAAGAGATGCTACCATCGGCGCCGTGTTTGCGGTTCCCTGCTCCGCGTGGAGAAAGCGGATCGCGCCGTTCTGAACATCGAGGATAACCATTCCCGCAAGAACGCTGTCGAGTAAAGCGCGGTTCATCTCGTAGCGAGCGAGGCGTTCGGAATACGACTCCACTTTTTGGCGACGCGGGCGGTCGGCAAAATCCTTCAGGGCGTCGCCTTCGGTGCGAACCGTGCGCGCCCAATCTACAATAATTTGCAAGTCGTCCTGCATCGCTCCCTGCGCGCCTCGGCTTTTTAATGCGGCCTCGACAATTTTCGCGGTTTCCGCCGCAGTATCTACGGGCGTAACGGCGCGGCGTTTGCGCCGCACTTTTTTTGCTGGGTCCGTTCCGTCGCTTGCCTTCATCGCTTCCGTTACGGCTTTCGTGGAGCCTTTGGGGCGGCCCGGACGCCGCCGCGCCGGAGGGGTCTCACCCTCGATTTGCGAGACGCCATTTTCCGGCGTCGTGTTTTCTGTTGCAACTGCCGCGGTTCGCTTGTTCATACTGATGCTGCGGATTGCAGGCCCTTGTTAAAAAAAGGCCGCCCGTAGTTTACCTTCCTGAAGAATGTAAAGCGATTCGGGCTTTCCGTGATGCGCTTTCCAAATCTTTAACTTGTTTATTTGACCTTTATATTAATATCGTATGATGCGGTAATAATCTCGTTTAGGCTTCAAAAACAGGCTCACAAAAAAAGCGAGCAAGACTTTGGGGCCTTGCTCGCTTTGCGCTAATTATTTCGCGCTTAAATCACCTGCATCGGCATCAAAACGCAAAGATAATCGCCCGCGCCGTCTCCGATAGGACGCAAAATTCCGGGGCGTAGCGGCTCGGTTAGCTCCAAAACCACGCCTTCGGTTTCCACAATATTCAAAACATCCACCAGATATTTGGCGTTGAACGCAATTTGAATATCATCGCCCTCGCGCGCGACCTCGATCTCCTCGCGCGCCGATCCGACTGTCCCGCTTTCCGCCGAAAGGGCCAACTGCGATCCTTCGGTTTCCAAAACCACACGATTTGCGTTGTCACGCGCGACAATCGCGGCGCGTTTAACCGCCTTGACGAACTCGCCGGTTTCCAGGGTCAGTTTGCGGTCATGCCCGGCGGGAATTACGCGCTCGTAGTTGGGGAACTGTCCTTCGATCAAACGCGTGATCATGGTTGTCGTGCCGATTTCAAAACGCGCCTGCCCCTGCGCGAGCGACACGATCACGCTGTCATCATCGCCCGCAAGCCGGAGCAACTCGTTCATCGCGCGGGCCGGAATAATCGCGGTTCCTTCGCCGTCGCCCTCGATTTTCGAGGCGCGCACCGCGAGCCGGTGCGTGTCGGTCGCGACCATTTTCAGTTCGCCTTCTTTAAGGATAAGCAAAACGCCGGTCAAAATGGGCCGGGTTTCGTCGGTCGCGACCGCGAACAAGACGTGCCGGATCATGTCGCGGAGCAGTTCGCCGCCAATCGTGAAGGTCGCGGTCGGCGTGACATCGGGCGGGGCGGGGAACTCTTCGGCGGGTAAACCAAGAATGGAATAATCCGACCGCGCGCATCGCACCTGCACCTTGTTTCCGCCGGACGGTCGGTCAATCAACACATCAGCGTCGGGAAGCGCGCCCAGCATCTCGGTAAACACGCGCGCTGGGGCTGTGAAGCCGGTGTCCTCGCCGTCATCGAGCGTGGCCTGAAGGCGCGCGGGAAGCGAGCATTCCATCCACATTTCCAAATCGGTCGCGGTCAGACGGAGCGTATCGCCTTGCGGCGCGACCAGAAGGTGCGACAAAATCGGGAGTGACGAGCGCCCGGAAACGGCGCGTCCGACCGTTTGCACGGCCTCATATAAATCCTTACGCGGACAAATCGCTTGCATAACTGTTTAACCTCAGGAAAGAAAACTTTTAACCACAAAGACACAAAGAACACAAAGAAGAGAAAAGAGGAGAACTAAAGGACAATTCGTTTTAGTCCATCACGTAGAAGGGGGACGTTAAAGTTGATAAGAAGACCCAGATGAAGTTTTGTCGCTTTCAAATATGACATGAGTTGCGCAGTGTGAACCGCCGTTAAGGATTCAACGGATTTTAGTTCGAGTATCAGTTTTTGATCTACTAATATATCCAGCCTGCCCTCGCCAACTTTCTGACCTTTGTATGTCACGGAAACAGGGGCTTGTCGAACAAAAATGATGCCGCGCAACTCTAACTCAATCGCCAGTGCATCCTCATAAACCGCCTCCAAAAAACCTGGCCCTAACGCTTTATGAACTTCAAGGGCCGCTCCAATCGCTTGATTTGCAAGTTGCTCTAACTCCAAAGACACTCTTGGACCTTCTTCCTCATCTTTTCTTTGTGCGCTTTGTGTCTTTGTGGTTAGAACCTTAAAAGCCTATCGGCAATCGGAACTGCGTGGGGGCGTCGTCGGGGGCGTCGGTAGCGGTCAGGTGCGGGTTGTCGGCGTGAAGCGCGGATAGGACACGGGTGCGGAACGAATCCGACGCGAGGGTTTCGCCCGCCTCGCCGCGCAACCGGGCGCGCACGATTTGAAGGCTTTGCGCCTCGAAAGCGCACGCCGGGCAGGTAAGTATGTGGTCCTCAACACGCCTACGCGCTTCGGTCGGCAAGTCGTTGTCCGCATAAGGGCCGATCAAATCGGCTATATCATGTCGTACGCAGGTCATTGATTCGCACCGTCCTTCCACAAGTCGGTCAAGCGGTCACGCAAGGCGCGACGGGCGCGGTATAAAAGCGACTTGGTCGCCGCGACCGATTTGCCCAGCGCAAGGGCGGCTTCAGCGTGCGCCACGTCTTCCAGATCGCACAGCGTCAGCGCGGCTTTATACTCTTCCGGCAAACTGTCCAGCGCATCCAGAATATCCGCGCGTTCCGCGCGCCGCGCCGCCTCGTCTTCCGCGCTCGCGCCGCCAAACCCCGCCAAGCCCTCGGCTTCAGGCGCATCCAGCGACAGTGTCGGCAAGCGCAACTGACGCCGCTTATCTAAAGCGAGACGCCGCACAATCGAGAACAGCCATGCCCCAAAACTTGCCGCGCCGTCGCCGCGAAACTCACGCGCATGACGGAACG
>CAXUMS010000238.1:0-5301 GCA_964252165.1 uncultured Armatimonadaceae bacterium
CGTCCGGTAGGACGCCCGGCGCGTCCGCGCGCCCCCAGACGTGGGTTTTAACCCGCGTTCACTTTTTCAATCTGCGAAACCCGCTACCCCGCGCCCGCCGCCGCCTTCAGCGTCGCCATATCAATCACGAAGCGGAACTTCACATCGCCCTTCTCGACCCGCTTGAACGCGTCGTTCACGTCCTTGATGTCAATCATCTCCACATCGGAAACGAGGTTGTGTTCGGCGCAAAAGTCCAGAACCTCCTGCGTTTCCGCAAGGCTCCCGATCAGCGACCCGGACACACAGCGACGGGAAAACGCGACCTGCATATTGTTGACCGGCTCGATCGGTTCGAGCGCGCCTACCAGCACAATCGCGGCATCGCGCTTCAGGCACTTGATGTACGAATTGATATCGTGCTTCTGCGGAATGGTGTCGAGGATAAAATCGAACGTGGATTCCAGCGCGGCTAAGGCGTCCTTGTCCTTTTCCTCCACCACGGCCTTTGCGCCGAGCCGCAGGGCGTCCGCTTCTTTTTCCTCGGACGACGTGAAGACGGTCACATGCGCGCCCATCGCCGCCGCGATTTTCACCGCCATATGACCCAGCCCGCCCAGCCCGACCACGCCCACGGTTTGACCTGCGGAAACGTTCCAGTGGCGGAGCGGGGAGTACGTCGTCACGCCCGCGCACAAAAGCGGCGCGACGCCCTTGATGTCGAGGCTTTCCGGCACGCGCAACACGAACTGCTCTTTGACAACGATCTTATCCGAGTACCCGCCAAACGTGTTCGAGCCGTCCGGCTTCATCGTGCCGTTGTACGTTGCGGTCCAGCTGTTCGGCCCTTCGCAATACTGCTCTAAGCCGTCCCTGCAGGCCGCGCACGACTGGCACGAATCCACCATACACCCGACGCCGACCAGGTCGCCGGCCTTGTACTTCGTCACGTCCGGCCCGACCTCTTGGACCCGCCCAACAATCTCGTGACCGGGCAGGCATGGGTAAACGGTGTTATGCCACTCGTTCTTGACCTGGTGAACGTCGGAATGGCACACGCCGCAATACAAAATATCAATGAGAACGTCGTCGGGGCGCAAATCGCGCCGCTCGAACTCGTGGGGTTTCAGCGAGGAGAACTTATTCGCCGCCGCGTAGCCGATGCTTGGTATCATAATGGGTGCTTCGTTTCTAAGGCGCGCTCGATGCCGCTTGTCTCCTCGTTTACCCGGCGGCGCGCGGAATTTAATCGCAATACTTCGTAAACAGATTGCGCCGCGCGTCCGGTGAGGCGCCTGCCGCCTTATCTTTTATCTTGCAAGGTTACGACCAAAATTCGGAATTTTATCCGCTTCCACGTCTTTGACCCATTGCTTCAAAAGAATTCGATGCTTATTCCTACTCCAATTTTGAAGAAAAAGAAAACGCCCTCGTTGCCTGTTCATAGCCCAGAAGGACGCGCAAAGCTCAAAGTATCGCAGGACGACATCGCGCTCGCGCGCCTGTAGCAGTTCGTTGGCGAGCAACATACTCGGCCCGTACGAGTCCAGTTGAGGTGATCCCGGTGTGGCTCCCGCTTTTAACAGGAACGCGCCAGCCTCCGCAGTTTCGCCGCGCCGCAACGCAAGCCGCCCCAAGACAATGTTGCCATAGTGGATTGCGTTGCCAAAACGCTGAGTTTTGTGTCGCACGGGCAGTTTCAGCAGTTGCAAAGCGTACTTCTTGGCTTCGGAAAGCATTTCCGCTTCGACTGCGGACATGGCAAGTTTGGTCAGGTTGGAGTAGTCATGGGTGATGTCGCCATGCAATATCAGCCAGCGTTCGTAGTGCATTACCGCGTGTCGCGCGGCTTCCCGCCGAGCCGAGCCGGATTTGCGCCACATTCGAGCGTAATAGAGCAACCCGAGTATAGAGGGCCACCTGGGATTGTTTGGGTCGCGCTTTTCTTTTCGTTGTAACCAGCGTACCGTCACCTCTCGCCAAAGCAAGAAATGCCAGGCATAAAGTGAGGCCATGAAAAGTGCGGCCAAGAACAGAACAAGAGAAACCGCTACTGCCGCTACAACAAACAGTATATGGAGAAACATTACAAGAATCGTTTGACTTTGCAGGGTTACGAAGTTAGCGAAGCGTCAGCGCGCCCCGTATCAGGGCGTTAACTTTCTGACGTATGGCGAGCATCTCCGGTTGCACGTCGTTACATCTCCGCGTTTGATGATCTGCGCGGCGAACCGCTTATCCGCGTTTCGCTTTGGGTTCAGGTGCCGCTCGAATCTCAGCCTGAGCAACCCGGAACCGCTCTGGCGAATGCATTATGCGATCCATCTCTACCGCAACCTGCTGTATCGCCTCAACCCGCTCGGCGACGGTTTTGGATTCAACATTGGTCCCGCCGAATTTCTTTTTGAACATGTCAGGCTTACTCCGTTCAAAACAAAATCAACTTCCTCTCAAATTCGCCCCTGAGACATCAACGTTTGCTGATTGCTCTTTTACGCTTCCACGTTGATGATCTGCGCGGCGAACCGTTCCATCTCCTCGCGCTGGGGGCTGCACTGGAGGAGCAAGAAGTCCACGCCGACCGCCTCGAACGCCCTGATTTGCGCTTTGACCTGATCGGGCGTTCCGACAAGACCGGAGCGGAGGCCCCGGTTGGAGACGGAGTAGTCTTCGAGCGAGACTTGCTGTTCCAACTGCGTCCCGGCGAGCCACTGCTGGTAGTTGTCGTAGCCGCGCCGGGACTGGCGCACATCGGTGATACGGGTGAGTTCGGCTTGCGCTTCGGCGTGGGTGTCGCGCACGACCGAGTAGGCGGCGACGCCGAACGTCATCGGGGGCAGGCCCATCCGGGCGCGTCGGGACTGCATATCCCGGATCTTCTCGCCTACCCGCGCGGGCGGGTCGCCGTGCATGACGTAACCGTCGCACCGCGCGGCGATCAACTCTTTTGCGGTTTCGGACTCGCCGCCCGCGTACAAGAGCGGGCGCGGGGCTTGGAGCGGCTTGGGCTGTAGAACATTGTCATGGACATGGTAATAGTCGCCATCGAACGTGACATGATCGCCCGCCCACAAATCGTTCACGACCTGGAGCCATTCGGCTGTCCGCGCGTACCGGTTGTCGTGCTTCTCGAACGCGACCCCGTATTTCTCGGCCTCGTCCTGCCACCACGACGACACCACATTGAGCGACAACCGACCGCCGCTGATATGGTCCAAATTCGCGGATTGCTTGGCAAGGAGGGCCGGGTTGTGGAATGTGGGCCGCACGGCGACCATGATTTCCTGACGGCTCGTCACAGCGGCGAGCGCGGCGGCGGTGGACCACGCATCGAGAGACGGCGCGTCCTGGCCCTTGATGTCGTTCAGGTTGAGTTCGGCGACCAGGGTTAAATCAAACCCGATTTGCTCCGCCCGAATAGCAAGGTCGCGCGCGTACTCCCATGTCGGGGGCATATTCTCATCGTCCACATTGCGGAGCCACCCGCCAAAAATAGGAAGCCAGTAACCGTAGCGCATGGTTTAGTTTTGCCCCGCTTCCTGCATCAGAAAATCCGCTAAATGGACGTGCGGGTCGAACCCGATCACGCGCGGCGCGTCGGCGACGAAGTTCGATAAGGCGTTGATGTCGTAGTACACAATCCCGCCATCGCGGTCGTCGGTCATGTACTCGATCCCGCCCACATCTATCTGCGCCGCCTGCATAATTCGCTCGACCGTGTTAATGACGTCGTCCGGCGGCGTGTAGCCCTCGACCGTCAGGCCCGAACGCACCGCCTCGACCGGGCAAGCCGCCGCGCCAAGCGTGAGTTCCTGACCGTCCGTGGTTTGGCAAATATCGGCGGGGCAAAGGTTGAATGATTCGCCGGTGGTGTGAACCCGGATCGCGTACAGGTACTTACCGTTCAGGGTTTCCACGCGGGTGATAAAGCCGCCCCGCGCGGGAACATACTCCTGCACTAACGCGGTCTGGTCCAAGCCCAAATCGAGTAGGCCCGCGTCCGATGCGGCCTGCAACTCGTCCGGCGTGTTGAAGCGCACAATCCCCGCGCCGCTCCCGCCGATATTCGCTTTCACGACAACCGGGAAGCGCAGTCCGCGCGCGGCTTGCGGGGCCTGCGCGCCGTTGTGGATCACGCGCGAGCGGGGATGCGGCAAGCCGAGCGATTGCAGGAGCGTCAGTTGCCGCGCCTTGCTCACCTCGTAGCCATACGCGACCGGGCCGTTTATCACGCGCACGCCCAACCGCTCTAAATGCGCGACATAGCCCTGCGTGTAGAAAATCGCGCCCGCGTTCCCGCGCAGATACGCGGACGGACTCATTCGGTTGAACACCAGCCCCCACGGCGACGCGGTCTCGGCGACATCGTACGTGTGCGTCCGCGCGTCTATGCGTTCGTAGTCCGCGCCGCGTCGGTCGAGTTCGCTAAAGAGGGGCCGGAACCAGTCCGGGTGTTCGTGGTAAATGGCGAATTTCGCGGGTTTGTTCGAGGAAAAAGAATCGTTCACGTTTTCCATCATATCCCGCGTTTAGGAGGGGGAACGGGGTTTTCCAACCGCTACAAAAAAAGTCTGAAAAATTGTATTACACAGCCTTCGCCTTATAGTCAATAAGGCGAAGGCTGTGTAATAATTCGAGCAGGTCAATTGGGAAGAGACAAGTTCCATTAGTTCGGGCCAACGTTGTCGGTGGCGCTGTAGCTACGGCAACCAGTAAAACTATCGAAAAGGAACGTTTATGAAATCGCTGTTTTGTGTGTCTGCCATCGCGCTTCTTTGCGCGGTGTCGCTCGCCCAACCGTGCCGCGCGCAATGGGTCAAGGAAGGCGCCACCGCCGTCATTATTGATTCGCCGTCACTGGTTGGAAATTCGTCTGTGGGTATTGTGGGCAACTTCGATACTGGAGCGACCGGAGTTGGGGCGAGGGCTACTAGCACGACCGCCTCGCCGTCAAGCTCTGCGAGCGCGACAGCGACATTGAGGGCAACTATGTATGGGTAGGAGAGGGGAGACATAGGCCAACCTTCCATAAATACCGAGTCATCGCCTCCGGCTCGCAATCTGTTGGTTTGGGACAACAAAATGTCCTTGGTTCATCCACCGCAAGTTCTGCTTGTGGTTCGGCTTCAGGCTCCTCAAGCGGCATACCCGAAGATTCGTACAACGTTGACTTTTTTGATCTTCCTAACATTGTCCCCGTAAACCCGGACAAGTACTATGTGGATTTCGATGCATCCGTTAACGCACAAACTCAACGCCCTAATCCTGGCGCGGGCGGGGGAGCCTCCGCGGAGGGCAGCGACCGCCCGAGGAAGAGGGGTC
>CAXUMS010000239.1:0-5298 GCA_964252165.1 uncultured Armatimonadaceae bacterium
TACGGCGCGCTTCGCGCCCGATAGCGAGCGGGCTTGAGCCACTCGGAAAATCGCAGAGCGTTATTCCAAATTAAGAAGCTAAAAATCGAACCGGCGCAGTGACGGCGGCAAGTTTGTGTCGGGCGCATCTGGGGCGGTCTCAGGCGCGTCTTTCGCGGGCGGGGAAGCGGTTCGTTCCGCGCCCGCCACTGCTAACGCGGGCGCGGACGCCGCCGTCACCGGAACGTCGCGCGGCGCATCAAGGTCGTAGGCGGCGGGCGCGAACGCCTCGTATTTTGTATGGGGCGCGGAAAGAATTTCGCTTGCGTTCGCATCAGCGAGCGGCGAAAACGAAGCCCCGAACTCCGACCACCAGGTCGCGCCGCGCGCCACAGCCTCCTCGCCGCCTTGCCAGAGCAGGCGCGGCGTTGCATCGGTTGCGACCACGGATGCGGCGGCGTGCGCGGCGAAAGGCCAGTTCGCGCCGACCCCGCCGATTAAAACGATGTCGGGAACGCCGTTTTTAGCCCCCGCCTTTCGCGCGCCCTCGCGAATGTGGCCGGTAAGTTGGTCCACAAGCGCGCACGCTTCGGGCCAGTCCCGCAAGCACTCATCGAGGGACAAGCGAAGCGGCGCGTACAAGCGTTCGCGGAGCGGGCCGTCCCACATCACGCGCGGCGATGCAACATTGTTATCGCGCAACCCGGCGGAAGAAACCGACGCGCGCCCCAAAGCCGCGCCCCACGCACGGGCGGCGTCGTACAAAAGCAAGTCCTGACCGGGCGGCGGGGCTTCGCGCAATCGGGAGCGCAACTCGCCGAGCAAGCGGGCGACCCAGTGAGATTCGCCAAACGGGAGGAACACGGGCGAACCGGCGCGCTCAATCGACGGCGCGCTTGTTATCGACGCCTGCGGCGCGAGGCGATAGCCCGCAACTTCGGTTCCTGTGTCGCCGACCGCAACGGCGACTATAGAAATCGCATTTCGCTCGTCCGCTTCCGCCGCGAGGACGTTGTTTTGCCGACCGCTCGCCAGAAAAGCGCACAAAAGCGCGTCGGCGGCGGCAACAACATCTACATCGTTCAAACCCGCCGTGCGCGCGAGGTTTGTCACCGCGCGTATGGCGTTTAGGGCGTTGTCGCCTGCGGTTATTGCGACCGCGACGCGATAGCCGTGTTCTTCCGTTGGGGGCATACGGCCCAGATAGCGGTACAACCGCTCCCGCGCGCCGCGCCAGAACAACGCGGTCTCCGTGTCGTTTATCCACGGGCCGGGCCGCAGATCGTCCCCATCGTTCGCAACGGTATCCGCGTGAACGGGCGCGGCGGCGACAGATACATCAAAGTCATTCTGAAGCGAAGGCGGAAGCGCGCCGCTCGGCGACAACGCGCCGCTATTCGCAGTCGTTTGTATCGCTTCGGCTCGCACAGCGACCGCGCGGCTTCCCCAAATCACGGGCGCATCGCTTTCGCCGCCCGCAACAGCGGCGTGGGGGACAAGCGCGCGTTCGCCGTCGCCAACGGTTCGCACCGGGGCGTCGCCTTCGCGCAGAAGGAGAAGCGAGGCGCGCCGCCCGTAGTCTATGCCGAAAACGTTCATGCGGGCGCGTCGCCCCCTGCCGAAGCGGGCTTGCTTGCGGCGGCGTCGCACAGAATAGTGCGGTAGCGCGCGACCTCGTCGGCGTAGCCTTGAAGCACAATACGCAGACCTATCTTTTCGCCCCGGTCACGTCGGTTGGTGCCGCGAATTTTGAGCAAGCCGCGCTCCTGCGCCGCCATCACCTCAGAAACGCGGGCCATCACATCGGACTGCAAGCCCAGAAGAACGTTGTCGGTCTCGGCATTCAATTGCTCCGTCGCCTCGCCGGGCAACCGGTCCAGCGTTTGCAGCATCGCGTGGGCGACGCCGTCCTTGACGCGCTTTTCCATTCCCGCGCCGCCGCCGGAAAGACCGCCCGCAACCGCCGTCATTGTGACGCCGATCAAAACCGCCAAACCGGCGACCGGCGCGGCGGTTCCGATCAACGCCACCGCCATCACCGACCCCAACACGCCGCCGAAGAAACCGGCAAGCGCGCCCGCCGTCGCGCCCGCCGTTCCCTTCCAGTCCGCGCCGACCGCAATGGCGCCGGGCGCGGCAAGGCTGTCAAACAAGCGGGCCGTAAGCGGCGACGCGGCGGGCGCGCCGCTTGCGTCGGTTTCGGTTTGCCAACCGGTCAGTTTGAAGTTGATCGCATCGAAGTCGCTTTGGATCTGTGCAACCTCGGCTTCCACATCGCTGAAAAGGGCTTGAAGCGGGACTTGCAGGGCTTGTTGCGCGCCGGGAAGCGGCGGGGCGTTCTGGCTCCACGCGGCGACATGATCCGTGATAATCGCGCGGCACGCCTGCGTCGCCTCGGCGATAATCTTGGGACGGTTGACCGCGCTTAATGCGACCTCGGCGAGCGTGTCGAGGGTTTCGAGCTTGCGGGCGGCGAGAAGCGCGGGCAACTCGGTTTCGAGGCGCGCGGTTTCGTCGGCGAACGACGCGCGAAGCGCGGCATGGCACGCCTCGCGGTGTCGGTCGAAAACGGAAGGCAGACGGTCCGCGCGCGCCCGCAGGGCGGCGATTTGAGGCTCCAACTGCGCGTAAACCGCCTCCAACTGCCGCTCGTCCGCGTCCAACGCCTTCATGCGCTGTGCGATCTGCTGTTCCAGCAAAACCGCCTGCGCCTCGCCCGCCCGCGCGAATTTTTGCAAACGGAGCTTATGACGCTCGTTCAGCAAGTACGCCCCGAGACTATCCTCCAACCCGGCCAGGCCGGACGCCTCGTTTCCGGCGTCGTCATCGTTCATCTTGGCCTGTTGCGCGGATTTACTATCCACGAAGTAAATCCCCTCGGCGCCAAAATCGGCGTCGCGGGTGAACTTCGCGCCGTTCCGTTGCTCGGTGACCAGCCGGTTCCACACGAACGCCTTGAACCGGTCATCCACCGCGCGCGCGCCCCACCGATTGATCACCGTGAAAACGCGCGCCCCCGCGCCCTCCACATACCGTGAAACGAAATCGCGCTCGCTTTGCCCGGCGAGAACATCGGAGCGGTAGACGACAATCGCCGCATCGCAATTTTGCACGGCCTGCCGCGTCACTTCCGAGCGCTGAGGCACATCATCCACGCCCGGAGAGTCCAGCATCGTCACGCCGGACTGGCACAATTCCACGGGAAATCCGATCTCGAACTCGCGGATCGGGCCGAAAAACTCCTCGTTCTCCTCCTCGATCGCGCGGCACGCGGAATCGCGCAGATACCGCTCCAGCGACCATTCCTCGACCTTGCCGTCAAATCTATACACCCGGACGCGCGGGGCGTCGGCGTAGTAGATACTGGTAAGCGTGGCCGTGCAGGGCAAATCATCGGTCGGCATCGGGCCGACTCCGGGCGCAAGCTCGCCCACCTCATGGAGCGGTTTGCCGAGCAGGGCGTTCATCAGGGTGGACTTGCCGGTTTTGAAGCGGCCCACCATAATCAGGCGAAACGTGTCCTGCGCGAGGGCGGTTTGCGCCTGCTGAAGTCGGTTTGCCGCCTCGGTCATCTCCAATGCGACCGCGACTGTGTGCAAACCACTCAAAGCGGCCCCGGTCTGATTTTGCGCCTGCGCGCGCGCCTCCTCGGCGGCTCCTTTAAGTCCTGCCATTTGTCTGTACTTTACGCCGCCGCTTCCAGCCAGGCGAAAAAGTCCGGCGCGAGCGCGCGGTATCTGTCATGGACGGCGACCGGGATCGCCGCCCGAAAATCGAGCAAGGCGGCCCCGCGTGCGGCTTCATCGCCTACCTCGCCCCGGAAGAACGCGGGCGCGAGCGTTTCCATATTTTGCATCAACCGGTTCAGGGCGTCCTCGGCGGACTCGGGCGTTTGTCCGTCGTTCAGCGCAAGCGGCGCGGCGACGTTGTTCCACGGCGCGGACTGTTCCGCGCTTGCGAACGGCAGAATGGCGCACCGTGCGAAAACGAGCAAGCCGCCGCCGCGCGCGGCAAACGCGCCCCAAAAATCCGGCGCGCCTTCGGTTTTGGGGCGTCCAGCAAGCGTGAAGGCGGGCGCGGCGTAGAACGCATACGCGGCCCCGCCCGCGTCGCCGCCGTAAGGCGTAAAACGGCGGGTCGGGAGCGGAAGGGAAACCCGGTCCTCGACCGGTATCTCGGTTGCCAAAAGCGGGTGTTTGCGCAGGTTTTCCCGCAATCGCGCGTACGAGATAAACGTCGGCGAAACGGGCGGGGTCAACGTTTCAGGCATGTAAATTTTCCTTGATCAACTTCAAAGATCAACTTCAAATCGCAGACACGCTTCTTGTACAAGGTCAGGGGACGGTAACGGCGTTCGTAACAACGCAGTTGCCGCCCGCCCCAATCCACGCCTGCTCCATCATCGCGGCGGGAATAAAATTTCCAAACTTACCGTTGCCGCTGTCATTGACGAAGAACCCTAAAAGCGCGCCTGTTTTGGTGTCGTGCATCGCGCCGGTAACCGTGATCGCGTGGTCGGATTGCCCGGTGGGCTTGAAACCGGGTTTTTGACCGTCTTCCCAGATAACGCTCGATTCGACTTGAACAATGACCGCGCGGCCCAGTTGCAGATTGGCGTCGAGTTGCTGAAGGGTACTGCCGATCTCGACGTGCGCTTCCACGCCGAAATGGTGCAACACCTCGACCTGCGCCATGACCGTGGTGCCGCCTCGGTGTTCCGGCGATTGCGTCAGATCGTATTGGCAAAGGCCGCTATCCACGGCGAACCGGACCACCTGATCCTCGGTGACATCCACGCCGAACTGCCGTAGCACGTCGCGCGATGAAACAAGCCCGCAGTCGCCGGACGCTTGAAGCGTATTGTCCCCTTGCTGATGGCGTCCCTCCAGACATTTCTCCGGTCCGCCGATAACCACCACGCTACGCCCATCGGGAAGCGTGACTACCTCCCGTTCGACCGGAAGCGATTTGGGTATGTCGCTCGCAGGCGCGGGAACATCGCCCGGCGCGACGAGCGGCGTGTCACCGGGCGGCGTCGCAATCGAAGGCGGAAGCGGGGGCAAGGTAGGAACGGGCGGGGCGGGCGGAACCGGCGGCAAACCCGGAAGGGGCGCGGGATCGGCGGGCGGCGGCAACGGGGGAACCGGAAATGGTCCTGGAGTGGGCGGAATACCGGGAACCGCGGGCGCGGGGGCGGGGGCGGGAGGCGGCAACGTCGGCGTTGGCGCGGTCGGCGGAACGGGCGGCATGCCGGGAACCGGCGGCGCGGCGGGAACGGGGGTCAGGAAACCGGGGAGCGGTGCGGCGGGAAGTTCCGGG
>CAXUMS010000240.1:0-5126 GCA_964252165.1 uncultured Armatimonadaceae bacterium
TCGCGTACACGCTCGCCGATGACAGCATTGACAGCGATGTGCTTGATGACGGGCAAGCCAGTTACCAGTACGGGTTGGGGTTGGTGAGCGAGGTGCGGGGCGGGGCGAGACGCATCTACCACGCGGACGCTTTGGGGACCACGAGGACGGTGAGCGACGCGTCGGGGGCGGTGTCGTCGAGTTTGGAGACGGACGCGTTCGGGAACACGGTATCGCAAACGGGGCTGGGAACGCCGTTTGGGTTTGCGGGTCAGCACGGGTACCAGAGCGACGCGGACAGCGGGCTGATGCGGCTTGGCTACCGCTACTACGACGCGAGCGTGGGGCGGTTCCTATCGCGTGATCCGATCCGCGATGGCTACAACTGGTACGTGTATGCGGATAGCGATCCGGTTAATGCGGTTGATCCGACGGGGTTAGGCAATGGTAACCCCGGAGACGTTACGAACAACAGCAAGAACGTTCAGTACGTTCTTGTTGGCACAGACCCCCACGATGGGGTCACGGTGAGGCCCTGGAAGCATGGGGACCCGAAGGGACCGGGTGGCGTTGTGCCGCCTAAGGTAGTCATACCGAGCGGAGGAGGGAAACCACGCCCCCTTTGGCCCACTGACAAGAATGGAAACTTTGGCATCGTCCCTGTGGAGCCGGGACAAACGGTTGGCGGGAAAGGGGATGTGGATGCTGACGCGGGTTGGAATGGTAAGCAATGGATCAAAACAGGAGGTCCCGGCATACCCAAAGTTCCTCGCCAGATTACACAAGTAGGTAAATACGTGCCTGGAATTATTGGACCTATAGTGCAAGGGACTGACGATATTTTCACAGGACATGGGTCTTGGGACAGTAACGGGCAGTTCACAGGCGCGCCGCCGAGCGGCAAATGGCCTTATAAAGTCTTGTCGCCAAGCCATTACGGTTTATGATGGTTTTGCTGGTTTTGAAGCAAATCGGTTTTCATCAAGGCGAACATCGCCTTGAGGAAAACACCGATGATGACGCCGCCGATGACAACACCAAAGAAAAACAAGAAGAACCTATGACCCGCTCCCGAAAACCGAACTACTTGTTGGTCTGCTTTGAAATCGCGTTGTCGCTCTTGGGCGCGTTCTGCGTAGCGTTCCTGTCAAACGCGTCCGGGAGGCAGTTGGCGCTTTGTTATCTTGCGCCTGAGCAGGTTTCGACCGGATTCGTGTTACAGTTACATGACAACATGAAGAAATCCGAGGTGGATGGGATGTTGAACGGCTGGAGCCGAGAAGTGTGGCTTCAGGATGGCCCTTACTACGCGGACTGGCCTATATCTAAAAAATGGGTGGGTTGGCGTATGTACCGCTACCGCCGGGGCGGCGCTTATGTAGATGTTACGTACAGCGCGAAAAACCTTGTCTTAAGCGCGTCGGATATGGAGTAAGCGAGTTTGTGTTTGCTCTTCATGTTGCACAATGAAACAACCACGCCGCCAAAGGCGTGGTTGTTTCGCCCGTGATTTCAGCGACTCTTGAAACGGACGCGTTTGGCTCTACCTTAGCGGCGACGGGAGCCGGGACGCCGTTCGGGTTCGCGGGTCAGCACGGGTACCAGAGCGATGCGAACAGCGGGCTGATGCGGCTGGGGCATCGCTACTACGATCCGAGCGTGGGGCGGTTCCTATCCCGTGACCCGATCCAAGACGGCTACAACTGGTACGCCTACTGCGACAACGACCCGGTAAACACGATTGACCCATCGGGGCTAAGTAACGACAACCCCGGGGACGTTACTAACAAAAGCAAGAACGTTCAGTACGTTCTTGTTGGTACAGACCCTCACGATGGGATAACGGTGCGCCCTTGGAAGCCGGGGGACCCGAAGGGACCGGGGGGAGTTGTGCCGCCTAAGGTAGTCATACCGAGCGGAGGAGGTAAACCCCGCCCCCTTTGGCCAGTGGATAAAAACTTTGGTATCGTTCCTGTGGAGCCGGGGCAAACGGTTGGCGGGAAGGGGGATTTAGATACTGACGCGGGTTGGAATGGTAAGCAATGGATCAAAACAGGAGGTCCCGGCATACCCAAAGTTCCTCGCCAGATTACACAAGTAGGTAAATACGTGCCTGGAATTATTGGACCTATAGTGCAAGGGACTGACGATATTTTCACAGGACATGGGTCTTGGGACAGTAACGGGCAGTTCACAGGCGCGCCGCCGAGCGGCAAATGGCCTTATAAAGTCTTGTCGCCAAGCCATTACGGTTTATGATGGTGTTGCTGGTGTTGAAGCAAGTCGGTTTTCCTCAAGGCGAACATCGCCTTGAGGAAAACACCGAAGAGAAACAAGAGATACCTATGAGTCGCTTCCGAAAACCGAACTACTTGTTGGTCTGCTTTGAAATCGCGTTGTCGCTCTTGGGCGCGTTCTGCGTAGCGTTCCTGTCAAACGCGTCCGGGAGGCAGTTGGCGCTTTGTTATCTTGTGCCTGAGCAGGTTTCGGCGGAGATCGCTTTGCAAATTCACGCCGGTTTGAAAAAATCCGAGGTAGATGTAGTGATGAACGGTTGGGGTCAAGAAGTTTATTGCCAAGACACTCCGCAAGACAAAGACCTGCCCATATCTAAAGACTCGCCCGGCTGGAGGATGTACCGCTACCGCCGAGGGAGCGCCTATGTAGACGTCACTTACACGGCTAAGGGACAGGTCATCGGGGCGACGGATATGGAATAATCAGCAGTCGTACACGTACGACGGATTGGGTCGCAAGTCCACGGAAACGCTTGCGGACGGGGCGGTGCGCGGCTTCGCCTACGACGCGGCGGGACAACTTACCGGCGAAACGAACCTTCCGTCAAGCGGATCAAACGCGAACAGCATCTCTTATGCCTACGACAACGCGGGCAACCGCCTCACTAAGACGACGAACTCCGAGCGACAGGACTACACGTACGACGCGGCGAACAAGTTGCTGAACGTGACGTACTCGGCGGGCGTACAGACAACCTATGCGGGCTACACCTACGACGGCGCGGGGAATGTGACGCGCGTTGGTATGCCGTACACCGTGATTGACTACACGTGGGACGGGGCGAGCCGCCTGACGAGCCGCACCCGTAACTTCAGCGGCGAAACGTTCACGTACAACGGGCTGGGGCAACAGGTCGGCAAGACAAGCGGTTTCGGCAACACCTCCGTCGCATACACGCTCGCCGACGACAGCATTGACAGCAACGTACTTGCGGATGGCGGCGCAAGCTACCAGTATGGCTTGGGATTGGTGAGCGAGGTTCGGGGCGGCGCAAGCCGCGTCTACCACGCGGACAGCCTGGGAACCACGCGCACGATGAGCGACGCGTCGGGCGCGGTGTCGTCGAGTTTAGAGACGGACGCGTTTGGTTCTACCATCGCGGCGACGGGAACCGGGACGCCGTTCGGGTTCGCGGGTCAGCACGGGTACCAGAGCGACGGAGACAGCGGGCTGATGCGGCTTGGCTACCGCTACTACGACGCGAGCGTGGGGCGGTTCCTCTCCCGCGATCCTATTCATGCTGGGTACAACTGGTACGTCTATTGTGAGAACAACCCGGTGAACTGTATTGATCCGGATGGGCTTGACGTAGAAGTTGTCAGAATCGGCCCGGCATGGTGGCCAAGTCATTATTATGTTCGCTGGCCCAATCCAAAAAACAAAATCGATGGCGGCTATGACAGTGTGGGATTTTGGCCCGCAAAGGGTAGGGGGGAAACTATTGAAGTACTCGTGCCTGGCAAAGGGGATATACAAAGCCCCGATGGTCACGCCGGAAGCGGTGAAGTTGTCTACCGGATAACAGATCCCCGTGCAGAGAAGAAGATGCCCGATATAGTTCGTGATTGGCAAAAAGCAAATCCGCGCTACGCTTTTATTGGTGACAATTGCTTGTGGTTCACTGACCAGGTAGTTAACCGTATAGTAATTGAGCTTTGGTGGGAAGACAACGCTAACTTCTATTCCGATTTTTTCAGTGAAGTAGGAAACCTGATAAAAGGTTCTAATGGAGGTGCAAAGGCGTATTGATATAAGATGAGGATAATGGGTAAAACTTGCACTTACCTGTTATCCTCATCTTGTTCGATCTCTCGGAAAATTTTGAAAATAAAAGAGTGGCTTGATCGGCCTGACCTTACTATATAAAGATGTGGCTCGTAATAAAAATGAAATAAAAAATGTTTACTTGATCATTGTCACCATTTAACTGAGGGTAAGATGTTACAAGTAAGACGCTATATTATTTTTGAGTACAAGTCCATGATTAAATACAAGATATTTGCCTGCTTTTTGATTTTTTGCACGCTGATTGTTGCGTCTATATTTTTCCACCGAGTGGATATTGATTACAAATTAACAAATCGTGTTGTTAATGGCGATGATTCCTCAGTGTATTATTACTTGAAATCTGGTGCCGATGTCAATAATACGCGCTACCATGGTCTTAGTCCTATAAGGGCATCAGTAGTCCACAATCATTACAAAACGGCTGTATTATTGCTATCTCATGGAGCTAACAGCAATGATGGCTTGTACGTTGCAGCAATGAAAAATAACGTCAACATGGCTCTACTTATGTTAGATAATAAAGCCGACGCCTTTTCTAAAAGCGACGAGATGATGCAAACACCTTTTGAAATTGCCTCACCCGAAATGAAGAAGATTATACTGGCACATGCGAAGCAATCAGAACAAACATTACCTTAAAAACCGTGAGTTGAGTACCCGAAAAGTGCAATACTCGGAATAGACAACCGAAAAATGCGCCTCTTTATTGTCCAACCTCCCCCACAAGCCACGCTACGCTTGTTTCCAGCGCGCTTGCCAAAAGAATTACCTCGACGTCCGTGACCGTCCGCGTCCCCGCCACGGTCATCACGATAGCTTGCCTATCCGGTACCCAGCGTCCACCGCTTAGCGCCGCGATGCGCCCGGCGAGTTGCCCAATGGATGCGGATAGCGGCTTAATGTTGCTTGGCTACCGGTACTACGACGCCAGCGCGGGGCGGTTTATCTCCCGCGATCCCATCCGCGCGGGCTATAACTGGTACGCTTATGTAAACAACGATCCCGTTGTCAAACGCCGTTTACTTGTGAGCCATTCCGCGCCGTTTAGAACTGCGCCACTC
>CAXUMS010000241.1:0-4889 GCA_964252165.1 uncultured Armatimonadaceae bacterium
AAATCTCCTCGCTACGGGGCGCGAAGCGCGCCGGTCGTCCTGCGTACGGAATGGACGAAGTTACTGACAGGGTAAGGGGGCGGCGTGAGACGGCGTAGTGTATCCATCGAACCAACCGAATGTAAACCAACCCCTTCAAATTATTCCGCCATTCCATCCGTTAGGACGACCGGCGCGCTTCGCGCCCCGTAGCGAGGAGATTTATCTCCTTGAACACTAACACACGGTATCCCAAACTACCCCCCGTTCTTGTCCCCCCATTATTGGGGTTTAGGGGGCCTCTTTATCCCCTTTTCATCCTTCATCCTTCATCCTTTCTCCCTTGCTCTAACCGTCCCCCGCAAATCTACCGACAATAGGACATACACATTACGCAGGAAAAACAAGCCGTCCCGCGTAACCAAGAAAATGAACGTTTGCCGCATTCTTCTTTCCTCATGACGGCGGGCCGACGTTTTCTTTCCCGCCCTTTTGAGGTTTTATCGTGAAATCCCCGTTTCGCTCCGCGTCGTTCGCGCCGCTCCTGTTCGCCGTTTTCGCTGTTGTTTTCGCCGTTGTTTTCGCCCTGCACGGCGCGCCGGTTCGCGCGCAAACGCCGTCGCCGCGCGCGTCCGCGCCCGGACCCAAAGGCGGTCCCGCCGCCGGTCTTGTTCCGTCCGGCGAGGCGGGGAAAACCCTGCGCGTCGCGACCCGCCTTGTGGAGCCGTTCGTGGTCAAAGACGGCGGTAAGATGACCGGCTTCAGCATTGATTTGTGGAGTGCGATTATGCGCGAGATCAATGTCGAGGCCAATTACCAGATCAACCCCAACGTCAAATCGCTTCTTTCGGAAGTGAAAACCGGAAAGGCCGATATTGGCGTCGCCGCGATCTCGATCACCGCCGACCGTGACGCCCAGTTCGACTTTTCCCAGCCGATCTACGACTCCGGCCTGCAAATTCTGGTGCGCTCGGAATCGGCGGGTGGCAGTCCGGATGTGATGTCGCTCTTAAAAGGGTTCTTTTCGCCCGAACTTCTGGGCCTGCTGGTGGTTCTGCTCGGCGTTGTGGTGCTGGTTTCCCATGTCATCTGGCTGATCGAGCGGCGCCACGAAGACCAGGGTTTGGTTGAGCATAAAGGTTATCTCCCGGGTATCGCCAAAGCGACGTGGTGGGCGACCGGGACGCTTGCCGGGCAGGCCGACGAGATGCCACGCTCGCATGCGGGCCGCGTGGTCGCCCTGATGATGATGTTTATCAGCGCGGTTTTCATCGCCTACTTCACCGCCGCCGTGACAACCGCGCTCACCGTTCAGCAACTGAACGGCGCGATTAAAGGCCCGGAAGATCTGCCCGGTAAAATTGTTGCGACCACAACCGGTAGCACGGCCTCGGCGTACCTGAAAGCCCACGGCGACAAGACGGTCGAGGTCGCGACCATTGGCGATGCGTACAAACTGCTGGAGTCCAAGAAGGCCGACGCCGTGGTTTTCGATGCGCCGGTTCTTCTTTATTACGCCGCAAACGAAGGCGCGGGCAAAACGCAGGTGGTCGGAAACGTCTTCAAAAAAGAAGGTTATGGGATTGTGTTCCCGCCGAACAGCCCGTGGCGCAAACCGGTCAACCGCGCGCTTTTAACGCTGAAAGAAAACGGCGAATACGACCGCATCCACGATCAATGGTTCGGAAAAGCGGATTAAAGGTTACGGCGTGTAGCGGATTTGCCCCTAACGCGCCCCGCTGAAAGGATGCACGTGGGAGCCACGGACTTCAGTCCGTCGGAGGAACGTGATGCCCGCTATCCCGCAGGGTAGCGGGACGGGAGCGACCAGATGCTCACCCTGATCGGACGCCTCAACTTCGCTTCCGCCGCCAGCGTCGCATTGCTCGCCCTCCTGTTCGTCCGCGAAATCATCCAGCAGCAAGAAAAGGAGACACATTACGCAAAACGGCGAGTGACGCTGTTTCTCATCATGGAGACCGTCGCTTTGAGCATCATCACTGTTTTGACGCCGCTCATTGACCGGGCGGAAATGGTCGGCGTTCCCATTGCCACTATGACTGGAACGCTTCCACTGCCGCCGCAACATGGGACCGACTTCGGCCCGTTTTTCCCGCTGTATGCTCTTCACATTGCGTTGTATTTGGGCGCGGCTCTCTTCGTAGCGGCAAGAACGCTCCTCAGCGTTTCAACCTCCTCATCTGTGCGGCGTCAGATCGCCATCGTCGGCATGGGCGTCGCGGCGACCTCGGTTGTTTCGCTGACGACGAACCTCGTGTTGCCCCTCCGGTACGGCGTCTTCACCTACCAGGAGGTAGGCGCACTTTCCACGTTGCTATTCATCGGGGCGAGCCTGTGGGCCATCTTCGCCTACCGCCTGTTCGACATCCGCCTCATCGTCCGACGCACTCTCGTCTACGGCCTCCTGCTCTCGTTCGTGCTTGCCGCCTACAGCAGCGTCGCCTTCCTCGTCACGGACTACCTCGCGGGCAAGGGAACCGGCACGTTCACTAAGTTCGGCGTGCTGGTCATCGCTTTCTCGAAAGCCAGATAGACAGGCTCTTGTTCACAGGTAAGTTCGCTGACAAGGTCGCTGACAAGCACAGGAGCGAGCGATACGCTTGACCGCATAAACTATAACGTGAGAACGTTTTGCACATAGATTTGTATCCTCGCCCTATTTTATATTCTTGTTCTTTGTTGTTTTCGGTTTTACCGGACGGTGCGCATCGTGCGTTTTCCACATATCCACAGCCCCTTGATCAGGCTTGAGTGACGAACAGGTCACCCGGAAATACAGCTTCCCCAAGTGGCGACGACGTTCCGCTGATGTGGAAAGCGAGTTGCCCGCAGCGTCTTCCACACGCAACAGCCCGCGTTGCACCAGTCCGTCTATCGCTCCTGACACCGCCTCGCTGCTCCGTCCGGTCCGCTTCTTAAATTGTGCGCTGGAAATCCAATCACGGCTTTTGCGGCGGCCCGTGTCAGGATCAACCCAGCCTGCCGTCGCTCGCACCACCACTAGTAACACGCGTAATTCCGTATCCTTGAGCAGGGGAAGCGCCTCGTCAAAAAGCCGATTTGGAACCAGGGTCGCATTCTGTTCTCCTTTTTTGGATGCTTGAGCGGGCGACATCTACGACACGCCCATTAGGTTCTCACCCGCCGCCTCCTCCTCCGCTTTGTTGGGGATCTTTTTGTTGGAAAGGCGCACGCCCATTGGCGGCGCATACCGCCCCTCGACAGCCGCGATCAGGAACCGCATCGGCGACTTGGCGGCGCGGTGCGGCAACCAGTCAAGTTGCCGCCGTATTTCCTCCAGGGGATGATTGCCGACGAGCTGCTCGATCTGATCGCGCGACAATCCCTGACTCCGCAGGTCGCGCAGTACCCGACCTTCCTCGGTGTCTGCAAACTCCTCGGGGAATGCCCGAGCTGATACGCGACCTGCCGTTCCGCTTCCGCACGCGGCACCCCGTAGGCGGCGCGACTATGCTCAACCACCGCCGCCCGACGCGCTTCCGCCGCATTGGCACGGACCTCCTCCGCATCCCTACTTATGAAGTGCGGCGCATCCGTTTCTTCCACCTCCTGATGCGTGATCAAGTGGCGTGAAAGCGTAAACCGGTCCAGCGAGGATGAGGCGCCGTCGTTCCTCTGGGGCAGTTCGCGTGCAACCGGCTCTCCTTTCCACGTCACATTGACAAGAGGCCGCATCATATCGCGGGTCTTTCGCTCGTTTACCTGAAGCGCCGCCGCAATCTCGCAGACGGCGGGGTGGATGTCGCCGTTCGGGGTCAGGAAGGTGAGCAGAAGAAGTAAGGGGCGCAGGGCGTCGTCGGGCAAGAAGGCAAGCAGGCCCGAAGTACGGAGTGCGGGCGTCACCACGAGGCGCGCCGACGGGGTGAAGTGATGACCTTTCTCTTTCACAGCGCCAGCGCCCGAATGCTCGACTACTGCGAAGGGCTGCGACGGCGGCATGGGTTGTAGGTTTGGAAGGGAACCTTTGTTATTGGCCCCGGTCGTCTTTGTGAAGGCTTTCTCCATAGGCGTTTGTGGTTAATAATCAACGGTGGTTTGATGACGGGACGGAGGCAGAGAAGCCATCATCCCTTCATCTCAAGCAGTTCGCTACGACAGTTACAATAAAGCGGACCCAAGCAGGAGCGGAATGAACAGGCCGAACGCAAGGAGCGCAAGAAGAGCGAACACCGCTTCTTCTGCAGCGGAGCCGGTCGTAACCCGCAGTACGGGGGGCAGAGCGAAACGTCGGTTCCGGTCTGGGTACAGGAAGGGGATGCCGCTTTTCGTGCAGGCGTCAAGGAGCAGGTGGCTCGCGTAACCGAGCAGGAGGGCAACTGCGGATTGCCAGCCGAGCGCGATACTCAGTGGCAGGCCGATCACGACGCCTGCGACGCCCAGTCCCATCGCCGAGTGAGACAGACCGCGATGCCCCAGCACGCGCGCAAGCAACGTCGCGGGCAGAGCGAACGGCTTGAGGGTAATGCCGTTCCTCCTGCTGGACAGGAGCGTCAGGTGCTTGAGGCTGGACTCTTGCGCGTCCAGGTCCGGTAGCAGTGCGCCAAGCGCGGCGAAAGCGGCAAGCGCGCCCAGGTTCGCGGGATCGGAAGTAGTGGTTATGCCTGACCCCAGGAACAGCAGGTACAACAGCCACAGGCTTGCAACGCCACCTATGGCATGGGTACGGCCCATCATGACCGTTGCGCCAGCTTTGCCTGTTGCGGCGCAGGAGCCGGAATCGTCAGCGACAACTGTTGCTATGCCTGTGTTCGGTTGAAGGCGTTCTTCCGCGCGTTGCTACCCGGCGTCAGCAGCGGCGTCACCTGCACCGTAACCTCATAGTGTTGCTCTTGTTGCGATTGTCGTTGCGATTGTCGTTGCGATTGTCG
>CAXUMS010000242.1:0-4863 GCA_964252165.1 uncultured Armatimonadaceae bacterium
AACAGGCTGGGGAAAATCTACTCCGATGTGTGTCGCATAGTAGGGGTTCACTCCAAATAATCTACACAGACGGCTACACAGACGGCTACAACGTTTACGAAAACTTCTTAGGCGCTTGGCAACACCGACCAAGCGAGAAAGGCAGTGGTCGAACCAGCGTGATTGAGGGCTTGAACAACAAGTGGCGTAACCGCGTATCGGACCTCGTCCGCCGAACGGTGTGCGTTCAACCTGCCGCGCTCGCCGATCTGGAGCAGCGATTGCTCCTCGTCTTCACACAGCATAATCAACAATGCTCAACACTGCGTTAAAATCCAATACCGAAAACACTTCGGGAAAAACGCTTTTCATGTCTTCATGGCTCATAAAGCGAAGTACTTCAAGCGCTAAAGATTTATCTGTGTTGCGTGGTTTTTTAAGTTCTCCCCTTATCATCTCCATAGCGTCAGAACTTTTCGCATAAGCGGCTTCGATGCGATTGAGTTCATATCGTTGCCGTTCGTATATGTGATAATGCTCAACCAACGCTTGCCAATCGGGCGTGTCATAATCCTGTTTATACATTTAGAGGCGGGCTACCCTTGATGATCGTTCGCTGAATGACGAGCGAAATCCGCATCTGAGACGGCATTCCATTCGGAAATTTCTTCCGCCAAAGCGTCGTCAGGCGTAAGCGTCTCGTTTGTCTGGTCAACGAGGAAGCCGTCGCGTAATATTTGTAGGATAACCTGCTCCACGGATGTACCGCGCGCCTCAGCGACAACTGCGGCGTCGCGAACAATCTTATCGGGAATTGTTACTAACAATGGCATAACGGCAACTTCTCCTTTGTCACGTTGCGCTTATTGTACGCCGCCCCCGCGTCCTTATTACTTGACCGCGCTTGCTCCAATCAGGCTTTCGCCGCGCAACGCTTTGGCGAGGTAGCGGCCCGTGTGGCTTTCCGCGACTGCCGCAACGTCTTCCGGCGTGCCGGTTGCGACCACGGTTCCGCCGCCATCGCCGCCCTCCGGCCCCATATCAATCAGGTAATCGGCGACCTTGATAACGTCCAAATTGTGTTCGATGACGAGAACCGTGTTGCCCGTATTGACCAAACGTTGGAGCAGGCCGATGAGTTTCTCGATGTCGGCGAAGTGCAAACCCGTTGTCGGCTCGTCCAGAATATACATGGTTTTGCCGTTGGTGCGCTTCGACAACTCGGTCGCAAGTTTGACGCGCTGGGCCTCGCCGCCAGATAATGTGGTCGCGGGTTGACCCATGCGGATATAGTCCAAACCGACCTCGGCGATCGTGGAGAGTTTGCGCGTGATGGATGGCACGGCGGCGAAGAACTCACACGCCTCGCCGACCGTCATATCGAGAACGTCCGCGACCGATTTACCCTTGAACTTGACTTCGAGCGTTTCGCGGCTGTAGCGCTTGCCCTTGCACACCTCGCACGGCACATACACATCGGGCAAAAAGTGCATTTCGATTTTCAAGATGCCGTCGCCCTTGCACGCCTCGCAGCGTCCGCCCTTAACATTGAACGAGAACCGGCCCGGGCCGTAGCCCCGCATACGCGCTTCCGGCGTTTGCGAGAACAAATCACGGATCTGATCGAACACGCCCGTGTACGTCGCCGGATTCGAGCGCGGCGTCCGCCCGATGGGGGACTGGTCAATATCAATCAGTTTTTCGATCTGCGCCATGCCCTCGACGCCGTCGTGCGGCTCCCAAACCGTGTGCGAGCCGTAAACATGGTTCATCAAGCGCGGGTAAAGCGTTTCCTGAACCAGCGTTGATTTGCCCGATCCGGAAACGCCGGTCACGCACGTCAGGGTTCCGAGCGGGATGCTGACATCCACGGCTTGCAGGTTGTGGCCCCGCGCCCCCTTGACGTGGAGGAATTGACCGTTTCCCGCCCGTCGCTCTTTCGGGACCTCAATACGGCGGCGACCGGACAGGAACGCGCCGGTCGCGCTGTTCTTGACCGACATCACCTTTTTGATCGGTCCCTGCGCGACGACATGGCCGCCGTGGACGCCCGCGCCCGGCCCGATGTCAATGATCCAATCCGCCGCCGCCATCGTTTCCTCGTCATGCTCGACCACGAGAATGGTGTTGCCCAGATCGCGCAAATGAACGAGCGTTTCGATAAGGCGCGAGTTGTCGCGCTGGTGCAAACCGATAGACGGCTCATCCAGAATATACAGAACGCCCATCAGGCCCGACCCGATCTGGGTCGCGAGCCGGATACGCTGGGCCTCGCCGCCCGCAAGGGTCGCCGCGCCCCGGTCGAGCGTGAGATACGTCAGGCCGACATCTAAGAGGAAGCCAAGCCGCGTTTGGATTTCCTTGATAATCTGACGAGCGATCACCTGATCGCGCTCGGACAACACAACCGCCTCGAAAAACGCGTGCGCCTTTTTAATGCTTTTCGCGGTCAGGTCCGCGATACTGATGTCGTCGAAGCGAACCGCAAGGGCTTCCGGCTTTAAGCGCTTACCGTTGCAGGCGGGGCAGGGGCGCGACGACATGTACTGCTCCATGTCCTCCTTGACGCCGGGCGATGTGGTTTCGCTGTACCGGCGTTGCAAGACGGCGAGCGCGCCTTCCCAGTGCGTTTCAAAGTTGCGCTTGCGCCCGAACCGGTTCTTGAACGTGACCGTGATCGTTCCTTTGACGCCGTTCATCAGGCCGTCGAACTGCTCGGGAGTGAGGTCGCGAAGGGGAACATCGGATTTGAAGCCCAACTTTTCTGCGGCGGCGGCGAGAATGGCGGGGTAGTACTCGGACGATTTGGACAGAAACGGGAGGAGCGCGCCGTCGTCGAGGCTCAGGTTGCGGTCGGGCGCGATGCGGTCGGGGTCGAACTCGGCCTGCGTGCCTAAGCCGTGGCAGGTCGGACACGCGCCGTACGGGCTATTGAACGAGAACGTGCGCGGGGCGATCTCTTCGAGCGAAATGTTGCACTCGGTACAGGCGAAGTGTTGGGAGAACAGCATATCGTCGCCGCCCATGACGTTTACGGTCACCAGGCCCTTGCCGTTTTTGAGCGCAGTCTCGACGGAATCGGCGAGACGCTTTTCGATTCCGGGCTTGACCACCAGGCGGTCAATCACGATGTCAATATCGTGCTGTTTGTAGCGGTCGAGCGTGATGTCATCGGTGATCTCGCGCACCTCGCCGTCCACGCGGACGCGGGTAAAGCCTTCGCGCCGGATGTCGTCCAACTCCTTGCGGTACTCGCCTTTGCGTCCCCGGACAATCGGCGACAGCACCTGAATTTTCACGCCTTCGCCCTGCTCCATGACGCGGTCCACGATCTGCTCGGGCTGTTGCTGCGTGATGGGGCGGTCGCAGTTAGGGCAGTGCGGCTTGCCCACGCGCGCATACAGGAGGCGCAAATAATCGTAAATCTCGGTAACCGTGCCGACGGTCGAGCGCGGGTTGCGCGAGGTGGATTTCTGATCAATCGAAACGGCGGGGGACAAGCCGATAATCTGGTCCACATCCGGCTTGTCCATCTGCCCCAAAAACTGCCGCGCGTACGACGACAACGACTCCACATACCGCCGCTGTCCTTCGGCGTACAGCGTGTCGAACGCGAGCGAAGATTTCCCCGACCCGCTGAGGCCCGTAATCACCACCAGTTTGTCGCGCGGAATCTCAATGTCAATGTTTTTGAGGTTGTTTTGCCGCGCGCCCCGAACGATAATTTTGTCGTGGACGCGGGTTATCGAAGCGGCGACAGACGGCTTGCCGGTTCTGGCGCTTGCGCCGTTTTTCTTTACGCGCGTTTCTTCGGCGACCGTGTCGAGGGCGTCGATCTGGGCGGCAAGGTCGGTTGCGGGAAGGGGGGCGTCGGTGGTAGCGGGGGACGGCATAAGATCGGTTACTTTCTCCGGTTTAAGGAACCCGAAGCGGCGGCGTTGGTTCCCCAACAAACAAAAAACCGGCGCGTTCGGCGACCGGTTTGAACAAGCGAAACGGGGAGATAAACGGACGCGTGAACGAACGTTTACCGCCCGTAATTGTACCACGCGGCGGCGCGCGGCGGCAACGCGAATAGCGGCGTCAGAATGAACGAAACGCCGCGCCTCAGCGTTTCGATCCTCAACTACTCACAGAGCGAGATCAAGCGTTTCCGCAACCGAGGAAATTATGTGGCGCGGTCGTGTTTGCGCAAACGCGTCGGGCAAATCTTCGCCCGCGCGTGCGAGCAGGACGCTCACCAGTCCCGCGCGGTTCGCGCCCGCCACATCGTTTTCGAGCGAATCGCCCACATAAAGCGCGTCGCCCGGCTCGCAAGCCGCCGCCGCGAGCGCGGGCAGGAACGCGCGCGGGTCAGGTTTGCGATAGCCCATCTCGTCTGATACCCAAAACGAGTCCACCCGTCCGAGCAACCCGAGGCGCTCCGCCTTTGAGCGCTGGCTGTCCGGGTGTGAGTCGCCCGCGCCATTGGTGATAATGCCGACATGTAAACCACGCCGCCGCAATTCATCCAGGGTCGCCGTGACGCCGTCACCGGTCGCGTCGACGCCGAGGCGGGCGTCGCCCCAGCTGAATCGGCGGCTCAGTTCGACCCCCAGGACCGATTCGCCTGGGAGGTCACGGCGGAGGCCGACGTACGCACGCACTGTATTGGTGTCGACCGTGCTGGTGCCCAGCTCTCCTCGCAGGGCCAGCGCCGGCGGACGAACCGCGAAACTGGAGAATCCTGGGGCGACGTTGCCCAAGGCTAGGCTTGCGCCAGGGGTTTGAACCTCGACATCGAAATTGTGCGGTTCGGCCCGCAGATGGACGTTCACACCTGGCGCGACGGCGCCACTGGCGGAGAATCGGACCTGCGGCCCATCAGGTCCTGCCCCGAGCAGC
>CAXUMS010000243.1:0-4801 GCA_964252165.1 uncultured Armatimonadaceae bacterium
AGGATATTCTCGCCATCGGTCACCTCGATTCCCTCCGCCCCAACCGTGGTCGAAACCACCGGCAAGCCCATCGCGAGCGCGTTCAAAATTTTTACCCGCATTCCGCTGCCGGACCGAAGCGGCACCACGAACGCGCCGCAATCATCCGCCCACGGGCGCACATCGGGAACCGACCCGGTCACATGCACCGCGCCGCTCGGCCCTTGATCGAGCGCGCGGATAGCCGCCGTGGGCCGCGCGCCGACAATGTTCAAGCGCGCGCCGGGAATCGCCTCCCGGATTATCGGCAGGATTTCCGCGCAAAAATACTGCATCGCGTCCACATTCGGCGGCCAGTACATCGTGCCGATAGAAACCAGCGTTTGCGAATTGTCCCGGCGCGGACGTACGGCGAAATAGTCCGTGTCTACGCCGATAGGAACGGTTGTGACCTTTCCCCGAAGGGCGGGCGCAAGGTCTACAAAGCCCTGCGCGTCCTCGTCGGACACGGTCAGAACGCGGTCCGCGCGCTCGCAGGCCCCGATCTCGAAGCGGCGCAAACGCTTCCATTCCCCTTTGGCGTACGCGCGAACCAGCGGCGACGCGCCCGGCGTTTCCCCCAGCCGCTTCGGGATGCGATGCTCGATGTTATGCTGGTCCAGCACGACCTTGACGCCGTCCGGCAGATCGCCGGGCGTGAACTGCGCCATCTGCAAATGGTCCACATGGAGCGCGGCGTACGGCTTGCGCACGAGTTCGCGGGTTAGCGCGCCCCGCATGGCCGGAACCTCGTCGCGCGCGACAATAAACGACCGCCCGGTTAAAACCGACCGCGCGGCGATTGCGGCGTCGCGCGCTTTGCCGCGCGGGATCAAAACCGTTTGTATGCCGCCCGCGCAAAACGGCGCAAGCGGGGCCGTGTTTGCGGCCTCGTCGGCTGTGCGGACAAAGGCGAGCAGGGTCACATCGTACCGGGCGGCGAGCGCGCGGAGCGTGTAGTACGATTTGATTTGCCCGCCGCCATCGAGCGGCCACGGCAACAAATGCGCCAGAAACAAAACGGCGGGCCGGGCGGCGCTTATGCGTTCGATCATGGTTGCGCCCCGCTTGTCTCCGCATCACGCGCCGCCCCTGCCAATGCGCCGATATACGCGTCGAAGTTGCGGGGCGGGTCCGACACCGCGCCCCGCGCCGCCTTGCCCCTCCGGGCGTTCCCGGCCTCGTCGGCAAGCGCGTGAACAATCGCCGCGCGCAGGGCGTCCGCGTCGCCCGCCGCGACCCACCGGCCCGTCACGCCATCGTCCACATAATCGCCGATACCGGGCGTGCGCGAAACCAGCGGCGCTTTGCCCATCGCCTGCGCCTCCAGAACGCCGTTCAAACCCGCGCCGTAGCGGGTTCCTTTTTCGAGCGGGACGGCAATCAGCGCCGCGTTGTCGTATAGTTCGCGCAATGCGGCGAACGAAAGCCCTTTGCGAACCGTGATGTTCGCCGGGATCTCGCTATCGCTTCCGGTTTGGCCGGTTCCACTCGTGGACCACGGCGACGATGCGACAATCACGACCGGCAGGTCGGAAAGACCGCGCACGGCCTCGCGAAGCGTGATGTAGTCGCGCCGCTCGCGGCCCACGCACAGCAGGTACGGGGGCACCGCTGATCGCCGGGGCGCGTCGCCCGCTTCGGGACGCCAGAAGCAAGCGTCCACCTTGTCCCACGCGAAGGACACGCGCGCCGCCGGGACGCCCGCCTCGTCCACCACGTACCGCTGTTGCTCGGTCGCAACGGTCACTATATGCGCGAACCGATGCAGGTAGCCGGTTCGGGCGTGCAGGGCGCGCTTTTTCTCCGACGTAACGTTATGCCCGACCAGAACGTGCGGCGCGCGATTTGGTCTGCGCCCCAGCAGGAGCGCGAGCGGGACGCCGACCTTTTCCGACAGCGACACAAACACGGACACCGTTTTCCGCGCCCGGAACGCCGCGAGCGCCTGCCGCAGATCGGATGCGGTCGCCCGCTCCACGCGCGCCACCACCGCGCCGCCGCCCGGGGGCGGGTACGAAACATCGGCCCTCAGCGCGCGGGCGAGTTCCACGAAGTCGGTGCGCGGCGACGGGTCCTCGGGCGCGTCTAACCGGTTCGACGCGAGAAGGAGCGGGGTGCGTTGGCTCACGCGCGCGCAGATCCTTTCGCAACCGCGCGGTACGCGGGCAACGCGAGCGTTTGGCGCGCGATAGCGTCCCATGCGAAACGCGGCGCAAGTTCACTCGCGCCCCGCGCAAGCCGGGCGCGCAAACCGGCGTCCCCGGCGACCCGCAGGGTTTGCGCGATAAACGCGGTTTCGTCGCCGACCGGGGCGATCAGCATATTCGTGTCGTGGACGAAATCCGGCGTCAGGTTGTCCGGCGCGCCCATCGTCACGACTGGCAAGCCGTGCGCGAGGGCCGCCATAAGCGTTCCGCGCCCCGGCGAAACGCCGGTCGCGAACGGCAACAGGGCGATATCGGCGGCGAATAACGCCCGCGACACGTCCCCGCCCGCAAGATCGCCGCGAAACCGGATGCGGTCCGTAACGCCCAATGTCTCGGCAAGGCGCAGAAGGTCCGCATGGTACGCCTCATCCCGCAGACCGCCGACCACATCGAGCGTCGCGCCAGGCGGCGTTTGGGCGAGCGCGCGTAACAGCGTTTCGATGTTGCGGCCCTTCCACACAAAGCCGAAATAAACGAAGCGAAGCGCATCCACGTTACCGGCGCGGGTCGGCGCGCCGATAGGCGCGATATTGGTTCCGATGGGAATGAGGTGCGTTTTGCGCGCGACGCCGGGAAGTTTGGCAAGCGCGTTGCGCTGGCGCGGCGAGCAAACGATCAGGTCGCGGCTTCCCCAGACAAGCGGCAACAGCGCGGCCCGGTGCGCCCGGCCCCAGCCGCGCGGCCCGTCGAGGGCGTGGAACGTGGTCACGAGCGGAATGCGGGCGGCGCGCAGAAGAAAGGGCAGGAGCGTCGCGATAGACGGTTCGTGGTCGTAGATCGCCCGCTCATACTGCAAATGCACGACGCCGGGGCGGGCGTTCTTCAATCGGCGCGCCAAATCCCGTATGCCGTTCCGGCCCCAACCGGAAACCACCGGCGAAACGCCCGGCGCAGGAGAGGTCTCGCCATCGCGCGTCCAAACCGTCGCGGACACGCCCAGCGCGCTCAGCGCGCCCGCGAGGCTCGCCGAGTAATCCGCGATCCCGCAAACGCGCGGCGGGTACGACCCGCTGATAAGCGCGACATTTGCCGCCCCGCCCCCGTCGTTTATCGTAGCGGCGACAATGCCGTTCTCCGCGCGCTCCCGCGTTACGACGCTCATGGTTGCGCCCCTTCGGTATCGCCCGCCAGAACGCGCTCCCAAACCGCCACGGTTTCATCGGCCATGCGGCGGCAGGTGAACGTTTCCGCTCTTTCGCGCCCTTGCAACGCGCGGGCGGCATGGGCGGCATCGTCTTCCGCGAGCAACAGCGCGAGCGCGTCCGCCAGTTCGTTAGGTCGGGTCGGGTCGAAGTAAACTGGCGCATCGTCGCCGAGCGCCTCGGGCATCGCGGGCGCGCACGACGACGCCACCGCGCATCCGGCGCGCAGGGCTTCGAGCGGCGGCAATCCGAACCCTTCGAGCCGCGACGGCCACGCGAAAACCGACGCCCGCGCGAACGTATCCGCTAAGGCCTGGTCATCCAGATTTCGCACCAGTTGAAAATTAGTTATGTTATGGCGGCGCAGGGCGTCCTCGGCCCGGCGCGCGGTGGTGTCGCTGGTGCAAACCAGATCGAGCCGGGGCGCGACGCCGCCCCCAAACCGCGCTGTTTCCCGCGTCAGTGCCAGAAACAGCGTTTCCAAATTCTTGCGCGCATCCGGCGACGCGAGCGCGAGAACCGCGTATTCGCGGGTTTGCGGCCCGGACACGCGGGGCGCGGGTTGCGCCAAACCGTTGTACACGACCGTGATCCGCTCCCTCGGCAAACGTAGCGCCTTCGCGACCTCGCCCGCCGAGCCGTGCGAAACCGTGATAATCCGGCGCGCTTTTTGCGCCGATGCGACCGTGAGCCGCGCCCAGTACCGATTGATAAACCGCTCGCGCGGCGTGCGCGGCACGCCCGCATCCCACGGATACCGCGCAACCCCCATCGCATCGTGAACGGTGACCACAGTCCGAACCCGCCCCAATCCGAGCGGCAGATAGTTCGAGACGCCGTGAACCAGATCGGGACGATCCCGACGCACGGCCTGCGGGAACAAGCGCAAATCGGTTTTCATCCGCGACGCCGACAACTCGCGCACCTCGGCCCCCACGGGAACCAGCGCGAGGGCGTCCCCGCTAAGCGGTCGGTCCACATACAAAACCAGGTCGAAATCGCCCGCCCTACGCTCGCCCAGCCCGCGCAGGAGCGCGGCGACATACGTGCGAAACCCGCCCGACTGCGGGTGCGACAACGGACGCGCGTCCAGCACAATCCGAAACCGTCCCCTCATTTCCCCACGTTGCGCCATCTGCTCCATAAAAAATCACACCGCCCCCATACCATTGTACAGTTCGGCGCAAAAACCCCGCGTCTTTAGATTGTTATCCGTTGCCGTCTACTTGTCGTTTGACTAAATCGCTCATGCCGCGCGGCGCCCCCTCGGGCCGGGGGAGGCCCCAACCTCACATTGGATCGTGCATTCTTAAACGCAAGGCTTCTCGGTTTTTCCGTGGTAACGGAAAAACCGAGAAGCCTTGCGTTTAAGAATGCACGGTCAAGCGTTAGGCTTGAGCCGCCCGCGGCTTTGAGCGGGTGCCGCGCGGC
>CAXUMS010000244.1:0-4767 GCA_964252165.1 uncultured Armatimonadaceae bacterium
GCGTTGAGGGCGGTCGGCAAGTCGCTCAAGATACAGTTCAGCGCCGCAAAGAAGATTAACGCATCTTAGAACAAGTACTTAATAAACGAAACTAAAGAGAACGGTAAAATAACGCCATGAACCCGACCGCAACCGCCTCTTCCCCTTTTTCGCTGCTCGCTTACCCCGTCACCCGTACGGTTGACCAAACCGACACGTACCACGGCGTCGCGGTGCCAGACCCGTACCGCTGGCTCGAAGACGCGGACAGCGACGAGACCGGGGCGTGGGTCACGGCCCAAAACGCGCTGACGCACGCGTTTCTGGCGCAGATTCCGTACCGCGACGCGATCCAGAAGCGGCTGACCACGCTGTGGGATTACGAGAAGTTTTCCGCCCCGACGTTGCGCGGCGGGCGGTATTTCTATAGCCGCAACAACGGCTTGCAGAACCAGTATGTTTTGTATGTCGCGGACGGCCTGAACGATGACGGGCGCGTTTTGCTAGACCCGAACGGGTTGTCGCCAGACGGAACGATTGCGCTTGCCGGAACAGCGATCAGCGACGACGGGACCCGGCTCGCGTACGGTCTCGCGGTCGCGGGGTCGGACTGGACGGAGTGGCGCGTGCGCGATGTGGCGACCGGGGACGATCTGCCGGACCGCCTGCGCTGGGTGAAGTTTAGCGGGGCGTCGTGGACAACCGACAATGCGGGCTTTTTCTACTCGCGCTACGACGCGCCTCAAGAAGGAACCGAACTTCAAGGGGTCAACTACTATCAGAAACTGTACTACCACAAACTCGGCGACGCGCAGGAGGCCGACGCGCTTATCTATGAGCGGCCTGACGAGAAGGAATGGGGTTTCCGTGGCGCGGTCACCGACGACGGACGGTACTTGATTATTTCGGTCTGGCAGGGGACCGAACGCAAAAACCGCGTTTTCTACAAAAATATCGTAACTGGCGCAACCTCAAATGCGCCCATCGTGGAACTGCTCGCCCACGCGGACGCGAACTACTCGTTTATCGGGAATGACGACGGCGTGTTCTACTTCGAGACCGACAACAACGCCCCGCGTGGGCGCGTTATCGCGGTGGATACGGAAAACCCCGACCCGGCGTCGTGGCGCGAGGTGATTCCCCAAGGCGACGACATCCTGCAAGACGTGAGTTTATTCGGGTTCGGCGAGAACGCCCGGTTTATCGCCAACTACTTACAGGACGCCCACACGGTTTTCCGCGTGTTCGATGGGAGCGGCGTTTATCAAAGCGACATCGCGCTTCCCGGTATTGGCTCGGCGGGCGGGTTCGGCGGCAAGCGCGACGCCCCGGAAACGTTTTATACGTATTCCGCCTACACCACGCCGACCACGGTTTACCTCTACGATTTGGGAACCGGCGCGTCGTCCGCGTTCCGCAAGCCCGATGTTGAGTTCGACCCGGACGCGTTCGAGACCCGGCAGGTTTTCTACACGTCGCGGGACGGGACGCGCGTCCCGCTTTTCGTCACGCACAAAAAAGGCTTGGCCCTCGATGGCGCGAACCCGACGTACCTGTACGGCTACGGCGGCTTCAACGCTTCGATCACGCCGTTCTTTTCCGTGACCGCGCTGGTTTGGATGGAGATGGGGGGCGTTTACGCGGTGGCGTGTTTGCGCGGCGGCGGCGAGTACGGCGAGGCGTGGCACGAGGCGGGTAAAAAGCTCAACAAGCAAAACGTCTTCGACGATTTTATCGCCGCAGGCGATTGGCTTGTCGCGAACGGTTACGCATCGCCCCAAACGCTCGCGATTGCAGGCGGCTCGAACGGCGGCCTTCTGGTCGGCGCGTGTATGGAACAGCGGCCCGATCTGTTCGCCGTTGCGCTTCCCGCCGTGGGTGTGATGGACATGATCCGGTTTCCCCGGTTCACGATTGGCTGGGCATGGACCAGCGATTACGGCTCCCCGGACGACAACGCCGACGAGTTCGCGGCCCTCCTTGCCTACTCGCCCTACCACAATGTCAAGCCCGGCGCGCGCTACCCGGCGACGCTTGTCACCACGGGCGATCACGATGACCGCGTGGTTCCCGGCCACAGTTTCAAGTTCGCCGCCGCGCTTCAAGCCGCGCAGGCCCCGGACGGGCCGCCCACATTAATTCGGATCGAGACGCGGGCCGGACACGGCGCGGGCAAGCCGACCGCAAAGATTATCCAGGAGGTCGCCGACATCTACGCGTTCGCCCGCCATGCCATGAACGCCCCGCCGCCCGGAGACTTCGGCGCGTGAGGATAGGAAATATCCATGCGTGAAAACCCTCCTCCGGCATCCGAGCGGCCCGCTATCACGGCGAACACGTTTTTCCCGATGAGTGGAACTTGATCCGAAAGTGTCTCACGGCGACGGCGTCCGGCGCGTATGTCAGCGCCGACGATGTGGAGTACGTCACCGGCCACGACATGACGGCGTTCACGGACCTGTTGAACCGTCTGGTCGCCCTGCCCGGTATAAGCCGGGATGACTTACAAATCATCACCGAGGCAGTTAGCGTTTTGTGCAACTTTTACACGTCGGACGACCATCAACTCACCGAGATTGTCGGCGTCGCGCAACTGCCGCTCAAATGGTTCTGGCGCCGGCTCCTGTATATCGGCGACCATTGGGCGCGGTACGTGACGGATGGCCAGCGCCGGGACGCGGGCGCAAAGTTCAACCAAAGCGGCGAATGGCGCTTCTGAACCGTTTTACTTGCTTGTTTTTACGGAAACTCAACAATGAGGACGCGTCGTCTCAGGTTACGCTCAAACCGAAAGTGAAGCGCGCGGTTCCGGTTGCGGCGGAACAAAGCCGGTTTTGATGCGCCATTCCTCTACTTCCTCTTCGCGGGCGGGCGGTCTTTCCTTGTAGAGCGCGCCGCAAACAGGGCATTGCGGCTCAGTGAGGTGATGAATGTGGTTTGCGTTGTCGGGACAGGCGCAGTCCCAAAAACAAAGGTTACTTACTACGTCGCCTATACATTCGATAGGCTCACCGTGTGCGTTATCATAATAAGTAATCATCATCGTCGCTCCTTAAACTCGTGCATTCCAACAAACGGAAACGAATTCGACCGTCCGCATTCTCGCCTTCAAGCAAAGTGATGGGTTTGTAATTAGGTCTAATCTGGGCGCATCATCAAGCGAGCGCACTAACGCGAGAACGTAGTCATTTTGAAGAAGGTGCGCCACGGACCACTCCTTGTCCGTGAACGAGATAAAGCCGCTCGCCTCGCGCACGCCTTTGACCTCGACCGCACGATACGCGCCCGGGAAGTTCACCCGAAAATCAAAGCCGATACCCAACTTACGCGTGTCGTCGAGAACGCTTCCGGCGAAATCCGGTAGGCTCGAAAACTGGTCCATAAAGAACTGTTCCGCTTTCTCGCCCGTCCGCAATCGGTTCGCGAAAGGATTGTCTTCCGCCAGCAATGCGTCTCTCGCCTCATCTACATTTGCAATGGGCGCAGTGTAAAGTTGAACGTTTTGAGGATTGCCCGCAAGAATCTCCTGCACGACCTCCGCCATTGTGGTTTCGCTCATCTCGTTATAAGCTTGTATGACATTGGCGCGCGACGGTAGAATTTTGCGCTGGTACCAACCGACGCGCACCTGCGAGCAGTATGGGTCGAACGAATCGCGCATATGCTTGACCGTCGCCGGTTTGACGCCCACTTTTTCGCCTACCTCCACGAACGCTTGGGCTGTGGATTCGTAGCCGAGAGCGCGAACCCCCTTGCGGTCGAACCGTGACAAGAAATAAGCGACTATAAGAGCGCGCTTATGCGCCTCGGTCATAGGTGAGTCGGGCATGACTATTATCGCAGAAGATTACAGTGCAAAAACGCGGAGATGCGGGCAGATGTTCCGGCGGTAGGTGTCGCAGGTCGTGCGGTCGTAGTCATTGGCCCACGCATGGGAGAAGCCAAAAATCTCGCCGGTTTCCGTGGTTACGCGCGCCTGCTTCGCCGCGTACCCGAGGCCGCCCGGCCCATAAAACAGTTCGCCTAATCGTAAAATCATAGATAATCAATCGCAGAGTATGAGGGAGAAACCGCGTCCGGCTTGGCTTACACACTACCACAAACCGCCTGTAAACGGAAATGTTACTGGCTTTGCTCGCGGGTGAAGAAACAGCGTCCAGCAAGAAGGCCGCCCTATGTGGGTGTGAAGGCATAATGCGCTAACGCGATTCGCTCGCGAAGCAGGGGAACCGCGCCGCGCCGTGTAACTGTTTTGCGAGCGGTTCTTCTTTTTCGCCGCGTTTCCCGAAAGGCCCAACGTTGATAATCCGTTCTTCTTTTTCACGTTCCTGTCGCGCTTCGTTCGCCGCTGTCGCTATCACATCGCTTGCGCTTGCGGGTTTTAGTCTTAAGCCCGTCCGCGCGCAAACCGCCGCCGCGTCGCCCCGGCCCGCCGCGCGGCAAAGCAAAAACCAGGCGGAGGCCGCGCTGATTCGCGCGTTCCTGAAAAAGAAGTATCCGACATCGCCCGGCTCGGTCGTGAAGGGCGTCGAAGGCGAATGGGCGTTCGCGGACCTGCTCCCCGCCCCGGACCGCGACCCCGCCTTTGTGTTGCTGCGCAAAAAAGGCGGCAAATGGACCGAGGCGACAATGGGAACGAATTTGGAGGGGGCGGGAAAGCGGTTGGAAGTTCCCAAGCGGCTTTGGAAAAAGTGGGACTTGTAGCGGGGTTCAGGTTTTGTTGTGAGCCTCACGGTGGTTTTGCGGTTGGTCCGCATTACGAGTGGCTCAAGCCCTCTCGCTACCGGG
>CAXUMS010000245.1:0-4666 GCA_964252165.1 uncultured Armatimonadaceae bacterium
TTGCAGTTGGCCTGTTTAAGAACCTCGATGTCCCGGATCATACGCGCTTCCGTGACGTAGTGACCGGTGTCGGGCCAGTTCTCGTGACGGTTCGCGCCCTTGAGTTTGATCGGAACGCCGTTCACGCAAAACAGCCGCCCCTTGACCTCGATTTTGCGAAAACCGACACGGTGCGACAGCAGTTCCCCACTCTTTGCGTTGCTTCCGAGGTTCAAAACCGCCGTGTACAGCGTGGGCGTTTCCGCCGTCCACTTGGCGGGATTAGCGACGGCGACGCTCACGCTCACCTCGCGCTCCTCGCCTGCGGCGAGTGCGGGTACGGCTATCTCGGCGCGTGCGCCCGTCATCGCCTTGCCCGAGGGATCGAAAAGCGAAACGGCGAAAACGCGCGCGGGAACGCTTTTCGCGCCATAGTTACGAACGCTTGCGGCGACGCGAAGCGTGGCGTTGCGGTACTGCGCGTCTAAATCGGTGGTGACGCGAAAATCACGGATATGAACGTTTGGGGCCGACCAAAGGGTGACGTTGCGGAAAATGCCGGACAAGCGCCACATATCCATATCTTCGAGGTACGAACCGGCGCAGTAGCGGTACACCTCAACCGCGAGCGAATTGACGCCGCTTTTCAAGTAGGGCGTGATGTCGAACTCGGCGGCGTTGCGCGAATTGACGCTGTAGCCGACCTTTTCGCCGTTGATCCAAAGGAAGAACCCCGCATCAACGCCATCGAAGGTGAGGAACACGCGCCGCCCGCTCCAGTTCGCCGGAACTTCAAAGGTGCGCCGGTAGCTACCGACCGGATTGCGCTCTTCGTAGGCGGTGTAGTCTTTGGGCGGCTCGCTCATCACGCGCGGCCAGTCGCGCTGGATCGTGTAGCCGAGGTTGCGATAAATAGGCGTCCCGTAACCTTGAATTTGCCAATTGGACGGAACCGGGATGGTTTTCCATTTGCTGTCGTCGAAGTCGGTGCGGTAAAAATCAACCGGACGCCGCTCGGGTCGGGGAACCCAGTGGAACTTCCATGCTCCATTCAAGGAGCGCGCCCACGACGACTGAGATCGCTTCGCCGCCAACGCCTCGTTCATCGTGGCGTAGGGCATCAGCGTCGCGTGCCAGGGTTGCTTGTTGACGCCTAAAACCTGCTCGTTTTCGATTTCGGGCGGGAGCGGCGCATCGGCGGCGAACGTCGCGCATACCGACAGTGGCGCCAACAAAGCGCACAGCAAGAAGAACAAGGCGATTTTCATAAAGTTGGTCCGCGTTCGAGGCGAAACGACACGCGCAATCGCCGTTAACGGCGAGGCGCGCGGTTTTCTGTGAAAAATTAACTATTGCAGGTGGGCAAGCGAGGAAGTGATGTGAGGCGACGCTTTGGCGACGCGCTCGAAGGAGCGGCGGTTATTAGATCGCGCTAAACAGTGCGCCGCGCCATTTCCTTCGTACCGCAGGAACCGGGTGATTTTACCGTGAGGATGTCGGTTGTCGGTCGGGCCGATTCTTCTGATCTTCCATATGCGCGCCGTAGTCGAACTTTTTGTAAGGGACCGGCCCGCGCGCCGCAGGGTCGTTTGCGCGGAAAAAGTAGAACAAGAGAACGACGATAACCACGACAGCCGCCGCTGCCGCGCCCCAAAGCGCCATTTGTGAAGCGGATTGTTTTTGCGAGACTGCTTCTTTCAATTTCTTAGGTCCTTTCGTTGCTGTGTGACGACAAGGGCGTTGCATCGTTATCTACAACGCCCTTTCTCGTAAGGCCTATTTGTCGTCCGGGTAGGTCCACCAGCGGCCCCAGAACTCCTGGAGACGCGACGCCGTCGTGCCGGTTCCATTCGGCGCGTTGGCGCCGGGCGACATATACATTCCCTCGCAGGCGCCATAGGATGTTGTGCCGATAATGTACTGGTTGATATTGACGGCTTTGGCGTGACCATCGGCGTACAGCACGGGCAAAAGACCGTTGTGGTAGTCTTTTGCGCCCTGATACAGGTGGTTGTACTCCCAATTGGTCGTGTTCTTGTCCTTGTAGTTGTTGATGTTCGGACAGGACGAGCGCGCACCGTCTACCCAGTGCATATCGTACAGACGACCCGCTGGGGTAGTGTCCACGGGGTCGCCCGTAGCGACGAACGCCGCGCGGGTGGATGTGCTGACCAATTGATCCGGGAGAACCGTTCCCCCGCCGCCGTTCGCATCCGACGTGTATCCCCACCGGTTCGCCGCTATAGTCGTACTCCAGCCCCACTGACCGGCGGGGTCTATGTCCACGAACGGGACCGACCGCTGGGCGTCGAAGCAAACGCTGGTTGACTTCATGTAGGGCTGTAGCAGAACGCCCCACGCCCAGTAGGACGGGCCGACCCATTGTTGAAACGGGACGCTGGCCCCGTCATAGTCTTGCTGGTACTGCATCGCCGCCAACCCGATCTGCTTGAGGTTGGAGATGGTCGCGATGCCGCGCGCCTTGCTCCGCGCCTGGGCGAAAACGGGGAACAGTATCGCGGCGAGAATGGCGATAATGGCGATAACCACTAAAAGTTCGATCAGGGTGAAGCCCAGCGGCTTGGTCCCCGAGACGCGGCGTTTGCCGTGATTGCGGTTCATAGAATTCCCTACTCCCTAACTTCGACGTTAAACGAGCGCCCTGAGGTCCGAGCGGCTCAGGGCGACGGACACTCCGCAATGCAAAAATTGAAGTGCGCACTTTCGTTTGCATAAGCGCTTGCCCCGGCGCCGGGGCAGTTGGTGGTATTATAACTTAAATTCGTATTTCCGCAAGCCCTGAGCCAAGAATTCAATCTTCTGGGTATACCCGTGCAACATTCGCGCGAACATCCTTTAGCCAGATCGCCGAACGCGCTGCGGAACGCAACGCCTCCCTCTGAATATGAACGAGAACGCCGTACGCATAAAACCGGTAACGTTGGAAGAGATAGCCCGTCTTGCGGGCGTTCACAGCAGAACGGTCGCGGATGCGCTCAAAGGGACCGGTCGCGTCGCCCCTGCCACGCGCGAAAAAGTCATCCGCATCGCAGGCGAACTCAATTATGTTCCTAATGCGGCGGCGCGCGCCCTTGCCACTGGGCGCACAGGAACGGTCGCGGTTTTAAGCGGTCCTTTGAATGAATCGTTTTACGCGAACATGGTGCATCTGCTGGAAAGCCATTTAACGGCCAATGGCTACGAGATGACGCTTTTGCACGCAAGACGCGACGTTAAGGACTTGTTGCAGGCGACCCAAGCGTCCCTGGTGGACGGCGTGATCGTGATAGGGAGTAACCATCTTCCCGAGGAATTTCTTCGCGTTCGTAGCGCCGCCGGTCGCCCCTGCGTTCTTATTGACACCTCCAGCCCCGTCTTCGCCGATCATATCACGCTCGATCTGCGTCCGGCTGTGGAGGAAGCGTTGCGGCTTATGCTGGCGGCGGGGCGAAAGCGCATTGCCTATATCGCCAATAACCGCGATGAGGCGGCCTATCTCGAGGTGCGTATGCAAACCTACCTCAAGGTTATGGGGGAGGCGGGGCGCGCTCCTGAGATCGTGGACGTGGATACGAAAGCGGGCGCAGACGAGCGCATCCAAACGATCAAGACCTATATCGAAAAGCGGGGTTGTCCCGACGCGCTTTTCTGCCAGAACGACGAAACGGCCATCTACGCCTACCGCGCCGTGATCGGGCTGGGATACCGTCTTCCCAGCGACGTATTACTGGTCGGATGTGACGGCCTACCCTATATGGAATTTTTCGAGCCGCCGCTAAGCACTATCAATCTGCCTACCGAAGAAATATGCGTCATAGCCGCGCGATTTTTGCAACAACGAATGAACGCTCCAAATACCCCGCTCCAGCAGACGACGCTTCAAGGTCGTCTCATAATCAGAAAGTCATTGTTGGCGGAATAAAGTTTTAGAATTACGCCAATCTTCGCCGTGCGATTTCCGCGACAAGGCTACCTGATTTTGTTTACAGCCACATTTTGATGATTGCGGTATCAACCTTTGGGGCTACCCTACTTGGCTTTACAAGTTGAACTCTGGGATGGATAGAGTTGGGGTTCCGTTCCAGGTGACGAGCAGATTGTAAAGGGCGAAGGCAAAGCCCAGATGCGCTTCAAGAGGCGGCCCGTTCCGCTCGCCGACCTTCTTCAGATGCAACACGCGGCACAGGAGCGAGAACACAGTTTCTATCGTCATACGCTCGTTTTTCTCACCTCGGTTGCAGATCGTGAGGTTGTCCGGGTTATTTCCCGCAAACCACCGGATCCCCCGCCAAAACAGAGCAATGATAAATCGCAAGTGGACATTCGGCCTCGCTTTGGGACAGTTCGTAGAATAACCATCTTACAGCGGGCCGAATGTCTGTCCTTTATAATTCCTTGTATGATGCGGGAGTCGCCGCGGCGACATCGAACACGATATTGTCGGCGGCGGGCGATGAGAAAGGTCGGGTGGCGCAGCTGCGCTTTCTGGTCGAATCACTCAGCCGCGACATCCACCGAATCGCCGTCGATCTGCGCCCGACCTCGCTGGATGACCTGGGACTCATGCCCGCGCTACGCGCTCTCCGAAACGTGCGCCGCCGCCCGTATCGGACTGGCAGTTCAGATAAGGGTATAGAGGCGGCAACGTAGACAGCCGAGGTCAAGTTCGCTTTGCGCGTGTTCCTGC
>CAXUMS010000246.1:0-4511 GCA_964252165.1 uncultured Armatimonadaceae bacterium
TCCGCCGTTGGCGTTGATCGTTCGTTGGCGTTGATCGTTTTACGAGGAGATTTATCTCCTTGCAAAGATTTTACTCCGCCGTTTTCGTCCCGGAGATCGCCGCGAGAACAGCCTGTTGTAACGGCGTCGCGTCCGTGACCGGCGTCAGGCGCACCGTTCGCTCCTCGTTCTTGCCCATCGTCACCACGACCGTGCGCGGTTCGGAACCGGCGGCGGGCTTGCGGACGGTCAGCGTTATCGTGTCGCCAGGCTTCTTTCCCGCGAAGTACGGCCCGAACAAATCCTGGAGCGATCTGCCGTCCACGGCGGTAATCACGTCGCCCGCTTTGAGGCCCGCGCGGGCGGCGGGACCTTTTGCGACCACGCTGGCAATCGGCGCGCCCTCCGCGCGAATCGCGGCGTAGTCCCACGACACGCCGAGGAACCCTTTTTCGGTTACGTCTTCCTTGTACGTCAACCCGGCGGCGGCGAGCGTTTCCGCGAGCGGCAACTCGTCCGTGGAGCGCAGGGCGAGGGCGAAGAACGGCGTCATGTCCGTGTTCGTCAGGCGCGACGCGGTTTTTTCGATCGCGCCTTCTTCAAGCCCCTTGCCGCTTTTCTGCGTTTGGGCGAACAGGTCGCGCGTCAGATCGTCCAAACCGACTTTGTTATCGGTTCTTTTCCGCATCTCGATATCTATAAGCAGGCCGACCACCATGCCTTTGTTGTAATACGACAAGCCGCCAAAACCCTCGGACTCACCTTCCCACGCCTTGAGCGATGCGGTTTCGAGCGTGACGGTTTTGCGCGCCGGGTTGTTTTGCAACTCACCCAGATTCTTCGCCATATATCCCAGCCAGTAATCCCGGCCCGACAATCCGGCCAGGGTGACCAGTTTGGGCGCGTAGTACTCGGTGACGCCCTCGAACCACCACAATTCCTTGACACGCACCGCCTGCGTGTAATCGAACGGCCCTAATTTTTCGGGCCGGATGCGCTTGACGTTCCATGCGTGGAAGAACTCGTGCGTCATCAGCGACGCGAGGATAAGCGGGTTTCGTATCGCAAGGGGCGGCATCGCGATAACGGTTCCGTTGAGATGCTCCAAGCCCTGCGCGGACCCGCCGCCATTTCGGGGGAAGCGCAAATGATAGATATAGCGCGGGAACGGCGCGCCGCCCATCAATGTAATACCCGCCTCGGACGTTTTGAAGATGGAGTCCGCGAACGTCTGCGCGGCTTCGTCGGGGGCGCGCTCCGACCCGACCATCACAACCGAGAAAAACGCGCCCTTGATCGTTTTGTCGAATCGGCGAAACGTCCCCAAATCGGCGGGTTGGTCAATGAGCGTGTCGTAATCCGGGGCGTTGAACATTCCCGGCGTGTGGGTCGGCTCGTTGGCGGACGCAATTTGCCATCCGTCCGGAACGCGGTACGTAATGGAACACGGTGCGGTTTTGCCGTCGGTGACATAAACCAGCGAGGCGGGGCCGGGGACAAAGCCGTTGGTTTTATCCAAATACGGCGCGAAAAAACCGTATCCGGTGTCGGTCGCCTTAAGGTCGTAGGACAGCGTGACATTCTTGGCGTCGCCGGACGCGACCTGCCAGGTCAACTTGTCCGGGTGCGTCAAAGGTAACGGCTTCTTATCGTCGTCGGTCGCAGTGACATTCGATAAATTCTTCTCAGCGCTGGTAAGAACGTACCAACCGGGCGTCCATCCGGGAAGCGCGAACGAAACCGTTTTGTCCGTGACGCCCTCGGCGCGCGCGGTGACATGGTACGTTTTGTTGGGGATGTCAGCGACCGCGACCGTGTAATAAACGCGGGCGGGCGGGGCGGCGTAAGCGGTGGCAGGCGCAACAAACGCGGCGAACGCGCTGATACCGGCGCAAACGGCGACCGTAGAAAAACGACGGGGGGCGAAAGAAAACGAGGAATTCAAAAAACAATATCCTTTCGGAGCGGCGGAAGCAGGGCAAGGCGCGTTACGCTACTTAATCATACGGCGTAACGGGTCGGCGCGGTTTCAAAATTCGCGTTATCATCCCCTTAGACCAAAGTTTGACCAAAAGACAGAGGGGGTACAGTCGCCTTAGCAAGCGTACGCGCTACTTCTCTCCCAATCCTCGCTCCCCCTGCCCAAAGATGGAGGCAATGCCGTGACATCTCCCCGCGACGAAACCATCCCCTACGACAACGCCGCAACCGAGTTCGACAACGAAAGCGGCGAGGTCGCCGCCGAACCGGGCGCGCTCGCAAACGCCGCCGAAGCCGAGGTTGACGCGCAGGCGCACGGCGGTAAAAGCGATTCTAATGCGGCTTGGGCCGTTATTCAGCAGGGTTTGGGCGAACACGAGCGCGGCGTTTTTCGCGCGCTTTCCGAGCAGGCGGAAGGCGACGGCTCCATCCCCCCAGCCGTTCGGGCGCACGATCCGGCAAGCGGCGCGTTCTTCTGGATGACCGCCATCGAAGGCTCCACGATCCCGCAGATGAACGTGGACCAGATGGACTGGACTCAGCATTACAATTTTTGGCGTCAGGATCTGCGCCGCATACGGGCCGAATTGGGCGTTAAGTTTTTGCGCGTATCGCCGCCGTGGTACAAAATCAATCCCGCGCCCGGCATCTATGATTGGGCGTGGTGGGACGAATATGTCGAGTACGCGGTCGGCGTTTTAGGTTTTGAACTGATGGTGGATCTGGCGCACTTCGGCGCGCCGCTGTGGATGCTCCGGCAGTGGGCCGAGCCGGATTTCGCCCGTCACTTCGCCACTTACGTCGGGCAGTTCGCTAAACGCTACAAAGGCGTGATTCGCGCGTATTGCCCGATCAACGAGCCATACATCACCGCGCTGTTTTCGAGCGACCTCGGTTGCTGGCCGCCGTTTTTGCACGGGCAGGAAAACTTTCCGCCGGTTATGGCGAGCATCAGCCGCGCGATCATTGACGCGTCGCTTGCCATTCGCGCCGAAGACCCCGATGCGCTCCTGATGTTTATTGACACGACCGAGAACGCGTGGTCGCCGGACGACGCGCTTGCGCCCGTAGTCGAGGAGCGGAACCTGCGCCGCTTTATCTCGTTCGATATGGCGCTGGGCAAGGTGGACAACCACCATCCGCTTTTGCCGTGGCTACTTCAAAACAACTTCGCCGAGGCCGATATGCGCTATCTCGCGGATAACCCGGCCCCGGTGGACATTCTCGGTTTGGATTATTATCCGCAAAGCGAGGCTATCCTGGATTTGCGCGCGGACGGCGTCAACTACCGGCAACGCGATATGCTGGGCGCGCGGTATGTGGATAAATTGAGCGACCCCGCTCACCTTGCGCCCCACGAGCGGGAATGGCCTATCGGCTTTTACGGCGTCGCCAAAGCGTACCAGAAGCGGTACGACAAGCCCATCGCGCTTGCCGAAACCAACTGGTGCGGCGGCCCGATTGAGCATCGCTTGAGTTGGATGAACCACACCCTCGACGATTGTAAGCGCCTGCGCGCCGAGGGCTTCCCCCTGGTCGGATACTGCTGGTGGGGCGCGTACGACCATCTGGACTGGGGCCTTGCGCTTCGCCTCCACAGCGGCAAGGTTCACCCGGTCGGTTTGTGGAACCTGAAACGCCGTAACTGGATTCTGGAGCGCGTTCCGTGTCCGCTTCTCGACCGCTACCGCGAGGCCATCCACGCAACCGATGAAACCGTGGGCGCGTTCGCGCTCCGCGCGGACGCATTGCTTAAAAGCGTCGCCTGAAAGAAGGAACCGGAGCGCAAAGCGGACAAACGTAACATGTTGCCGCCGACTTATCGCACACTTCAAGCGTGTGGTCTCGTTATTTATGCCACACGCAAACCTTATCGCCGTTATCCTGACCTTTAACTCCGAAGCGTCCATTGCACAGGCGATTGCGCCGTGCCTGCGGCTCGCGTCGCGGGTTCTGGTCGTAGATTCCGGGAGCGACGATAACACGGTTCAAATCGCGCGCGATCTGGGTTGCGACATTGTGGATCACCCGTTCGAGAACTACGCGGTTCAGCGCAACTGGGCGCAGGAGTACGTGGTTCGCACGTTCGGCTTGACCGCAAACGATTGGTTTCTCCATGTGGACAGCGACGAGGTGGTGTCGCCCGAACTTGAGGTAAGCGTTGCGCGGGCGGTTACGGAAAACCGCGCGGACATAGACGGCTTCCTGGTGCGCCGTTTATCCTACTTCCTGGGCAAGCCCATCCGCTACGGCAGTATCAATCCGTCCTGGCATTTGCGCTTGTTTCGCGCGGGCAAAGGCGGTTGCGAGGACCGATTGTACGATCAGCATTTCCTCGTGCCTGGGAAAACCGAGCGGTTGCCCGGATTGCTCCTCGATCTGCAAATCACCACGCTGGAAAAATGGACAGCGGCACACAACCGCTGGTCTACAGCCGAAGCGCGCGAGGCATTGGAGCGGCGTGGCGACGGCGGGACGGATGCGACCGGTCGCCAGCTTCCCGCAAGCCTGCGCGGCGATTTGCGGATGAAAAAACGCTGGCTCAAAAACAA
>CAXUMS010000247.1:0-4411 GCA_964252165.1 uncultured Armatimonadaceae bacterium
GGGGCCTCTCCCGGCCTGAGGGAGTGCCGCGCGGCAGGAGCGATTTAGTCAAACGGTAAGTAGACGCTAACGCCAACGCCAACACAGCCAACTAACGGCGTAGGTTTTCGATGCCGGTTTGGAAGTCGGCGGGGGTTAGCGTGCGGGGGCCGCCCCGGTCTGCGATACGGATCAGGGCTTGCATACCGGCTTCGTTGACCAGGGCGCGCAGATCCGCGCCGCTGAAGCCCTCGGTTTGTAGGGCTAAGAGTTCCAAGTCTACGGCGATGTCGAGATGGGCGCGGCGCACATGAAGGCGCAGAAGGGCGAGGCGCGCATCGTGGTCGGGAAGCGGGATTTCGATTTGGCGTGATAATCTGCCGCCGCGCAGAAGGGCAGGATCCAGCATATCGGGGCGGTTCGTCGCGCCCACCACGAAAACGCCGCGCGACGGCGTCAAGCCGTCCATCTCGTGCAGGAACTGATTGACAACCTTGTCGCTGTACTGATGCATTCCGCCCGCCCGCGACGGTATCAAGGCGTCCACCTCATCCAGAAAAACGAGAGCGGGCGTCGCCGCGCGGGCCTCATTGAACAACTTGGCGACGCTTTTCTCGGATTCGCCCACCCACATCTGGTTGATCTGGGCCGGGTTGGTCGCATGGAAACTGCAATTCGCCTGCGTAGCCAACACGCGCGCGACCGTGGTTTTACCGGTTCCGGGCGGGCCATACAGGAGCAAGCCCGTGGGCGGCTCCACGCCGAGCGAGCGGGCAAGCGCGGGATTTTCCAGGAGCAACTGCATTTGGCGCAATTCGCGCTTGGTTTTCGCGGGCAAAACCACATCATCCCACGACAGCGGACGATCCGGGCTGTCTGTCGCTTCCGACACAGGCGATGATTCCGTGGCAACGGCGGCATTCAGGCGGCGCGCCTCCGCCCCGTCCAGAACGCGCGCCATTCCGGCGGCCTCGCGGTTGCTCGGCGCGAGCGAAACGGCGCGGCGGGCGGCGTCCCGCGCCAGATCGTTCTCGCCGAGATAACGTAATACCTGCGCCCGCCGCAGGTGAATATCGGCGAAGAGCGGCGCAAGAGCGGCGGCTTGATCCAGATGCGCCAATGCGGCGCGCATCTCCGCCCGGTACGTTTCGATCCAGCGGGTCTGCCCCAGAGCGCGCGAGGTCGCGACCGTGGCGAAGCCCAGCAAGGATAAAAGAACATCTGCGCCGGGCGGCGTTTGGTCTTCGCGCAGGGCCATCGAGTACGGCATAACGGCCTCACCCCTCCGCAGGTGTAGCAAGCCGCGCGTGAAGTGCAGTTCGGCCTCCGGCGTCAGCGAAAGCGGGTCTTCGCCCGGCGACGGCAAGAGAGGGACGTTTTCGTTTTCCGCCATTTATCGAGCGCGCCTCCATAGCGGCGACAAACCAAAAGCAAGCGCAAGAGCCGTGTACGCGGCGACAATAGCGCCGCCGCCCAAACGCTTCTCGAAACCGGGACGCAAGCGTTCGGGAAGAACATGGTAGTCCAGCGCGTAGATAACGCCGGACGCGAGCGTTCCGGACGCAAGCGACGCGGGGAGCGGCGTTTCGCCTGCGAGAGTTTCGTATAAAACGCCCCACGTCACCAGCGCGGCGGCGTTCAGCCCCAGGCCGATTAATGTCTCACGCGGGACGAAGCCGTCCCGTTGCGCCGCTTTCTCGCCGAAAAACATATGCGAAACCGCATTGAACGGCGTCCAGGGCGAGCCGGTTTTGGCTTGCCCCCAAGTGGCGATAACCGCTGTGGTCGCAAGCGCGCCCGCCGCGCCGGTAACGAGACCGCTCACGAACCGATGCCTCGTTAGTTCTGTTTGCATAACTCCGCTTTGAACTTTCTTCCAAAACGGAGTATACCCAATCCCGGCGAGGTGGGCGGCGCCTAGTCGGTGAGCGGGTAGCGAACGTGTCCGATGCTGACGCCTCGCTTGATTTTGAGGGGGCCGCGAACTATGACGTCATCAAGGCAAAGGCCAAACCAGTCGCGCCCCTTATCCTTATCCAGTCCGCCTGATAAAACAATTTGGTCATAACGAGTGATGTACTCAGGCGCGCCGCGAAACGGCATCTTCTCCATGCCACTCATACACAAGAACACCAAAGCGATTTGGCTACGGGGAGTGGGCGGTAACGCGGCATAAGGAGATTTTTTATTTGCTTGAGCGTTGACAACGGGCTTTATATCCTCTTCCAAAAGCCGTACTGCCACCGCGCGTAGCGCGCCGGAACTATCGGCAAGTTTGTTCCCGAGCAAATCCACTTGAAGCATAGTCTCACGGTCCCGCGCCATTTTTTCCTTAATCAGGTTGATCGATTTCGCGTCACGCGTGGGTGCCTGCGCGTTTTGCGACACCGACTTAAATAACGTTTCACTGAGTTCCTGATGTTGCGCGAACAAAATATCGCCATGCATCGCGCGAAGAACCGATTCGGGATAAACGCTTCTCAGGGCCTCCGGCAACTCCTCCGGTTGCGTGATTTGCGGCAGGGCGCGGCGCGTTAAACGTTGAACTGCGCCCGCCTCGCGCTTCACCCGTAGCCCGTACACGACGGCGAACGCATCCATAAGGGCGTCCGCGGAAGCGTAGGATTCGCCGGATAGTGTCACGGGTTTGGGGCCGAGCGCAACGTCCACGGTGAAGTTGACAGCCTCCGGTCTATCTCGTTTTTGCAACGTATTTACCGCCGCCGCGAGCGTAGTTGCCGTTGTTGGAGTCGCGTCAGCAAGTACAGGACGTGTTATCGCCTTGGGAAGCTCCTCGATATTAAAGCCGGGTCGGGGCGTGTAGCCTAGGTAAGAGCCGCCCACGTGGTAGAACTCCCTTTTGAGTGGTTCCCATTGCGGCTTGCCGAACGCAAGATAATAGTAGCCAAGCCCTGCGCTCCCCCGCTCATCCGCAAGGGCGTACTCCGTTTCGGGACGGGTCGCTTCGCGAAGCATTTTTAGCGCGGCTTCCACCTGTCGCGCCGGAGATTGTACATAAAAGTACAGCGCAACTCGACGCACCAACGCTTGTTGGCGCGGCTTTAACGCTGACAGCGGGATGCCTTCCCGGTGCAACGCCGTCATCTGTTCGTCGCTCAACGAGCGGATAAACTCGCCTAACAATTCCCGTTCTTTGTTGGTCCCTTCCGATATGTGGGGACTGAAAGCGTTCAAAAGCCGCACCGCATCCTCTAATGAGGCTTGGACCTCGTCAACCGTGACGAAAGGCAAATCCTCTGGGACCGTGTATATCTTCTTCCAAACGTAAACGCCGCGAACCTTTGTTACCGAGTAGTCGAAGGCCTCCGCCGTCTTTTCAATCGCGCCGTCCGGCGAAGTTTGATCTTTGATCTTTTCCCATTTGGCGAAAGATATAAAAGGCTCAAAGGGCGTATTTTCGCAGACAAACGCTGCTTGGGTACGTTTCGATAGATATGATAGTGCAAAGCCGAAGTGAATCTTTTTCGTGCTGTTGTTTGCTTCGGGCGTATCCGCCTGAGCGCCTGTACATAACAGCGCGCACACGCAAAGGCAAAATAACGAAAAGAAAACTTGATTTTTACGACGAATTGGCAAATAAGTTGTCATGTCAAATATCAAATCATCTCTGGGAAAGAGCGTCGCCTCAATTATGAGGCGACGCCCGCTCACCTACAAGATAAATCCTGGAATCGGGTCGCTGTAATAAAAGAAGACACGGGCTGTGGCGTGAGCGGATTCAGATCCGGGGTCGTCGGCGTGAGTGCTTGAGAAAGCGAGAACAGATGAGCGCAGACTTATCTTTGTGGAGCCAGCCTCGACAGTTAAAATAAATCGCCTTGAACCAGGAACATCGTATGTGGTGGGGGCGTAACCGCTCAACTCCAACACGCCTTGGATGTTGCCAACGCTTGATGAACACGAACCAGAGGCGGATTCCCAGCCATCTATGTAGGCGGACCCCGTCGCGTTTCCTGAAAGATCAATGGCGTATGCGCTAGCCGGGCTACCAGGTCCAACCCATTCAAATTCTTGGTTTGCGTTGGCAGAAGCCTTCGCCCAGCAATCCGCGTACAAGCCTTGGACAAACCATTCGGACTAGGCCATTGCTGAGGGGCGGTGTGTATCAAGCACGGCGGATCCGGAACCTATCACAATTTGTATCTTGTCCGTTGCTTCATAGCTTGTGTCCTTGCGTACCCAATCCGCCTTCGCTGTATGCGAGCCGCCAAGCGCGATAAGCGTCACGGCGGTAACGGCAAACGACAATGATTTCATAAACGCCACTCACTCACCCGTTTTGGATTAACTTTGTAAAAGTTTCTACGGACAAGATGTTTACACAGTACTAGGTCGTGGTTTTCTTTATGTTGTTAAGTTTGTTATCGTTGTTTAAGTTCGGGCATTTTGAAGCGCCACAGACAGTATCTGT
>CAXUMS010000248.1:0-4399 GCA_964252165.1 uncultured Armatimonadaceae bacterium
TATGTTCTACCGTCAGGTTCTGACTATCAACTCTCTTGCTACCAACTTTCTTGCTTTATTCTAAAATGTCTCGAAGCGCTCGACATCTACGACAAACGTTACCGCGCCGCCGACCAGAACTTCGACCGGGGACGGGATAAACGTTCCGACCGGTCCGGCGTCGGGCGGCAGGACATTGACGAATTGTTTACGGGTTTTGCTTGCCTCGCCGATAATCTCCAGAACCCGGTCCACGTCCTTCTCCTCGGTTCCGATCAGGAGCGTCACGTTGCCCTCGCGGAGGAATCCGCCCGTCGAGCCGATCTTCGTGAACTTGAACCCGCCCCGGAGCAGGCTTTCGGTTATCCTGCCCCGGTCCCGGTCGTGAACTATCGCGATAACGAGCTTCATTGTTGGGTTGTCCGCTTCCTCGCCGCGCCGGGGGTTGATTTGGGTTCGGATTGTTGTTCGCGCCGCCCCGCCCGCTCCCGCTTCCTTGCGGTCGCGATGGTCTTGGCGGCGGCCCGTCCTGCCCCCCCGTCCGGCCTTGTTGTTGCTGCGGCGGTCCTGTTCTTGGTCTTAACGGCCCGGCGTCGCGCCCCGCGCCGTTTCCGCCGTTGTTACCAAAACGACCTGCGCCGTTGTTCCCGCCATTGTCCGCGTCGGGACGCCGCCCTGCCGCGTCACGGTTGTTATTCCCGCGCGGTCCGGCATAGTTCCCGCCACTCTCGCGCGGCGGCGCGTTATTGCCGCCAAAGCGCGGTCGGTCGGCGTTGTCCCTGCCTGCGCCGTTGTCCCTGCCTGCAACGCGCGGTCGGTCCCCGCTATTATTGTTCGGGCGGAATCGGTTTCCGCCGTTATCACGCGGTGGCGCCGCCGGGCCGCGCATCGCGGGCCGGTTGCGGTCGGCGGGCGCTCCCGGACCGCCCATGCGCGGGCCGTGCGCGCCTTCGCCCAGCATCACTTTGTTCGCCGTTCCCCGCCCCTGCACCGCCGCGACTTCGAGCGGCGTCAGTTCGCGCCATGCGCCCGGCGGCAAATTGCCGAGTTCGAGCGGGCCGATCTGCGTTCGGAGGAGGCGCACGACCGGATGCCCGATCGTTTCCATCATGCGGCGCACCTGCCGGTTCCGCCCTTCGTGGAGAATCAACTCCACCAAAAAAGTTCCTTTTTCGTATCCCTTGCCCAGTTTCCGGGCGGATGCGGGCGCGGTAAACTCGCCCTCGCCGATATTCAGGCCCTTGCCCAGACGCTTTATCGCGTCGTCGTCGGGCGTCCCTTGCACGGTCGCGATATACGTTTTGCCGACCGAGCGCGACGGATGCGTGACATTATAAACGAAATCCCCATCGTCCGACAACAAGAGCAAGCCTTCGCTGTCCGCATCTAAGCGTCCGACCGGAACCAGGCGAACGCCGGGCAGGTTGACCAGATCGGTCACCTTCTGGGCGGCGTGACGGTCGCGAACCGTGGACACATAGCCGACCGGCTTGTGCAGGGCGATGTAATGCCGCTTGACCGAGATCGTAACCGGTTTGCCGCCATCCACCGTGATCGCCTGCGTGTCCGGGTTCACCAGCATGCCGGGCGTTGTCACCGTTTTGCCGTCCACCGAAACCCTACCCGCCGCTATTAACTCTTCCGCCGCGCGCCGCGAGGCGACGCCTGCGGCGGCGAGCGCTTTTTGCAGTCGCTGCTGTGCCATAACCTAATCCTACCAGAACCGCCCCCGCTCCGCCCCAAAGCAGAGTGCGCGCGCCGCCTTTGGCTACCGAAACCGTCGCGGCTTGGATCGGCGTGGCGGCGACATCTGAGGCGGCGAGCAGAGCGACACTGCCCAGCGGCTTGCCGTCTTTTATCACGGTGAGGGTTCCGACCGGTTGGCCTTTTCGGACCGGCGCGCTCACGCCCGGAAGCGGCGTGGCCTCGGTGGTGACGGTTCCTTCCGCACCCGGCGTGAAGCGGTCCACGGTCGCATGAAGATTGCCCGCCGCAACGGTTGCGACTGCGCCCGTCGCGCCGCCCTGCACGGCGACATTTGGCCCGGCCTGGTTTTTCCGGGCGACCGCAACCAGCGGGAACCGCGCGAACCCCCATGACAAAAGCGGGATAGAATCGCCGGACGAACTGTTCGCCGCCCCGAGCGTGACCGAGAGCAGGCGACGCCCGTCGCGCGATGCGGATCCGACAAAGCAGTGCCGCGCAGCCCGCGTATAGCCGGTTTTCACGCCGTCCGCGCCGGGGAACTTGTCGTAGAAGTACTTCTTCACCTTCGCTACAATGACTGTATCCCGGACGACTTTGGAACGGGCGATAACCCGTTTGGGAACGCGCACGGCCTCGGCGAAGCGCGCGTTCTTCATCGCGGCGGCGGCGATTAACCCCAGATCATGCGCGGTTGTGTAGTGGCCGGGGTCGGGCAAGCCGTTCGGGTTGCGGAAGTTAGAGTTGAGGGCGCCCAGTTCCCGCGCGCGCTGGTTCATCAGGTCGGCGAACTTGGGAACCGAGCCGGAAATATGCTCGGCGATCACGACCGCGCCGTCGTTGCCGGAGCGGAGCAAAAAGCCGGTCAGCAAATCCTTCGACGTAAACTTTTCCCACGGCTGAATATGGAGCGAGCTTTCCTCGATCTGCCGGATATTTTTGTCCGTACAGGTGATCACATCGGCGGGCTGGGTGTTCTCGGCAAGCAAAAGGCCGGTTAATATCTTGGTGGTGGAGGCGGGAAACCGGCGCACATCGGGGTTCTTCGCCCACAAAATCTGCCCGGTGTCGGCGTCCATCAACAGCGCCGACGGCGCGGAGATAACCGGCGCTTTGGTCAAATCGCTCGGTATATAGAACGCAGGCCGCTTCCCCGCCGACACCAAATTTTGCGCGTTCGCTTCCTGCTTAACAGATTTAACCGCTTTCGCGTTGTTCGCCGCAGGCTTGGGGTCACGGGCGATTGCGAACGGCGGGGCGGCGCCGCCAAGAACGGCGCAAACCAGTAGGACGGTTGATACAAGTCGCTTGGTCATACATCCGCCTCCACGCCTGCGGCGGCAAGAGCGGTATGCACGGCAGTCGCCTCCGCCTCGTCCGCGTCCAAACGCGCTTCTTCCTCGTCCTCATCGAGCGCGGGAAGATCGGTCAAATCGGCAAGGCCGAAGTAGTGCAAAAACGCGTTTGTCGTGCCGTATAAAATGGGACGGCCCGGCGTGGGTTTGCGGCCCGCCTCGCAGATCATGTCACGCTCCAAAAGGGTTTTCAAAACGCCGTCGCACGACACGCCGCGAATCGCCTCGACCTCGGCCTGCGTACACGGCTGCTGGTAGGCGATAATGGTGAGGGTTTCCAGCGACGGGCGCGTTAAGCGGTTGGCATGCGGGGCGAGCAAGCGCCCCACCGACGCGGCGAACTGCGGTCTTGTCGCCATCTGGAAACCGTTCGCGATCTCGACAATTTGCAGCCCGGACGGCGCATAGCGGTCGCGAAGCAGGCGCAGGGCCGTTTGAACCGCGTCCGGCTCGCTTTCGGTCGTTTTGGCAAGGTCGCGGACGCTCATCGGTTCGCCCGCGACAAAAAGCAGGCACTCGATCATCTGCGCGAGCGTTTCGGGCGCAAGCGCGCTATCGGTCGCGTCCGGCGACGCGTTTGTCGTAGCGGCAAATTCAATCGGCATAAACAGCGTTCATTTCCCGATGGGCTTTTTTCGTCGTGGGCGCATCGTTCTCCGCCGCCCGAAGCGCTTCAGTTTCGTTGTCGCCGATTAAAGCGGCGCGGTCGCGCTCCGGCACAAAGAAAACGCGAATCTCGCCGCAAAAGGTATCCTGCGCGACCAAAACGGCTCCCGCCTTCAAAAGTTCCAGCAGGGCGAGAAACAGCAACACCACCTCAAACAATTCAAACGGAGCGAACGGCAACAGTTCATCCAGCGTCATGCCCTCTTCGCCCGCGCGTTCGGCGTGTCCGGCGACCTCGCGCATCTTCATGCGAAGCGTGATCTTGCGCCGCCGCACACTGGTTATCGCCCGCTCGCCATCGCTCGCCGACGCGAGCATCTTCTCCAGCGTTCGCAACAGTTGGTCGGCGGACAATTCTCCAAAGCGCGGCGGAATCGCGAACTGCCCATTGTACTCGGTGGGCGGGCGGAAAAACAACTGCAAACGCGCGCCCTCGGAGGCGCGCAGGCTTTCCGCGATACCCTGATACTTCCCATACTCCAGTAAACGCCGTACCAGTTCCGCGCGCGGATCGGCAGGCTCGCCGTTATCGCCGTCCCTTTCGTCGCCTTCCTCGTCCGTGGGCAGGGCGGGCAGGAGCAGGCGCGATTTGATTTCCAGCAGGGTCGCCGCCATCACGATAAACTCGCCCGCGACCGCGAGGTCCATCTCCTCCAAAGCGCGCAGGTAGGCAAGGAACTGATCGCACAGAGTCG
>CAXUMS010000249.1:0-4307 GCA_964252165.1 uncultured Armatimonadaceae bacterium
AAAATCGGGACGGGAACGCTCAACCTGTCGGGCGCGACCGGCAACACGTACAACGGCCTATTCACGGCGAGTCAGGGAACGCTTGCCATCAACGGCGTGTTTGGAAACGCGTCGTTTGCTGCGGCGGGCGGAACCATCGGCGGGACCGGGACAACGGGCGCGCTGGCGGTCAGCGCGAATGGCATGATCGCGCCGGGCAACAGTATCGGAACGCTGAACGCGACCTCGCTCCTTTTCAACGGCGGCGGCGCGCTCACGATCGAGCTTGGCGCAAACGGCGTGTCCGATGTGCTGAACCTATCCGGCGTGCTGACACAGGGAACGGCGGGAACTTATGCGCTGAACTTCGTGAATGCGGGCGGGCTTGCAAGCGGAAACACGTACAACTTCCTGAACTTCGCCTCCACGACGTTCAATGTCGGCGCGGGCGGACCGTCGTCGCCGTTCTCGCTCAACCTGCCGTCCGGGTTTACGGGCGTTGTCACCTCGAACGGCGCGAGCCTGAGCCTTGCGGTGACGTCGGTCGCGGTGCCGGAGCCGGGTAGCATCGCGTTCCTGTTGGGGCCGGGCGTGGTCGGTATGTTCGCGGTGGCGCGCAACCGCCGCCGAAGCAAAAAAGCCGCTTAAGCGCGTTTGCGTCCAAGCGACCTAATGGTCAAACCGAAACCCCGCTCGCGTGTCCTCTCACGCGGCGGGGTTTTGTTTTTTCCGCAACTCGCGCGGAGACATTCCGGTTTCCGCGCGCAAAACGCGCGCAAGGTACGCGGCCTCGGTGAAGCCGACCGCGAACGCGATCTCGCCGATGGGCGTGTCGGTCGTCGCGAGCAGGCTTTTTGCGCGCTCGACGCGCAAATGGCGCAGGTAATCGCGCGGCGTCCGGCCCATCGCCTCGGAAAACACGTGGGTAAATCGGTCCGGCGACAAAAACACCGTTTGCGCGACCTGCTCGATGCGAAGCGGCAGGGTGAAATTGTCCTCCATAAACCGGAGCGCGGCGGCGATTGTCGCCTCATGGCCTTTGAGCGGCGCGGCGCAGTCGTCCAAAGAGTTGCTGTCAGAGGGCGCGTGGAAGCGGGACAGACGCACCAGAAGGCGCAGGAACAGGCACCGCGTAAGGAGCGCGCCTTCCGGCGTTCCGCTCGCCCATTCGCTTCGCAACTCGCCCACCTGCTCGGCGACTAAAGCGTACGCGTCCGGCGCGAGATGGAGCCAGCGCCCGCCGCCGCTGTTGCGTGCGGTTGGTTCGGCGTCCCGTTCCAGGGCGAAAAGCGAGCGAAACCCGCGCAGGCTTCTCAGCGCGATTATATCGTTCTCACCGAAGATCGCCGGGGCGAAGTGAAGCGTATCGGCGGCGAGATCCGCGACATTCTCGAAATGATGCGTCATGCCTGGCCCCATCACGTACACATCGCCGCGCGCGACGCCGTACGCCGCGCCGTCAATGACGTGGGTTCCGCGTCCTTGCCGAATGATATACAGCGAGAAGAAATCGAGGTGCCGGTTTTGCTGATCCGCCGTCGCCGCGCGAACGACGTCATGGAGCAGAACCAGCGGAAAGCCCAAACCCGCCGCCGTGCGGGGGAAGTTCGCGGCGACTTCGGCGAACCGGAACGCGCGGACGGCGGAAGCCGCTTTTGTCGTTTCAGGAGTCACACTGCATCATTCGACAAACGGGATGCGTTTTTTGCATACGGGATGTTTTGTTCGCCCGAAATGTGCAAAAACAGGCCGGGAAACTCCAAGTCGCGTACGGGACCAGAGGATACACTATCCCAAGCGTTCCGCGCTGCCACTCATTGAGGAGACGGTTCCCCGGCATGACAACCCCTTCGCTTTCGCCCGAACAAATCGCGCAGTTCCAGCGTGACGGTTTTCTCCTTTATCCCGATAAAATCCTGACCGACGATGAACTTGCGGGCCTGCGCTCCGCCCTGGATAACGTGCTTTCCGGCAAAAGCGAAGCCCAGCCGGAAGCCCTTCGCAATATGAGCGGCGGCGATCAGGTCGTCACCCAGATCGTTAATATCTGGGAGGCGGAACCCGCTTTTTACGACCACTTATTCCACGACCGCATTTTACCCCTCGTCGCGCAACTCATGCAGGCCGACACCATTCGCGTGTGGCACGACCAAGTCCAGATCAAGCCGCCCTTAATAGGCGGTCCGACCACATGGCATCAGGACCATCCGTACTGGCCCATAATCCAACCCGCCGATCTGGTTTCCGCCTGGGTCGCGCTCGAAGATGCGACGATCTCCAATGGCTGTATGAGCATGGTTGCAGGCAGTCACAAATGGGGACCGTACAACAGCGGAACTATAGGAACCGACACGGAAGCGTGGGGACCCGCGCCCGCAGACCGCGCGCCGCTTCCGCCCGCCGCCGATTTTACGCCGGTTCCGTGCGAGGTGAAGGCGGGCGGGGTGGTGTTTCATCACTGCCTGACCTGGCACGGCGCGCCGCCCAATAAATCCCCAAACAACCGGCCCGCTATCGCCGTGCATTATATGCCCGGCTGGACCCGCTACGAACCGACAGACCGGGGGCATATCGTCGAAAAGCATATTACGGTCGCGCCGGGCGAGCCGCTTGTCGGCGATCATTTCCCGACCGTTTACGAGAACGGGAAGGTTCTTTCCCAGGAAGCAAGGAACAATTAATCCATGACAATGCTAACCGATGCGCCCATCGCGCAAACAACCCTTGATAACGGTTTCCCATACAAACAAAAAACGTTCGCTTTGGATGACACGGCGGGCATGACGCAGGCACTGCATGACGATGGCTTCGCGCTAATCCCCAACGTGCTGGACGCCGAAGAGATTGCGGACGTTCGCGCGGCGATTGACCGCCTGCAACCGTTCGGGTTCGACAAACTGGGCAAAACCGACCATTTCAAAAACGTGTTCAACCGCGACCGCGTTTTTCTCGATCTCATTGACCGCGAAGGCGTGGTGGATCTTGCCGAGTCCGCGATGGGGGCCGAATGCCATATCATCGGCGAAACGGCGTGGCGCTCGCACCCCGGCCACGACGGCTGGACTCCGCACACGGACCGTGTTTTCGTGGAGATGCCAGAAGAATATTACGCCGACCCGCGCGTTAAACTGCCGATCTACCTTTGCACCGCGCACTTTTATCTCGACGACCTGACGCTCGACCTTGCGCCGACATGGGTGATACCGGGCAGCCATAAATCGGGACGCGCGCTGTCATGGGGCAAGGAAACCAGCCCGACCTGGAACGGGCGCGAACTCGAACCGGTCCTGTGCAAAGCGGGGGATGTTCTTTTCTTCCGCTCCGAGGTGTGGCACACCGGCAGTAAGAACACGACCGAGGACCAGACGCGCTATCTGCTTCAGGTTCACTACTCGAACCGCGTGGTCGCCCAGCAGTTCTCGCCGTACCTGACGTTTCAGTTCAGCAACGAGGTTCTGGCGAACGCGAACCCGCGTCAGCGTCGGCTCTTAGGCGAGCATCGGCCCGGCGCATATGATTGATCTGACCGGCAAGCATATCTTTGTTGCGGGCGGCGGCAGGGGAATCGGGCGCGCGACCTGCCTCCTTGCCGCCCGCGCAGGCGCATCGGTGACGGTGAACTATCTGCGCGATCAGGCCGCCGCCGCGTTTGTGACGGAGGAAATTACCCGCGCGGGCGGACGGGCGTTCGCGGTTCAGGCGGATGCCGCCGAGCCAGGCGCATGCGAGCGCGCGGTGAATGAAGCGGTTGCCGCGCTCGGCCCGCTCCACGGCCTTGTCGTGTCGGCGGGCGTGTTCGAGCCGTCGCCCATACACGAGATGACGGCGGATTTCTGGGACCGAACAATGGCCCTGAATGTTCGGGGAACCTTCCTCGCGGTGCAGGCCGCGCTTCCGTCCCTACGCCAAACCGGGCAGGGTGGGAGCATTGTTATCTACACATCCACGGCGGGACAGCGCGGTTCGTCCGTATACTCCGCCTACGCGACCAGCAAGGGGGCGCAACTCCTATTTATGCGTTCGATGGCGAAGGAACTCGCGCCGGACCGTATTCGCGTCAACTGCGTCGCGCCGGGCTGGACCGAAACCGATATGAGCCGGGATGCGATGGCGGCGGAAGGCCTTGACGCAATCCGAGACAGCATCCCGCTCGGTCGTATCGGTCAACCCGAAGACCCCGCAAACGCCGCCTGTTTCCTCCTCTCCGACCTGTCCTCATTCATCACCGGTTCCACTATCACCGTAGACGGCGGCTTCGACATGCGCGGTTGATTGGTTAGTCGTTGGCGTCTACTTACCGTTTGACTAAATCGCTCATGCCGCGCGGC
>CAXUMS010000250.1:0-1916 GCA_964252165.1 uncultured Armatimonadaceae bacterium
GTGTGACACCCCCTGGAAGAGGGAGCCGCGCGGCTTGAGCGCACCCACAAAACGACAACCGCCCCACCTAACGAACCACAACTAACAAAAACGCTACGGGCAGTTGTGGCCGGGGTAGGCGTCGGGGCAGACGGGTTTCACGCCGAGTTGACCGGCGAGGTAGGCATGGCCTCCGGACGGGCAAAGGAGCGCGCCGTTGTTGACGCGCAGAACGCCGGTCGTGGTCAGGTCCGCAATCGTGATAACGGCGTTGCCGGAGAGTTTGTTTTGCAACGCGTATTGCTCTTTCGCCTGGTCAATCAGTTTCAGGTTGCTGCTACACGCCTGCGCGCGGGCGGCATTGCGCGCTTTGATCCACGACGGCGCAGCCATGTTGAGCAGAATGCCCAGGATCGTGATCACGTACATGATCTCGATCATCGTGAAGGCGGCCCGCGCGCGGCGTTGTCGCAGGCGCGCGGCGTTGCGGCGGCGCCGTTGTTGCGGCGTTAGTACGGGCGGCGCGGTTTGCGGGAGAAGGACTTGCTCAAGTTCGTTGTTTTCCATGACGTGACTTCCGAACCGGTAAATTTAACGTGGCCCGCGCGGGTTGATGCGTTTATCCCATCCGCGCGCAACGCTCGTCTATCCGGTTTGTGCCACACGTCGGAACCAATTAGCAATACTATTTTTGAAGACCTTAGATATGAGTTATGAGACCTGAGAGGGGGAGAAGAGGGGAAGAAGAAAGCCCCCTAACCCCCAATAATGGGGGAACCTAAAAGACATAACGGCGATGCCTTTACCTTGCGAGGTAATGTACAACCTTCGGCGGCAGGTTCTTGTCCCCCCCTTATTGGGGGTTAGGGGGCCGTCTCTTCTCTTCACTTTCCCCACGATGGCTGGCGCGCATCGGGGATGCGGCGCGCGATTTGGCCGGTGCGCACGTCGTAAATATTGAGCGTCCAGGTTTTGGGAACCGGCAGGTCGCTGGTTCCTTCCGGCTGTTTTCGGACCCGGGCCATGAGTTTGGCGAGGCTGTAAAAATTGACGGACACGGCGACATACTTGCCGTCCGGGGACCAGCACGCGCCTTCCAATAAATTGCTGTCATCGTCGCCGGGCCGCTTTTGCGGGCCGCCGTAAAGTAGTTCGCGCTTTTGCTGGGTTTGGAGCGTGACGACGTATACCTGCGATGGGTTGTTAAACGCGCTGTCGTGCTGGGACACGGTGAACAGGAGACGCGCGCCGTCCGGCGACACCTGCATGTCATACGGGACGCGCCCGAAGAATGCGCCAGGTTTCGATAGGACGGACAACTTGCCGGTCGCGATATCGGCGGCGAAAAAGCAAAACGAGGCGTTGCCGGATGCGCCCAGACCGGTCCCCAGATTGCAGGCGAAAAACGCGGTTTTGCCGTTCGGCGATAGCGCGGGCGTCCCGAACGCCCAATCGCTTGAACTGCTATGGCTTGCCGCCCCGATGTCGGCGGTCAGGTCCTGGAGGCGCGCCGGGTTCCGGGCGCGCTTCAAAGCCGCAAGCAGGGGACCAGGCCGACCCGAGGCGGCGAGAATTTTTTCCTTGCCGGTGGAAACGGAGCGGACACGCACATCGGAAGCGCCTAAGTACGCGACGGTTCCGCCGTCCGCCGACACGCTCCGAACCGCGCCGGTGACGCCGCCCAAACGCGTGACGCGCCCGGTCGCCGGTTCGTAGGCGACGCTTCCTTTGTCGTCGCCCTCCCACAGATAAAGCGTTCTCCCGTTCGGCGACCACTGACTGGACAAAAACAAATCTGGCGTGAGCGATGCGGGCAACTCCCGGGCGACCGAAAACGGCGCGCGGCTCATGCGCCATGCGTCCGGCTTTTCCGCATCACGCGGCGAACCGCTGTTTCCCTTTAGCGCGACCGCGTACACGGCGGTTTTCCCGTCCGG
>CAXUMS010000250.1:1926-4230 GCA_964252165.1 uncultured Armatimonadaceae bacterium
AGACACGGCGCGCTCGCCCTTCGGCAATTGGGTCGCCCGCCCCGCGCCCGCCGGTTGCGTGTACGCGCCGTCGCTCGTGACATACGCAAGCCGCCCGGTTTGCGCCCTGACCGCGCTTATCGTTGTCGCGGTGACGCCAATTAATGCGGCCCCGTATCGCGCCGTTCGTAAAATAGTCATGGTTGTTTCCTTTAGCGCGCGGCAGGCGGTTTTCCTGCGTGGCGTCGTCACTGCGTAGGAAATGGTAAGTCGTTTTGGTTGGTGACAAGGAGATAAATCTCCTCGCCACGGGGCGCGAAGCGCGCCGGTCGTCCTGCGGACGGAATGGACGAAATTATTGACAAGGTAAAACGGCGGCGTTGGGAAAGACGGTTACCCACCCGATCATCCGATGTGCAAACCAACCCTATTAAATTATTCCGTTTATTCCGTCCGCAGGACGACCGGCGCGCTTCGCGCCCCGTAGCGAGGAGATTTATCTCCTTGTCACCAACCAAAACGGCTTAACCAACTCGCCCTCTCTCCCCTTCTCAGCCCTCAGCCCTCAGCCCTCAGCCCTCAGCCCTCCCCCTACGTGGTCGCCGGTTCGCACAAAACGGCGAGGAAGTCGCCGAGCGATGCGGGAGCGGCGGCGGCATCGGCGCGGGCGCGGACGAGGATCAGGGTGATCTCGCGGCCTTTGCCGGACACACGCAGGGCTTTGGCGACCGCGTCCGGCTCCTGCGGGAAGTGGCGTTTCTTCACGACAAGGCGGCCCACATCGAGCGCGCGGAGGCGTTCGGCGACACGCTTCGGGTGGTACGGAACGGTTTCGACCACGCGGTAGGAGGACGCGGCGCGGGCGAGCGCGGGGTTCAGGTCGCTCGCGGTCAGGTAGTCGTCGGCGTCCGTGATCCGAGCGGCGTCGCGGCCCCACAATTGACACAGGGAGGCGAGGGCGTGGGCGCGGAGCGGGGCCGGGTCGGGGTCCAGAACAAACGCCGCGACACGAGCCGCGACCGGTGCGGCGTTTTGCCACGGTTCAAGATTATTGGTGTCCGACGGGGCGAGCGCGATATTCTCCGGGAGCAAAAGCGCGGAAAACGGCGCGGCGTTTTTATCCGCAACCGCGCCCCACGCAACGCACGCTTCCTTGCATTCGCGCGCTTCAGACAAAAATGTCACGGTTCCCGACACGCCCGCGATAGGGGCGAGAACCTCGTCCGGGAGCGCGGGCGAGAGTTTCAAAACGCCGCCGTCCACGCGGGCGCGGAACAACTCCAGAAAATCGAGCGGCGGCTCGTACCGGTCGCCGTGCCGGGACACCCGCGCGCCGTTCCGCCCTCCGGGCGCGCTTCCGCTCGCGCGCCGGGACGGGTCCCAGAAAACCGCGCAAACGTTCTGGTCCCCGTTTAGCCAGTCAAGCGTGGTCACATCGCCCTGCTGGAATGTTATACGCTCCGCCACGCCCAGAGCGCGGGCGTTGGCGCGGGCGAACACGAGCCGGGCCGGGTCGCGTTCGATAGCCACAACCCGCGCGCCCGCCCGCGCGATTGCGATGGCGTCGGTTCCCGCCCCGCACCCCAGGTCCGCGACCACGCCAAGCGGCGCAAGAAGCCGCGCGTGGTAGTCGGCGAGAAGCGGCGACGTCGCCTGCGCGAGCGTGTCCGGTGTGAAGAACAAGTGGGCGGCGTCGGCTCCGAACCGCCCGCGCGCCCGATGCCGGGCATCGGCGACATCCGCCGCCGCGCCCGCCGTTTCCCCCTCCACGCCCCGCTTGCGAAGCGCGAGAACCCGCGATGCTCGGTCGCCGGGCAGGTCCGCGACACGCGCGAGCAGTTCCGCGCCATCGGTGGTTTCGGCTAAGTAGAGCGCCGTGGCTTCATTCATAGGAAAAGCCGCGCGCTCTACGGTTGTTTCTTGCGTTTGCGATCATAAGCGTAGGCCACAAAAACGTTTATCAAAATCGCCCCGGCAGCGGCGACGCCCGCAGACAGCGCGGCGACGCTCCTCCAGGGCGAAAATACGAACATGCAGACAACGGTAACTGCAAATAGAAGAACGGACGCGACGTTGATTGCGATTTTGGGTCTGTTTTGCAAAGGTTTTTTATTGAGTTGTCGAGGGGCTAAAGCCCGCTCGCTAAGCGGCGCGAAGCGCGCCTCCATCCCGCTGAAGCGGGAAGCGGAGCGAGCAAACCATTCGGCGGTTTCAAACCGCCGCAAGCCATGTTAAACGGAAGACAAACCTGCAACACGAGCCATTTGTTTCTTCCCGCTTCAGCGGGATTGAGGCGCGCTTCGCGCCGCTTAGCGAGCGGGCTTT
>CAXUMS010000251.1:0-4203 GCA_964252165.1 uncultured Armatimonadaceae bacterium
GGTCAGCGGACACGCGGCGCCGCCGCGCCCTCGACCGTGATGCGGATTTCCGCCGTGTGCTTGTACCAATCGCCGGGCAGGTTTTCCGCCTGCGCGCCGTTGGCGTTCGCGGACAGCCATACCTCGGAGCGGTAATCGCCGGGCGACAAGCGGGCGGCGGAGATGACAAACGTGATCTTCTCATCCCGACCGGGCGCGATAATCAGCGGAAGTTCGAGCGGGCGCACATTCAGCCACGCGTGCTGGGTCGCGATCATGCGGATCAGGAGCGGCGCGTCGCCGTCGTTTCGGACCACAAGGGTCGCGGCCCCGCCGCCGCCCTGCGCGATCCGGGATGTTTTCTCGGCGAGAATCGCGGTGAGGCGCGGAACGCCCGGTTTGGCCGGAACGTCCTCGCCCAGAAGCGGCGGGCCGGGACGCTTGCGCCAGGGTTCTTCCGCCTCGTTGACAGGCGCGCGGGCGGGTGTTGGGTCATCGTCCATGTCGTACTGCGAAAGGTTGACGTTGCCGACGCGGCGCGCGGCGGTCGCCAAACGCTCGTGGGGGAGTGGACGCAACACCGGCTCGGGCTGTCGTGATGGCGCGGTCCCAAGCGACGCGCGCGGCCCGCTTCCCGTCGGCGGCGCGGATGGCGCGTCGGGGGCCACGGCAAACTTGTCCAACGCGGCAAGCGTGTCGCGCAGATCGCCGAGCGTGTCACAGCGGGCGACGATATTCTCGATGCGACCGCGCACGACCGGGCTGACAAACGCGCCGCCGCCCGGCAAAAACTGCGTGACGACCCGCCCCAGCGCGCGAATGTCATGGAGCGGGGTCGCGGACCCGCTGTAAACGAGAAAATGTTGCGGGGCTTTGGGATCGGCGGTCGCCCAGTCGGACAAGTACGATTGGGCGTCGTCGCCGATCAAGATGTTCTCCGCCGACACGCCGCCGTGGGCCACGCCTTCCCGGTGGGCGTACTCCAAAACCGCGATCAGCGGGGCGAGCGCGCGTTGCAATGCCTGCGCGTTTTGCTGGGCGGACTGGGCGAGAAACTGGCGCAGGTTTTTCCCCCGCACCACATCGCGAACGACATATATCGCGTTGTCGCCATCGTTGTTTGTTCCGATCCAGCGGCGCGTGCGAACTACGCCCGCATGGAGGAGCGTCAGGGCCTCGGTCGCACGGGCGGCCCCGGTTCCGTTTGCGCCGATACGCTTGATAAGAACCGGACGCGCGCTGTCCGGGTCACGCGCAAGCCACGCGCGCACGCCCGGCGTGGGCGTCGCGACGGTTCCGGCGGCCTCGAAAAGCGCGAGGATCGTTTGATCCGCTCCGGTTAGCGTGTCTCCGGCCATTAGCGCGCGGTTTCCGTGGAGGCGTTTTGGGCTGAATTCACACCTAAGGATAACGCATAAAGCGCGCCGTTTGTTGCGGTCACGAAAAGGGCGTCATCGGCGAGCGCGGGCGCGGCGATAATTTGAGAGCCGACCCCGCCGGTCTGGTACGCGGCTTCCACGCCTCGCCCCGCCTCCGATGCGTAGACATTGCCGTCGGTGGAGCCGTAGAACAGCGTGTTCCCGCTCACGACCGGGGCCGACCGAATCGGACGCTGCGATGGTAAGCGCTTGACCGCCTTGCCCGCGCCGACCGAGACAATATGAAGGCCGTCGCCTGCGGGCAGATACAGAAGGGTTCCGTCGCAGGCGGGCGTGCCGGAGAACGGGGCGTTGGTGACGGCGAGCGTCCAAACAAGCGCGCCCGTGTCGCACCGATGACACAGAGCGACGCCTTTAGCGGTCGCGCTGTACACGAAGTTTCCCGTCACAACCGGGGCCGCATCAAAGCCCGCGCCGCAAAGGGCGCGCCATAAAACCGCCCCCGTCAGGGCGTCCAGGGCGGACAGGTTTCCGTTGTCGTCGTGGATGAAAACGCGGTTATTTGCAAATGCGGGTGCGACATCGGGCGGACCGGGCAGGTCAGCGGCCCACGCGGCGTTGCCGGTGCGGGCGTCGAGCGCGTATAAAACGCCGTTCGCGACGCCTTGAAGGGCGGCGGGGACGTAAAGTAACTTGCGCTCGCCCAGGGTGACGGGCAAAACCGCGCCGAACACGCGCGCGCCGGGCGGCAGGGCGGCCTCCCAAACACGGGTTCCCCGAAGCGCATCCAAACATAAAACCGTCCCCTCGACAGTCGCGGCGAACAGGTTACCGTCGGCGAGGGCCGGGCCGCCGCGCTCGGGATAAACCGGGTCGGGAAGCGGGTACGGCTCCCAGAGCGGCGCGCCTTTCAGTACATCGAACGCGTACAGGTGCGTTTCGCCCTCGGTCGTACTCGCCGACGCCGCGACCAGGCCGTAGGCCGCGACCGGCGCGCTCCACGCGAGTTGCGCATCGCGCCGCACGGTCGGCACGGACGGATACGACCAGCGGCGCGACAATGTCGGCGGGACGCGGGTTTGCCGGTAGCCGGACGCCTCCGTGCCGCCGCCGAGCATTCCCCAATCCGGTGATTCGCGGATCACGTGGGCGTCGTCCAAAATGCACCGGCGCGCGAGCCACGAATTGGGCGCGCCGCAAACGGGGCAGGGGCGTAGCCGCTCGAAGCAGTACGGGCAAACATCGGGGATGCCGTCGCTTAGATTTTCGTCCACGATCCGGGCGCAGTGTGGGCAGGCCGCGAGCGGCAGGCGGAGCGTGACGATGTCGGTTCCGGTCGGCGACGGCGCCTGCCCGCGCGCGGACGGGAAAAGGCGTTGGTAGGAAAGCGTGAGCGGCGCGAGCGGACTTGCGCCCAGCCGGAGGGCGGCTCGGGCTTTGTCGGCGTCGGCGGTGACCAGCGCGGTTTGCGCCTCGCCCGGTCCCAGAGCGATCTCGCCCGGCGTGATTTGGAGCCAGTCTTTAAGTTCGGCGGGAACGGATAGGCGAATATGCAAAACCGAATGATGGGAGTTCGCAAGCCGAAGCCGGGTCGCGGGCCGCGCGCCGGGAAGCGCGAACTGCGCTTGCGGTAGCGATAGGGCGCGCGTATCGGCGGGAAACGGCGGGGGGGCGTCCTCGCCGCCCTGCGCGCCACGACCGCCGGGGGCGTCGCCGCCGTTGTTTGCGTCGATAGGGGGCGTCGGGGCGTCGGGAGTTTCCGATTGCTTCACTGCAAATAGTAACATTTTCGCGCCCTCGCGTCAAGCAAGCGCGCGCTCTATGCCTTCCCGCTGTTCGGGGACGCAAACAAGGAAACGTCGGCGTTCCCGCTCGCAAAAACCGCGAACAAAAACGCCGACGACAGGCGAACCAGGAAAATAATATCGATTATAGACGGGGGTGAACAAGCCCCGCCTTGCCGAACGCGGGGAAGAAAGCGAGATGAACGGAAAACCGAAAAATGGTGCGAACTCGGAAAAACGAGAAATGTCGTGGTCAAACCGGCGGCGGGGGCGGCGCTAACGCGCCGTTCCGATTTCCTACGGGCGTCGCCGCTTGTTTAGCGTGCGCCGCTTGCGCCTCCTACGATGCTAAACGGGATCAAGCCGCGCCGCGTGGCCTCGCGGAACGCTTGAACGCGATTGGTGACGCTGAGTTTGGTGTAGATGTTCGCCAAGTGAAAATCCACGGTGCGCTTGGAAACGAAAAGTTGGTCCGCGACCTCTTTGGATGATTTGCCTTCGATAACAAGCGTCAGCACTTCCACCTCGCGCTTGGTGAGCTTCACGCTCTGGGTTTCCTCGGCAGGGGCGCCGCTATTGCTGTTGCGAAAGGCCGACACGCCGCCGACCACGTAGGAACTCATTAGGTTCTATCCTTGCTTGCGTTGACCCGGCGAAGTGCGCGTGGCGGCGGGGGCGAAACCGCCTTGGGTAAAGCGTTCCGCCCTGCCGCCGTTCGCCCCGCGTTCCGGTTTGGCGGCTTTCACCTCCATAACACGGCGCGCGTTTCGCTCGGTCCGTTTGTTTGAATTGATAAAAAGCGCCTGCTGATAGTATTCTTGCCATATCCCGGTAATAACGTCATACGTTTTTTTACCGGGTATGGCGTTCAACCCCCCCATAAATTGTGGGGTAGGCGCATGTGACTCCGTATTCGCCTACGAAACGCATCAAGGGGCGCGTGTCGTGACAAATATCCGCTGTTTGACTTGTCAATCCACTTCCCGGTTCCGCCGCTCCGTCAAGTAGCGTTGTGCTGTGTTGTCGAGGGCGTCTACTGAGCGGGAGGCTAAATCGCTCAA
>CAXUMS010000252.1:0-4154 GCA_964252165.1 uncultured Armatimonadaceae bacterium
CAAGGCGAGGAAGGGGGCTAGGGGGTGAGAGTAAAAACACCCAACACCCAACACCCAACACCTACAAAACAGGATTTTCGCGCCTTGTCGCGCAACCTGAAGGGGGAATGCCGCCGCGCGGTTTATCAAGCGCGCGGCGAGTATGGGGAGACGATTTTGGACAACGAATTGAATAGCGAATTGAACAACGAAATTTTTGCCGAGGATTTTGAAAACGGCGTGGTGATTGAGGCGGACACGCCCATTATCGGGCAGGCCGCGCCCGTGTTAGGGAACGGTAACGGGGCCGAAGCGCGTCTCGCGACCGTTCAGCATGTCGGCATCGAGGTCAATGGCGGGCAGTTCGCCGCGTTGCTTCAGGCCGGAACCCCGCTCCCCGCTGTCGCGACCGAGATTTTCAGCACGGCGGCGGATGGTCAGGACCAGATTATCCTGACGCTGTTTCGCGGCTTGATGGCGCTGGCGCGGCAAAACGATGCGCTGGGCCGGTGGCAGATCATCGGGATTCCGCCCGCCCCGACCGGCGTTATCCGGGTCGCCGTCACCCTATCCGTATCGCAGGACGACCGTGCGCTCCGCCTTGCGGCCCGCGACGCCGCCTCCGGCAAGGCCCTCCCGATTGTGGCCCTCGCCCCGCCGCCGCCCGCCGAACTGCCGCTTCTCGCGCAAACCCCGCGAAGACGCCGCGCGTAACGCCAATTCTTCGGCCTCGCACCCCTACCCCCTTCCTCGCCTTGCGCGAGGCGAGGAAGGGGGTAGAGGTGCGAGTTCGGCGAGAGGCCGAAGAATTGGCGGTTAGGGTTGGGGGGCGTCCGGGGGCGATTTAGCGGCGCGCGATTTAGCGGCGCGCGTTCTCCCCGTCCGGGGCGGCGGGCGGGAGCGGCAGGGTGAGCGTGAACGTCGCCCCGATACCGTCCGCGCTGATCACCTCAAGGCGTCCCTCATGCTCTTCCACAATGCCATGACAAATCGAAAGGCCCAACCCGGTTCCCTCGCCCTGCGGTTTGGTGGTGAAAAACGGATCGAAAATACGATCTATGACTTCCTGGGGAATACCCGGCCCGTTGTCGGAAACCGTGATGGTCGCCCACTCCCGCCCCCCCTGTGCGGTTTTGAGCATGGTGACGGCTAAAACCCGGTTGTCGGCTCGTTTCTGGAGCGCGTGAATCCCGTTGTTGATCAAGTTCAACAGCACTTGCTCGATCTGGCCGGGGTTCATCAGGGGGAACAGTTCCGGTCCCTCCGTATTGCAGATGACCTCCACATCGCCCGCGCGCAGGTTGTACCGAACAATTTCCAGCGTTTCCTCGATCAGCGAACGAAGCGGGCGGGAAACGCGGTCGGAAACGCTTGCCTGCCGCGCGAACGTGAGGAGCGAGCGCACAATCCGGGTCGCGCGGTCGGTCATCTTCTTGATCGCGCGTCCGTCGTCCTGAACCTGCGGGTCCGGGTGCATCTGCAACAATTGCGATTGTCCGCTGATCGCGGCGAGCGGGTTATTGATTTCGTGGGCGACCCCGGCGACCAGCGCGCCCATCGCCGCCAAACGCTCGGACCGGACCATCTGCGCGTGTATCCGCTTTTGCTCGGTGATGTCGCGTGAAATACCGATAATTCCGATAATTTCGCCGTTGGCGCTCCGGTACGGCGCTTTGATCGCAAGGTAGGTCCGGGTGATGCCCGCCGCCGTTCCGGTTTCCTCGCTGACGCTTTCCCTCCCGGACTCTAAAACGCCTTGCTCGCTTTCGTGGATCTGGCGCGCCATTTCCGGGTTGAAAAAGTCGGAATCCTTCCGCCCCAGCGCTTCGTCCGGGGTCACGCCGAGGAATCGCGCGCCAGCGGCGTTGATCATCAGGTAGCGACCTTCCCGGTCCTTGACCAAAATGGCGTCGGTCGTTCCTTCCTTGACCGCTTGAAGCATTTCGAGACTTTCCCGAAGGGCTTCCTCGGCCCGCTTGCGCTCGGTAATGTCCCGAAAATACCAGACGCGTCCGTGATACGCGCCTTCGCCGCTAACGATGGGCGAACTGTAGCGGTCGAAGACGCGACCATCCCGCAGAAAAATCTCGTCGTGGCTTCGCTTGTCCTTGTGGTCGTAAAGATGTTGCGCCTTGCTCAAAACCTGCTCGGGATTGACGACTTGATCTAAGACGACCTGGCGAAACTGCGCGTTATCTCGCGCGGCGACTACGCCGGGCGGAATACTCCACATCTGCACGTAGCGCTGGTTGTGGGACAAGATTTTTCCGTCTTGCCCCAACGCCAGAATACCGTCTGGGGACGCTTCCGATTGCGCTTCCAACAGCGTTTTTTGAAAGCGCAATTGCGCCTCGGCCTGCCTTTGCTCGGTGATGTCCTGTCCCAGACCGATCATCTTTAAGGGCTTGCCGGTTTCGGCGTCATAGACAATCTCTCCCTGGGCATGGACAACACGCTCCTGACCGTCGGGCAGAAGAATCCGGTGATCCACCGAGTAGGGCCTTCCGCCCCCTATCGCCTCGCCCATCATGCGGCTCAGCGTTTCCCGGTCGCCCGGATGCACCGCGCGAAAGAAGGCGTCATTGGAAGGCTCGAATTCCCCGTGCGCGTACCCTAAAATACGAAATATCTCATCTGACCAGAGGAGCGGATTGGTATTGATGTCGTCGAGGTTCGATAAATCGAGTTCCCAGCTACCCAGATGCGCCATTTCCTGTGATTTGGCTAAGTTCGCCTCGCTCGCCCGCAACTGCGCTTCGGCGCGCTTGCGGTCGGTAATATCGCGAATATTGCACTGGACAACGCGTTTCGCGCCGATGTCGTACACATTGCTGACAAATTCCACATCGACAAACGCGCCAGATTTCGCGGCGAGCGGCAAATTTTCGTAGCGGATAAACCCTTTTTCCTGAAGCGTGCGAAACGCGGCCTTGTTCGCCGCCCGGTCACGGAACGGCGCGATCTCCCAGAGCCGCTTGCCGACAAACTCCTCAATAGCGTAGCCGAGCAAGTTTGTGAGAAACGGGTTGGCGTCGGTGATCTGCCCGGTTTCAGCGTCCAGAATGAAGATACCGTCCTGCGCGGTTTCAAAAAGGCGCCGGTAACTCGTTTCCGATGTCAGCAGTCGCTGTTCGGCCCGCTTGCGCTCGATAGCGTAGCGGATCGTGCGGTCCATCCGGTGGTCTTTCAAATTGTTTTTGACCACGAAATCCTGCGCGCCGTCCTTAACGGCGCGCACGGCGAGGTCGTCATCGTCCATGCCGGACAAGATCAGAATGGGAATGGCGGGATGCTCGCGTTGCAACCGGGCGAACGTTTCCAAGCCCTGACTATCCGGCAAACCGAGATCCAGAAGCGCGACATCGAAACCTTTATCCTGCAAATGGCGCAGGGCGTCATCGAGCCGCTGAACATGGGTCAGCGTGTGTGATGAGGAGGGAAAAGCGCCTCCGATCAAAGCCTCCTCCAACAAGAGAACATCGGTCAGGTTGTCTTCCACGAGAAGAATTTGCAGCGCTTTACTATCTGTCATTTTCACCGGTCGGCAGTGTCACTACCGTGAACCAGAACTGGTCAATCGCCCGCACGACATTGGTAAATTGCTCGAAATCCACGGGCTTACTAATATAACAATTCGCATGAAGGCCGTAGGCTTTGAGAACGTCTTCCTGCGCTTTGGACGTGGTCAAAATGACCACCGGTATATATTTTAGGTCGTTATCGGCTTTAACCTCAGCCAGCACCTCGCGCCCGTCCATGCGCGGCATATTCAGGTCCAGCAAGATCAGGTCGGGACGCGGCATGTCGGCGTATTTGCCTTGCTTTCGCAGGAACGCCATCGCCTCCACGCCGTCTTTGACGACCTGCAAATTGTTCCGCATTTTCGCCTGCTCCAACGCTTCCTCGGCAAGCATCACATCGGTCGCGCTGTCCTCGACCAGCAGTATCTCAATCGGTCTGCCCTCGGTTATCGCTTTCATAATTATTTCCTAAAACTCCTTGTCCCGGGGGAGGGTGTTGGGTGTTGGGTGTTGGGTGTTGGGTGTTGGGTGTTGGGTGTTACTGGCTATACCAAGCGAAACGCGCAAATCGCAACTCACAAACCAAGCGGTATTCTCAGAACACCTAACACCTAACACCTAACACCTAACACCTAACACCTAACACCTAACACC
>CAXUMS010000253.1:0-3481 GCA_964252165.1 uncultured Armatimonadaceae bacterium
AACCGTGGGGTGGGCGGGGTGGGGAATCATCGGACTTGCGCTCGCGTTAGTCTTCGGGTTAAGCGCGCCGGTCGCCTTTGTCGCCGCGTTGCTTACAGCGGTTTTGCCCCTAACATTTCTGGGCGAAGCGCGCGTCCGCCTCGTTCGGCGCGACGCCCAAATAGCCGCCCGCAATCTCAAGCGGCGCTGGCGACGACGTCGCTTTGTTGCGCGGGGCGAATGGGGCGGGGCGGCATACGCTTTTCTATGGGCGGCTCTGTTGCTCGCGTTCTTCAACCGCGTGATGATCGTGCGCCCGGACGGAAGCATTGCGACCGGCGTTTTAGACTGCTACGCCGACCTGACGTACCACCTGGGAATTATCCATTCTTTCGTGAGCGCTGGTCCGCTTCCGCCCGAGCAACCGGGTTTTAGCGGCGCGCGGCTCACCTACCCGTTTTTATCCGATTTCGGCGCGGCCCTTCTGGTTAAAACCGGCTTGCGTACGGATTCGGTTATCCTCGCCCAGAACCTGACGCTCGGCGCGGCTCTCGTTGGCTTGATCTACTCGTGGACGCTCCGGTTCACGGGGAACCGAACCGCGGCGCATCTTGCGCCGGTTGTCGCGCTGTTCGGCGGGGGAATGGGCGCGTTCCTGCTGGCCCCCGGCGATCTGCACGCGGCGGGAAGCGCAGGCGGCTTCTTTTCGCACCTGCCGCGCAACTACACCAACGACGATGCCGCGCAGATCCACTGGGGCAATGCGCTCACGTACTGGTTCGCCCCGATGCGCTCGATGATTCTGGGCGCGCCGCTCGCGCTTTGCGTTTGGACGCTGTGGCGTAACGCGCTCGACCCAACCGTGGACAGGCAAGCCAAACGCCGCTTTCTCGCGGTTGCGGGCGTTCTGACCGGTTTGGCGCCGCTCGCGCACGCCCACACATTCGCGGTGACGCTGGTTCTCGGCCCGCTTGTCGCCATCGCGCACGGCGAACTGCAAAACCGCGACGCCCGCCGGTCGTGGGCGATTTACACGATTATCGCTGTCGCGGTTGCGCTTCCGCAGGGCTTGCTTCTCGCGTCGCACACCGCGATGCGCCCCGGCGCGTTTATCGGCTGGCATTGGGGTTGGATGACGCCGCCCGGCGCGAGCGTATCGGCGTACTGGCTCCGCAATACGGGCGCGTTTATCCCGATTCTCGCGGCGGTTTTGCTTTGGGGGCGATTGGGCCAATCCCGCCTGCGCTTCTACGCGCCATTTCTCGTTTGCTTCGCGCTTCCAAACATGCTCAAGTTCGCGCCGTGGGAATGGGATAACATCAAAATCCTCTACCTTTGGTGGCTCGCATCCGCGCCTGTAGTCGCGCTGGGCGTCGCGCGATTATGGAACGCCCGCCCGCCCCGCCTGCCCTGGCTCGCCGCGCCCGTGTGCGCCGCTGTGTTGGTCTTCGTTTTAACTGCATCCGGCGCGCTCGATGTGTGGCGGGTTGTGTCGCGCTCGACCGAATGGGAAATTTACGACGCGGGCCAGGTCGCATTCGCGCGCTATCTCGATCAGGCGACGCCGCCCCGGTCGCTTCTCCTGTCCGCCCCACGTCACAACACGCCCGCGCTTTTGTCCGGTCGCCGCTCCGTCCTGGGCTACGAGGGACTTTTGTGGACGCACGGCATCGAGGCCGGACCGCGCGCAAGCGATGTTCGTCATATCTACGCGGGCGAGCCGGACACGCCTGCGCTTCTCGCCAAATACGGCGTTTCGTTCGTGATTATCGGCCCGCAGGAGCGCGATTGGGCGTGCGAGGCGAACGTCGCGCTCAACGAACCCTTCTTCGCCGCCCGCTACGAACGCCTGCCCGCCCCCTCGCCGTACGCCGTTTACGTAGTTCGTTGAACGGGGATTTTTCACCGCAAAGGCGCAAAGGACTCAAAGTTCAGAGAAGAAAATACAGTAAGAATTAACGATTGTTTTTCTCCTAATCTTTTCTGAACTTTGAGTCCTTTGCGCCTTTGCGGTGAAAATATTTTCCTTTGCGTTGACGCGACCGCCGCCGCGCGCTTATAATTGACAGCGGTAATACGATGACAAATCCGACCCTGACGACCGTTGCGCCGCAAACCAAGCGGCGCTCCAAGATTGTTTGCACGCTCGGTCCCGCCGTGGAAGGGCCGGGACAGTTGGCGCAACTCGCGCTCGCCGGGATGGATGTCGCGCGGCTCAACTTTTCCCACGGAACCCATGCCGAACATAAAATCCGGTTTGATGCCGTCCGCGCCGCCGCCCGCGAAACCGGCAAGAACCTTGCGGTTTTGCAGGACCTGTGCGGGCCGAAAATCCGCATCGGCAATGTCGCGGCGGGAACCCGGTTGCGGCAGGACGCCAAGTTTATTCTGACCTCCGATGAGGTTGCGGGCAACGAAGAAATGGTGCATCTGCCCATTCCGCAACTCATCGCCGCCGTGATGCCGGGCGCGCGCTTGTTCCTCGACGATGACTTGCTGGAACTCGTGGTTACCGAAAAAACCGCGACCAGTTTGATAACACGCGTGATCACGGGCGGAACGTTAGGCTCGAAAAAAGGCGTCAGCGCGCCCGGCGTCACGCTCGACATCGAGGCAGTGACCGACAAGGACGAGGACGACGTCCGCTTCGGCCTGTCGCTGGGCGTGGATTTTGTCGCCCTGTCGTTCGTGCGCCATGCCGGGGATGTTCACCGCTTGCGCCGCGTGATGCAGGACGCCGGGCGCGTGGTTCCGATTATCGCCAAGATCGAAAAGTTCGAGGCCGTGGAAAACCTGGACGAGATTATCGCCGCCGCCGATGGCGCGATGGTCGCGCGCGGCGATTTGGGCGTGGATGTGCCGGTCGAGGATATGCCCACCATCCAGAAACGGATTATCCGAACATGTAACCGGATGGGCAAGCCGGTTATTACCGCGACCCAGATGCTCGATTCGATGATTCGCAACCCACGTCCCACCCGCGCCGAGGTCACCGACATCGCGAACGCGGTTCTGGATGGCACCGATGCCCTAATGCTGTCCGGCGAAACCGCCGTGGGCGCGTACCCGTTCGAGGCCGTGAAAATCATGGGGCGGATAGCCGAGCGGGCCGAAGAGGGCCTGGAATGGGACCGCGTTTTCGATGAGAAACGCGCGCAGTTCGGGGCGGAAAGCGTCACCGACGCGATCGGCGAGGCGGTCGCGACTATCGCGCACGACCAGAGAGCCAGGGCCATTCTTTGCTCCACGACCAGCGGGCAGACCGCGCGCATTATGAGCAAGTTCAAGCCGCAAACCCCAATTATCGCCGCGACGACCAAAGAAGAAACCGCGCGCTCGCTCGCCCTGTCGTGGGGCGTTCAACCGCTCCTTGTCCCGGTCGCGTCCGACACGGACGCGATGATCGCCCAAACCGTCGAGGCCGCCCGCGATGCGGGCCATGTGGCCGATGGCGATCTGGTGATTATCACGTCCGGCTCCCCGGTCGGCGGCAGTGGCTCGC
>CAXUMS010000253.1:3491-4128 GCA_964252165.1 uncultured Armatimonadaceae bacterium
TCGGCGTTCCGGGCAACACAAACCTGATCAAAGTCCACACCATCGGACAACCCCTGCGCCCGCAAGGATAAAAGCGATTTTTGCGTTGCGCGGCGTCATCATTTGCGATAGACAAAAGGGAACTTACGGGGCGCGGAGAATAAGCGGATGAGCGAGACGGCGACGGATGAAACAGCAATGGTGCGGCGGCGGAACCGGAAAAAGAAACGCCGGTCGCGCAGCTATCCGCTTCAAATCGCGCTCGCCGCTCTGAGCTTGTTCGGCGCGGTCTGGATGCTGGCTGTCTGCATCATGTGGTTGGTGCGACCCGTGACGCGCGGCAATGAATTTGGGCGCAATGTGGCCGTGATGCGCGAGCGCCTCGCGCGCCAACGCAAGGTAAACGCAGACCTCCAGCGGCGTGTCGCCTACCTTCGCACCGACGAAGGCGCGGAGCGCCTTGCCCGCAAAAAAGGCTTCCACCGCCCCGGCGAAATCGTCTACCTCCTCCCCCCGTCGCCCGGCGACCCCACCGACGCCTGGACCCGCTAACGTTTTTCGCTCGTCGTTGGCGTCTACGTCTTGGCGACGCCGTCTACGTGACGTTTGACTAAATCGCTCGTGCCGCGCGGCGCTCCCTCAGGCCGGGAGAGGCCCC
>CAXUMS010000254.1:0-3623 GCA_964252165.1 uncultured Armatimonadaceae bacterium
TGGGTGTTGGGTGTTGGGTGTTGGGTGTTGGGTGTTACTGGCTATACCAAACCAAACGCACCAACCGAACGCACCAACCAAACGGTATTCTCAACACCTAACACCTAACACCTAACACCTAACACCTTCTCTATTTCCCAACCGTTTGGTACCAAACCGTTTTATGTTCCGGGCCGATCCGAAACGTCAGCGCCCCGTTCGCGATTTGCGACGGAACCTCGTTTTTGCGCTTGCCGTCCGGGCCGAGCGCGTAGACGGTTGCGGCTTTGAGGCTGGTTTTAATCGTGACGGTTCCTGTGGAAACCTCGACCTCGACCGGACCTTTCGCCCACGCATCAGTCGCGAACGTGCGCGCCGCGTTCCACTGAAGGCCCGGGTTCTCGGCTTTGTCAATCGCGGTGAGCAGAAGCGACGTCGACGTGGCAATCGGTTTACCGTCGCGGGCCGCGAGCGTGAGCGACGCAAAGTCACGTGCGGACGGCGCGATGTCGGCGAAAAAGCCGGGCATGGTTACCGTTCCCGCCCCGCCCACGATACCCACAATCGCTTTGGCGGTGGACGTGTCCACAAGGATGCGGTCGTTGTCGTGGTCCCACGTAAGGGCGGGGTACGTCCAATCTTGGGTATATTTTGTTGTCACCTGTTTTGCGTCGGGCGAGAATTTTAACGCGGCCCGACGCCCAAAAAAGTCGAGTGCGCTAACTTTTCCGTCGTGCGCGTTTGAGGGTTTGGACGAGGCCCGGAAGTAGTAGTCCATACGACGTGACTTTAAATCGGCTACTTGGGAAGTAGGAACCGTGAGGGGCATCGTGTTACCGGCAGGCTTAAGCGCGCCGGACAGGAACAACTGCGCAGCCCAGGGCATGTACGCGAGCTTGCCCGTGTTGCCGTACTGATCGAAAAAGCCGCCGATCTTGTCGCTCCGCCAGTCGTCGTCATCGCCCGCCCATGCGAACGTGAAGATACCGTCCCAGTCCTGAAGCGCGGCGTACGCGAAGATAAGGGGCGTCATTTCAGCGGCGAACTCGTTGGGGGCCGGATGGTCATACTCGTAGACCGTGAACGGCTTGCCCGCGCCTCGGTGCATCGCGAGACCGTCCGGGGTCCCCGCGCCATCGGAGCGGACCATCGCGTTGTTGCCGATAGTGTAGCTGTTCGGGTCAAAGGCCGAGCCGGGAAAGTTCGGATGCTCCCAGTACGAATGGCTGTCCACCCAGTCCATTTTCAACTCGCGGTACACGCCCGCGATCCCGCCGTAGGACGCCTGCGAACACGCGACCAGGGCGCGCGCGCTGATGGTTTTCTGGATATGGGTTTTCATGCCCCGCGAGAATTTATCCTCGACCTGCATCAGGTACGCGATATAATCGCGGCCCGGCGCGGTCGCGGAAACGCCGGGAAGGGGAAGGTTCGCCGCTTCAAGGGTTTGCCCGGCTGTCAGGCCCACGCCGCCCCCGCCCGGTCGTGAGTGACACATCGGCGATATACACATCGGCGGGCGAGCCGCCAATCGTGAACGACAACCGCGCGTGGTTCGGGACCACGGCGTCGTTTGCGGTAAACGTGAACGTGAAGGATTTCCAGAGCGTATCGAGAGCGGCGCGTTCGTCCAAACCCACGTTGCTCCACGGGTCCTGATCGAGTCGCACGCCGACGGGAAGCGCGCGCGCGGCGTCGGCTCGGGCCGAAAACGAGACCGTGTACATCTCGCCCGCCTTGAGGTTCAGGCCGGTTTGATGCGTTTGCAGGTGCCAGTTGATCCCGTCCGGCTTGATGCCGCTGATATGAAGGACGCGACCTTCGGGCGCATTGGTTTGACCCGCCGCCGACTCCGCCGCATACTCCATTTTCGCGTCGCCCTGTTGCTCCTTCACCCAGTTGCCTAGCCCGTTTTCCATGCGCCCTTTGGTGAGCAGGCTCGCGCCCAGCGGCTTGGCCCTACTGTTCCACGCCCCCAATAATTTTGCCGTGGTTTTGTACTTGCGTTGCAGGTATGCGTTCCAGCCGCGCTCGATCTCGCCTTTGTACGTGGCAGGCAAACCATCCACCACGCTCGCCGATCCGACAAGCGAATCCTCGTTGTTCAGTTCGATCAGAGCGATAACCGGATCGTCCTTGTACGCCTGCTTCGTGTACGGGTTGACACGGGTTGACATGCGTCAGTATCTGCGTCGCGAAATCTTTTTGAAGCGCGATAGCGCGTTCATCGAAATAGGCCATCACCTTGCCAAGTTCCGGCAGTTTGTCCGCATCGGTGAAGCCGTCGGCGGCGCGCCATGTCCGTGACACGTGCAGGTTCAGGTCCACATAAATGCCCGCCTTCTTCAGTTCCGCAATAAAATAATCAAGCCTGTCTATGCTCTCCGGCGCGAATTTCGTGGTCGGCTTGCTCCGGTTGTCGCCGTTTGCGGCGAACAGGTTCGGCGACGCCCATTCCGCATCCATATGATGGAGGCGCACCATGTTGAAGCCCAACTTGCGCAGGCGCGCGGCGACAATCGGGGCGTCTTCCTTGCGCGGGAGCGCGGCCCCCGCCGTGATATTGGTCGCGACAAAGCGGACCCGCCGCCCGGTTTGATCGTAGAAATGCCCGTCCGGGCGCGTGACCAGTCGGCTCTGGGCCGTAAGCGGGGCCGGGTTCAGCGCGGACACATCGGCCGCGACGCCCCCGCCGGACGCATCGTTCCACGGAATCACGAACGGGAACCGCGCGGGCGCGGCGGCGGGCGTGGTCTGCGCAGTCACGACCGGCGCGGCGGGAACGGATGGCGCGGCGGTTTGCGCCCGCGCGCACGACGACCCGGAAAGCGGCAGGGAAGCGGCAAGCATCAAAGTGGCGGCGACACCGCCGTAAGGTCTGCTCATGGGATCGAACAACTCCTTGAATGGCGGTTCGTTCCGCCCTTGCTTTATTGTGGCGTGAGTTGGGGCGCAATCCGCAGAAACGGCCTGATTGGCATTGGCTTGCGATTTCTGGTTGCAAAGGCCCCAATAATGGGGGGACAAGAAAGACCAGGCGGGGACGCCTTTCCATTGCAGACCATTGGTGGACGCATTGCGGCAGGCTCTTGTCCCCCCCTTATTGGGGGTTAGGGGGCCATCTTAACCAGCAACCAGCAACCAACAACCACGTGAAAAAATAAAACGCTAATACCTTTGGCGATTGATCCTTTTTTACGCCTCGTTGCGCCTATGGTGTGATGATGTCCGCTACCAGCAAAAACAGTTACCCGTTGGAAGCCTCCGACGCCGATCTGATTCAAGCCGCGCTTGCGGGGAACCGGCGCGCGGCGGAGCGTTCATCCGAGCGTCACCGACGCGCCGTGGTAACAATCGCCTACCGCGCGCTCGGGAACGCCGACGACGCCCACGATGTCGCGCAGGAAGCGCTGGTGTATGTCCTCCAGCATCTCGCCCATGTCCGGGACAGCGACAAGTTCGCCGCCTATCTGCGGCGAATTACCTTATCGCGCTGTGCGCCGAATATCGAAGACGGCGCGGTTCGCGCCGTCTGGGCGAACCGATTACGCCCCTGCACGGAGCGGGCGAGGAGGAAGATTACGCCCGCCGTCTGGTCGTCCGCGAGGCGGTCTCCCATCTGTCCGACGATTACCGCACGACGC
>CAXUMS010000254.1:3633-3919 GCA_964252165.1 uncultured Armatimonadaceae bacterium
CTACGCTTTTGCTGCACTATGTCGGCGGGTGGTCACTGACCGAGGTCGCCGCGATGATGGCGACGCCCTTGAACACCGTTCGCAGTCGCCTGATGGCGGCGAAATCCTTGTTGCAAGCTGACCTCGCCGCGCTGTACCCCGAGTCCGTTTTTCCATAAGGAATCCGAAAACCCATGCCTGCCGTTACGCCTTCGCTCGCGCCGCTAACCGGCGCCTACTCGTTGTCCGAAGGGCAGTGCAACATTTCGTCTGTAAAATCTCGAACCCCGCAATGACTACTCGATTT
>CAXUMS010000255.1:0-3903 GCA_964252165.1 uncultured Armatimonadaceae bacterium
TTAGGTTGGGGCCGCCCCTGGCCTGAAGGGGAGCCGCGCGGCTTGAGCGATTTAGCCTCACGACAACGTAGACGGCCCCGCAAACACAAACAAACACAAACACGCAAACAACCCTAACGGGCTACTGCCGGTCCGACATGGCGACGAATTTATAATCGCGCGGGCCGACATAAATTGAGGCAGGGCGGATCAAACGGTTGTCTTCGAGTTGGTCGAGCATATGCGCGGTCCAACCTGAGGTGCGCCCGATGGCGAAGATCGGCGTGAACAGTTCGGAGGGAACACCCACGGCATGGAGAATTAACGCGGCGAACAGTTCGACATTGGCGTATAGATCGCGGCCCGGTTTCAATTCCGCAAGCACCTTGACGGTGGTATCTTCAACCGCTTTTGTCAGATCGAGCAGGGCGCGGTCGCCGGTTTTCTCCGCCATCCGCTCGGCGGCGTCGGAGAGCAGGGCCGCGCGCGGGTCTCGCACCTTGTAAACACGGTGTCCGAATCCCATGATGCGTCGGCCTTCGGTCATTTCTTTGCGAATAAACGCGTCGGCCTGGTCCGGGGTTCCGATGGCTTCCAGCATTTTAAGAACCGGTCCGGGAACGCCGCCGTGCTTCGGCCCTTTCAGCGCGCCGATAGCGGCGGTTAGGGCGGACACCATATCGGAGTCGGTGGATGTCACCACGCGCCCTGTGAACGTGGACGCGTTCAAGCCGTGTTCGGCGACCGCGACCAGGTAAGCGTTCAAACCCGCGACACGGGCCGGTTCCGGCTCTTTGCCTTCCAGCATATACAGGAAGCCTTCGGCAAGCCCGTGATCCGGCTTCGGCTCGACAATTTCCTGCCCGTTCTTGATGCGGTAGGAGTGCGCGACAATCGCCGGTATTTGCGCTTGCAGACGGGCGGCGCGTCGGCGCGAGCCTTCGAGATCGAGGCTGTCCACCGTTTCATCGCCAATCGAGAGCATGGCCGCACCCATACGCAGGATGTGCATGCCATCGGCGTGGGGCGCAAGGGCTTTCAGCGCTTCGAGCGCGGGGGCGGGCAGTTTGCGCGCGGCCTTCATCTCATTGGAAAGGGCGTCGAACTCGGACTGTGTGGGCAGTTTGCCGTACCAGAGTAGGTAGCAGACTTCCTCAAATTCGACATTGCCGGACAATTCGCTGATGTCGTAGCCGCGAAGGGTCAATTTACCCTTTTCGCCGTCTACCTCGGCAATGTTTGTGGCGGCGGCGACGATGCCTTCCAAGCCGCGCGCGACCTGCGGGGTCGGGGCAGGGGCGGCGTCCGTGGTTCCCGTACTCATGGGTTAATTCCGTTCCTTATTCTAACGATTCGCTTGAAATTCTTAAATGGTTGTACCGCGCCCGCGCCAAAACGTAAACCGGAACGCCCTGTGGCGGCGCGGCGCCCCGTGAATTTTAGCCGATACCGCTCCGCTGTGTCAACGGAAGGCGAGCGGCCTCGTGGAACGGCGGGCAGGGCGCAACGGTATACTATCTGTCGGGGCGGGGAACTATCCGCAGGTCGCGGTGCGTTGCTATGAATAGCGTGCGCGGTGCCGCCGCCGCCGAATTATCATGAACAAAAACGCGTTTTATTTGTTTGCGGCTCTAATCGGCTCTGGTCTCGCTTTCGCTGGTTTGTCAGACGGGCAAGCGGCGGCGCGGCAAACGCAAAAACCATTCGTGAATGTTGCCGCATCCAAATTACCCTCGTTTATTTCGGGCGCGTCAGCGGCTTTTGCGAAGCCATCAGCGGCATCCGGGGAGCGAGCATCGCTTGTTATCACCCTCACGATCAAGCCCGGCTATCATATCAACTACGCCAACGACAAAGAAGGGGTAGCGACCGCCGTTGAAGTGGGTCCCGCAACAGCGGATTTGAAAGTCACTCCCATTGTTTATCCGAGCGTTGGCAAAGCATCCAAACCATCCGGCGCGAGCGGGCCGCGTGGCTATACGGGGACGGTGCGGTTCACCTCCGTTCTTCGCATCGCGAAGAACGCCAAACCGGGAACGCGCCAGATACCGGTTGCGATAACCGTTCAAGGTTGTAATGCCACCTCGTGCTTCCCGCCGGAAACAATAAACCTTGTCGCGCCGCTCACGGTCGCCGCTCCGTAACCCTTTGATTTTGAACCTTATGAAACATACGCGCCGCTCGCTTTTAATCTTGATCCTCGTCGCGCTTTGCGTCGCGCCGGGCCGTTTCGCCGTCGCGCGCCGCGCCGGTCAGGTGACATGGAAGGCGACCGCAACGCCCGCAACCGCGCGTCCGGGCGAGTTGGTCGCCGTGACCGTGACCGCGACGGTTGCGTCCGGCTTTCATATCTACTCCATCACGCCGGTTCCGCCGCCCGGCCCTGCGGAAACCACGCTCACCGTTGCGGCAAAGGGGCTGACTCCTGAGGGCGGGGTCCGTGAGGTCGCGCCGCATAAAATCAAGGACGAAAATTTCGGCAAAGAGTTGGGTGTTCACGAGGGGACGCCCGCCTTTACGCAGTATATTCGGGTTCCCAGAACGGCGACTGTGGGAACGACCGCGCCCTTCACGGCGTCGGTGCGGTTCATGGTCTGCAACGATTCGACGTGCTACCCGCCGAAAACCGTTGATTTAACCGTCGCACCACTCCAAATCGAGGCGGGCGAGGCACGCGCCGAGTTTGCAAATCTACCGGCGAACGCTACCGCAACAGGCGGCCCGGAAGCCGCCGCGCCGGGCGGCGCGACTGCCCCGGTAGGCGACAATGCGCTTCCCGTGCCAGCGACCGGACAGGATGCGGACGGCATTTTACCGTTTGTCGCGACCGCTTTCGCCGCCGGTCTGCTCGCGCTGGTGACGCCGTGCGTGTTCCCCATGATTCCGGTAACGCTCGCCTACTTCACCAAGCAAGCGACCGCAAAGGGGGCGGATGCCGTCGCCGTTCGCGGCGGGGTTGTCAAACTCGCCGCCGTTTATTCGCTGGGGATTGTACTCGCGTTCACCGGGATCGGCGCGGTTCTCGCCGCGACCGTGGGGGCCGGAGCCGCAAATCAGTTCGCGGCGAACCCGTTTGTCAACATCGGCTTTGCGGTCTTGTTCGTGGTTTTCGCGCTTGCGCTCTTAGAGGTGTTCGAGTTACGCTTGCCCGATGGGGTACAGCGGCTAAGCGCAAAAAGCCGGGGGGCGGGCGGAACGCTGGGCGTTTTGGGAATGGGCCTCACCTTCGTGGTCGCCGCGTTCACCTGTACCGCGCCATTTATCGGAACCGTGCTGGTCGCCGCGTCGCAGGCGTCGTCGGGCGCGCAGTGGGTGCGGCCCATCGTCGGCATGACCGCGTTTTCCGCCGCCCTCGCCCTGCCGTTCTTTCTGCTCGCGCTTTTCCCGTCGCTTCTCGCGCGAATGCCCAAAAGTGGCGCTTGGCTGTCCACGGTTAAAGGCGCGATGGGCTTTTTGGAACTCGCCGCCGCGCTCAAATTCCTGTCAAACGCCGATATGGTGTTCCAATGGGGCTTGCTCACGCGGCCCGTGGTTCTGGGCTTATGGATGCTGATCGCCGCGCTCGGGGCCGCTTGGCTTCTCGGCCTGCTCAAAATCGGCATCAGCGCGCCGGACGCGCCCGCGCCGGTTGCGCGCCGGGCATGGGCGGGCGTGTTCGCCCTGAGCGCGCTGTACTGCCTGTGGGCGCGCGGTCTCCTCGAAGGCGTTGCAACCGCCCCGGCCTGGGAAAACGCCATCGAAACGCTTCACGATGTTCTCGATACACATCTGGACGGATTCGTCTACCAAAGCGAACTGGGAACCCACATTCGCCCCGAACTGCTGGCGCCGGGGACGGGTTCGGGCTATGTCGTCGATTCGCTGCGTAGCGTGCGCTGGATAATGCGACAGGACGGCTACGAAACCGTCGTCAAATCGGCGGTT
>CAXUMS010000256.1:0-3895 GCA_964252165.1 uncultured Armatimonadaceae bacterium
CGGCGAGGATGACTTCCAATCCCGCGTCGTAGGCGTCGGCCCCGAACAAACAGCGGGCGATCTCGGTTCTGCCCGACCCGACCAATCCGGCGAGCGCGACTATTTCGCCCTTGCGAACGGAAAGGTTGATATTATCGAGAACTTTGCGACGGCTGAGGCCGCGCACGTCCAAAAGCGGCGCGCCGGGCGGAGCCGTTTCTTTGGGGAACGTTTCCTCCAGCGTCCGCCCCACCATCATTTGGATGAGGGATCCGGGGGTGACATCGGCGATGTCGCGGGTGCCTATCGCGCTTCCGTCGCGCAACACGGTAACCCGGTCCGCGATAGCGAAAACCTCGTCCATTCGGTGCGAAATGTAGATAATGCTGACGCCGTCGTTTTTGAGTTGGCGGATCAAACGCCACAGGTTTTCCAGCTCATGCTCGGTCAGCGTCGCCGACGGCTCATCCATCACGATAATGCGCCCGTGGCGGCTGGTCGCTTTGGCGATTTCCACCATCTGCTGTTGCGCGACCGGCAACTGATACACCGCTTTTCGCGCATCCACCCGCGCCCCGAGAGAATCCATCACCTTCTGGGCGTCGTCAACCATTTTCCGCGAATCCGCCCAGCCGCGAAACCGGCCTTCCGGTTCCCGCCCGAGGAAGATGTTTTCCGCGACCGACATTTGCGGGACGAGGTACAACTCCTGGTAAATGATGTTGATGCCAAGATCCATCGCCTTTTGCGGCGTTTCCAGCGTCACCGGCTTTTCATCCAGAAAAATCTGACCGCTGTCGGGCTGATGCGCGCCCGCGAGGACCTTCATCAGCGTGGACTTGCCCGCGCCGTTCTCGCCCATCAGCGCGTGAACCTCGCCGCGCCGCACGCTAAACGAAACCCCGCTCAACGCCCGCACGCCGGGGAACGTTTTAACGATATTCTCCATACGGAGGACGCTTGGGGGGGCGTTTTGTTCCTCAATCATAAATGGTTTGCGTTTCGAGGTGAATAACGTGAGATAAGAACGCGGGTTTCAACCCGCGTTCTTATTTGCCGCAACCGGGCAAACAACGGGCCGCGTTTGGAAGAACGACCCGTGTTGACATTGACCGGCTCTTTTACTTGGTGAAACTCTTGGCGGTCACCAAGCCGGTCGGGATTTGGACGATGGGCGCAACCGATTCGCCGTTGAGCGATTTGACGATAACATTGACCGTAGATGCGCCGATCAAGCGGGGGTACTGGATCGCATCGGCCTTTAGCGCGCTGTTCGACGAAATATAGCTTTGCGCTTCGGGAACCGCATCGAAGCCGACCACGGCGACATTGGTTTTGTTCAGTTGTTGCAACGCGGACAGCGCGCCCAGCGCGGTGGGGTCGTTGATGCCGAAGATCAGATTGATGCCCGGTTGCGCGGTTAAAATGTTGACCGCTTTGGGAACCGCGTTTTCTCTGCGTCCGCCCTCGACATCCTGTTCGGCGACGACCTTGATGTTCGGATACTTGGCAAGGGCTTCCTTGAAGCCGCGCACACGGTCCTGAACGGAACTCACGGTACTCTGGTTGAGAATGGCGACCGAGCCGGTTCCTTTGAGAACTTCTTTCGCGGCGTATTCGCCGAGCAATCGCCCGCCCTGCGCATTGTCCGACGCGATATACGATGTCACCTTCCCGCCCTTGCTCGCAATATCGGCGGTGAAAACCGGGATGTTCGCATTGTTGGCGGCGGTCACCGCCGAGATGATGCCCTGACTGTCCACCGGGCAAAGCACGATGGCGTCCTGCTTTTGCGCGATAAATGTTTGCACCTGATTGATCTGCTTGTTCAGGTCTTTATCGCCGGAAAGAATGGTTATCTCCACCTTTTGCTGCGCCGCCGCATCGCGCAGGCCCTGCTCCAGCGTTTTGTAAAATTCGTCGTCGCGCGTGAGCAGGCTGACGCCGATCTTGTACGCGCGTTTGGCGGGGGCCGATGGCAGGGCGGTGGCGGGAATAGCGGGTTCGGTTAAGTTCAGCGTCGCCTTTTCTGCGGCGGCGGGAGACGATCCCGCCGCTGGGGACGCCGCCGTTGTCACCGCTCCGCCATTACCCGGGGAAGGCGTTTGCTGCGCCCCCTTGTTGGTGCAACCGGTGAGCAACGCCGCAGTCACCACAAGGCTCAAAACCCCGATTTTGAATTGTTGACACAATCTCATACTTTTCATGCCTCTTACCACTCGTCCGCTAAGTTTCGTTTATTGTATCCTGACGGCATGCGTTCTTGTTGCGGGCGTACGCCCTGATGCCGGACCAACAACGGACGAGGTCGTTACGTCGGCGGCGCGAAAAGAAAACAAGCGTGTCGTTTTCGGGACGCTTCCTGTTTCCCGCCCGCCACTGCGCCTACAACGGAGGGATTGGCTACCAAGCGCGCGCCGACGTAGCCGCTTCAATCGAACCTGTTACGAGGCGCGGGACGTGAAATACCGCAACAACGGCAAGTAACACGAATTCTTTGTACTCTCGCCCCCCTTGCTCGCCTCGCGCAAGGCGAGCAAGGGGGCGAGAGTACAAAGAATTCGTGTTACATTCCGGTTACGCCCCGCGGTCTCATGTTTTTAGTGCATTCACTCGGGGGAAGGGCGGGACTGAAGGCGAGCGTGGCGCGCCGCTGATTACGAGGGCCAGCGCGGTTCGGCCCGACAAGATCGTTGTTTCCGATCCCGATGGCGTCAGATTGCGTATCGCCCAAGCCCCTTGTCGGGGAGTGGTGGCCACTGCGCGATTATATCATTGTTGAGGCTGGCGAGGTTGTCGAACCAATGAAGGCGCCCGCTCTCGCCTCAAGATGTAACGGCGCTTAAGGCGGCGCCCGGCGGCGGTTTCTATCGCGGCGGCGACGTTTGCGGCAGGGGGATTCGTGCGTACACGGTCGCCCCTTTGCCGGGAGAAGATTCCACCTCAAGCGTACCGCCGAGTAGCGTCGCTCGCTCCCGCATCCCCGCAAGCCCCAGCCGTCCTTCCCCGGCGCTCCTGGGGTCGAAGCCCAGTCCATCATCTTCAATCGTCGCCACCACAAAACCGCCCCTGCGCTGGATCAGTACGCTGACCCGCGTCGCGCCGCCCGGAGCCGCGTACTTGGCCGCATTGGTGAGCGCTTCCTGTACAATGCGGTACAAAGCCGTTTCTACCTCGGATGGGAGCCGCCGTTGATGCGGACGGCCTTCCCGATAACCATTTTCCTTGTCGTCTTCCTCCAAACCCACGCTTTCGACCTGAACCGCCAATCCGATACGGGCCGCCGCGCACGTTTCTGCGAGCGTACGCAGGGCGGGCATCAGTCCCAGATCATCCAGAGAGGTGGGACGCAGATCTACCGCAAGCCGGTGAATGTCTCGGCTGAGTAACTCCACCAACGTGCGCAACTGCGTCACCCGCAGTTCATCCTCGCCCGCCGCTAACATTGTCGTGTTCGCCGTCGTCGCCGCCATTCCCGCATCATAAGCGGCAACACCCGCAGAGCGCGCCTCCTCCGAAGCCTCGCGCGCCAGTCGCGCGGCGTCCGGCAACGCGTCCGCCTGCAGGGCGAGCGTTATCGCCGCCTCCGCGCGCTCGGCGGCGGTTCGGGCCGCAGAGGAAGCCTTCATCGCGGCGCGGGCAGCCATCACGGCAGCGTCCCGAACCGTCGTCACCCGCTGTTCCAGAAAACTAAGTTCCAGGCCCAATGCGGCGAGGTGTTGCCCGGTCTGGTCGTGCATCTCCCGTGAAATGCGCCGCCGCTCGTCCTCCTGAAGGGTAAGTAGCCGCCGCTGCACGTCCGTATGCGCGGCGGTGCGCTCCCGCACCCGCTCTTCCAACTCCTCGCCCTGACGCTTTTGTTCGGTCATGTCGCGCAGAATCTTGGCAAATCCGCGATGGGTTCCGTTTTCATCGA
>CAXUMS010000257.1:0-3715 GCA_964252165.1 uncultured Armatimonadaceae bacterium
TGTCCGCCCTGCTCGGCGGCGTGACGGTTTCGTCCCCCCTGACGCTACTACGAAAGCGCGGCGTTCTGCGCGACGAATGGCTGATCGCGCCGCCGCGTTTGGGCGCGCGCAAGGTCAAGGGCGTTCGTATGTTGGTCAATTGGGACGAGGCGGAAACCGCCGCCCTTGCTCGCGAGGCCAAAGCGCCGGGGCAAGCGCGCCTTTTGCGGTTACTGGTCGAGCGGGGCGGCGGTCCGGTTCCTCTCGCCGAGGCTTTAGGCGCGTCCGAAGCCACGCCCGCCGCCGTGAAGCGTTTGGAAACGGACGGGTTGGTTGGGCAGGAGATTTTGACCCTGCGGCGGCGACCGTTCAAGATGACGGGCGGGGTTCCGGTTCCCCCGATGCTGATGCCCGAGCAGGAGGTCGCGGTCGGCGAGATTAAAACACGGCTGGATACCAAAGCCGCGAACGTCGCCCTGCTCTACGGCGTCACCGGGTCAGGCAAAACCGAGGTGTATATGCGCGCGATTGCCGAAACGCGGCGGCGCAAGCGGGCGTCGCTCGTGCTGGTGCCGGAGATCGCCCTGACGGCCCAGGTCGTGGACAGTTTTCGCGCCCGTATCGGCGACCGCGTCGCGGTTCTGCACTCCGCGCTGGGCGAGGGCGAGCGGCGCGACGAATGGCAACGTATCGCGCGGGGCGAGGCGGATGTCGTAGTCGGCGCTCGGTCAGCGGTGTTCGCGCCGCTTGCCAATGTCGGCCTGATCGTCGTAGACGAGGAACACGAATCGTCGTACAAGCAGGATAACCCGGCCCCGCGCTACCACGCCCGCGATGTCGCTATCGCCCGCGCCCGCGCGACTGGCGCAACCGTCCTCTTAGGCTCGGCGACGCCGTCCGTGGAAACGTTTTACCGTGCATCCACAAGCGAATGGGGTTTTTTGCCGCTTCGTGAGCGCGCCCTGTCGCGTCCCCTGCCGTCCGTGGACGTGATAGACCTGCGCGACGAATGGCGCAAAGGCAGTCCCGGCGTGTTCTCCGCCCCGCTTCAGGAAGCCATCGCGGACCGCTTGGCAAAAAACGAGCAAACCATCTTGTTCCTGAACCGGCGCGGCTTCGCCATGTTCCTTTTGTGCCGCGACTGTGGGTATACGACCCGTTGCCCCCACTGCGACGTGTCGCTGACCTTCCACGCCAAGCGCGCCCTCTTGGCTTGCCACCACTGCGGCTACGAAAAACGCGCCCCGGACGTTTGCCCCAAGTGCGGCGGCGGCAAAATCCGCCCGTTCGGAATCGGCACGGAAAAGGTCGAGGAGGCGGTGCGCGCCCTGTTCCCCGACGCCCGCGTTCTCCGCATGGACCGCGACACGACCGCGAAAAAAGACGCGCACCTCCAAATGCTCCGCGCCTTCCGAAGCGGGCAGGCCGATATTCTGATCGGAACGCAAATGGTCGCCAAAGGGCTGGACTTCGCGGGCGTTACCCTTGTCGGCGTTATTTCCGCCGATACCGCCCTGAACGTGCCTGACTTCCGCGCGTCCGAGCGCGCGTTCCAACTTCTCACGCAGGTATCGGGGCGGGCCGGTCGGGGGCGTACGCCGGGCCACGTCTTAGTGCAAACGTTCAATCCCGAACACGAATCGGTCGCCGCCGCCGCCACGCACGACTACGAGGCGTTCTACAGTCGCGAAATCCGCAACCGGATGGAGCTTTTCTACCCGCCGTACTCGCGCCTCGCCAATGTCATTGCGCAGGACGAGGACGGCAAGCAGGCCGAGGGACGACTTCGCGCGCTCGCGTCCCGCCTGGGCGGTCGCTCGCTCCTGGACACCGGCCCGCGCATCGGCGGCGACACCGATTTGCAGGTTTTAGGCCCGGCCCCCTGCCCGCTCGGTCGGCTTCGGGGCCGCTACCGCTGGCACCTGCTCCTCAAAGCCGCCGACGTGGAAACCCTGCGCTCCCGCCTGCGCTCCGCTCTCGGCATGCTCACGTCGTCCGAGCGTTTCGGCGTCACCGTGGACATAGACCCGTCCAGTTTGATGTAAAAATGCAAGCCAGAGTCATTGTCCTATTAAAAATTTCAGAGACACACATTTCAATTAATAAAATGATGCATGAAACTCAATAAACCTTTCTGATAGTGTTTCAATCTCTTTTTTTTGGCATGCCAAATGTGACCATGTTGATTAAAGTGTTACCCTCTGTATGAACTACCGCGGATAGCTCATGTCCCGACCATGAAGGCGTCATGAGATGATCATGATCGCCCGGTTTAGCGATTCTTTCGATCAACTTTATTAGTTGAGCTTTTCCTTCTACATCAAAGAAAACCTCCAGGGTGTCATTCTTTGTGTTGTACTCAAAAGATAGCATTACTCTCCTCCAAGTCCAAAGGGATATTTACGTTTCGGAAGCGGTCCTTTATAATCGCGCAAACGATTAATATCAACATGAGGAGGTTCGCCATAACTGTTTGCAGGGTCAATGTGAATGGAACGCCCCGTGCGTGGATTGACATACCCACCAAAGCCATCTACAGGGTTTGGCCCTCGTGGTGAGTATTTTTTGGCTCGAAGTATTGAATCTATCTCAGATGCGGTTCTACCTTTGAACGGGTTTAGAGTAGGTACGCAGACGCCGCCATTGTGAACAAGTATTGCGTTCTTGCCGACGAAGAAGTTGTGCGCATTCTCGACTTCTAAATTGTAGACCAACTGCGGATCATTGTGGACTTCGGAGCGCTCAACAGTGACAATTTTTCCATCCTGCGTTTCCAGAACATCGCCCGATTGCAGTCGCCCTGCCTCCACATAACCTTTGCCCTTGACTGCAAAGGGATGCTCCGGTGTCGTTTTAACAAGTTCCGCCGACGTATATAGGAAAAGTAGATGGTCGGTCATACGCTTCGTCGTCGCAACTACTCGGTTGTAGCCGTTGCCCTTCGTGTCGTATTTGGGTGGTGTAGGTGTGTGCCACTTCTTAGTCATACTGACGACGCGCCCAATGTTGTCGCCCGACAGATAGATGCGGTCGCCAACCTTCAAATCACCAACCGTTGCGTACGCTCCATTAACTCGAACGACGCTCTGACTGCACAGGGAAATTCTCCCTACGTCGAAGGTGCGTCCGCCGTTGGATTCCGACAAATCGAGATTCAAGTCGGCTTCCATGACCTGTTTCGGGGGCGGGGCGGGTAGCGGCGTCGCTTCTACCTCCACCGTTTTAAGCGCCACTTTTGCCGCAAACGAATTATTTTGGGTAGTCGCGCTGGTCAGCGGAGGGCTGACAAAAGTAGGAGTAAAGGACGACTGGGTGACAGTAAGCGGCAAGGGGAGAGAAGAAGGGAGCGTTTTTTTCTGTACTGACGCGCCGGTAGCAGCATTGACGCTCCACAGGCCGAACAGCAGACCGAAGGAGACCAGAAGCCCAACTATACATATAGCGAACACACGACGCGGCGGCGTGGCTGCCTTGTTTGGCTTCGCCGCATTTGGTGGCATCTGCTTCGTTTTTTGCGTCTGTGCTGTACGTTCGGCGCGGTGTTCTTCTCGGTTCATGGCTAGCCTCTCTTTGTCCCTAAATCGCTCATCTACAACGGTAAATTGTGGTTCAAGTATAACAAAATCGGGAGATAGGCGTCAAACTGAGTCAAGGTTAGTCGAAGGGGCGACCGATTGAGTAAACCCGAGTCTTGGGTTTTTCATGCGGTGACGAGACCTGCTTTGCAGAGGTTGAA
>CAXUMS010000258.1:0-3664 GCA_964252165.1 uncultured Armatimonadaceae bacterium
TTGGGTGTTGGGTGTTGGGTGTTGGGTGTTGGGTGTTCTGAGAATACCGCTTGGTCTTGCTCGCGTATAGAAGAGAACAAATGAATTCGCACCCTCCTAACACCCAACACCCAACACCCAACACTCTTACCAACACTGCCATCGTCCTCTTCGACGGCGAATGTAATTTTTGCAGCGCCGCCGCCAAGTTCATTATCGCGCGCGACTGGGCGCGGCGGTTCCGGCTTGCATCGCTTCAAGGAGAAACGGGCCGCGAACTACTCGCGCGCCACGACCTTACGGACAACGGCCCGGACTCCATCGTTCTCGTCACGCCCGCACGGCGCGGCGTTCTCGAGCGCGTCTACACGGAGTCCGAGGCGATTCTCCGCATCGCGCGCGGCCTGATCTTCCCCTTTCCCCTGCTTTGGGCTTTCATCGCGCTCCCCGCCCCCCTCCGCGACGTCGCCTACCGCCTGTTCGCCCGCAACCGCTACCGGATGTTCGGGCGTAAAACCGCCGAGGAAGCGTGCGCCCTCCCCCCGCCCGAGGTTCGCGAACGCTTTTTACCATGAGGGCTATTTTCTTTTGGAAACAGGTCTGCAATTAATGCGCCTCATCGGCTTGATAATTATGCTTGTGGCATTCGTCCTCACATGACTCGCCTATAAATGCGGTGTTTTCGTAGCGAAGGACAAGGTGAAAACACAGAGGATTAAATGTGGTGGCGTCGCCTACAAAAGCATCGTGTTTATTAGTATGATTTGCCTGTACGCAGGAACGGCGAGTCTTGCCGCCTTTGGAAGCGCATTTGGGCTTTGCCTTCGCCCTTTACAACCTGCTCGTTACATGGAACGGAACGCCAACTTTATCCATTGCAGAGTTCAATTTGTAAAGCCAAATAGGGTAGCCCCAAAGGTTAGTTAGAACTTGACTCAACGTGAGTTCGGGATAAGGAGTGGGAGGCGGGATTAGGTTTTGGCCTTTGGTACACTGGGTTTGCTTACAACTCACTTCCCAAAGACCGCCACCATGTTTAGTTTACTGCATCTGTTCTGCTCGGTTGACGATTTTTGCCAAGCGTTCCCCCCGCAATCTTGTTTGCGTCCAGGTAACGCACCGCGCTTACGCACCCGCAAACGACAACTTGCCGACAGCGAGGTTATGACGATTATGACGATATTGATCGCCTTCCATCAGAGTCGCTACCGCGACTTCAAGACGTTCTACCTTGCTTATGTCTGCTCGCACTGGTGAAGCGAGTTCCCGCGCCTTGTATCTTACAACCGCTTTGTCGAGTGGACGAAGGCCGTTCTTGTTCCGCTGTTCATGTATCTTCAATTATCTTCAATCGTTGTTCGGAGTGTATGGCGGCGTTTCGTTTCTGGATTCGACACCTATATCTGTATGCGACAACCGCCGCATTCCTCAGCCGCATTCCTCAGCCGCATTCCTCAGCCGCATTCCTCAGCCGCATTCCTCAGCACAAAGTCTTTGCAGGCATCGCAAAGCGCGGAAAAACAAGCGTTGGTTGGTTCTTCGGCTTCAAATTGCATCTTGTCGTAAGCGACACGGGAGAGTTACTCGCCGCGACACTCACCGCAGGCAACGTGAACGACCGAAAAAACGACCGAAAACCTGTCCCCGATCTTCTAAGCGGGATACTCGGCAAGGTGTATGCGGACGAGGGGTAGGACAAGGGGGTACATCGGGCAGAACCTATTCGACACGGTTTTTGCAAAAGGCGTCGAACTCATCACCAAAAGCCACAAGAAAAGCCACAAGAAAATGAAGCCGCGCCTCCTCACTTTGATGGACAAACTACTGCTACGAAAGCGCGCCATTATCGAGACGATTATAGACCAGTGCCTTTATGCTTGCATAAAGTTAAAGAACATCTCGCAGGTTGAACTATACACGCCACCGCGCACCTGTCGGGTTCCTGTGGAACCTCGCCGCCGCGCTGATTGCCTACTCCCACCAGCCCAAAAAACCGCCGCTTAACCTTGCGCCACAAGCCGAAATGGTCAACGCTTAACCCGAACTCACGTTATCTATACCAGCGACGAGCAAGGCGACACGCAGGTCGAGGTCGCGTTGCAGTTCGGTAACGAGGCCAGCACAAGTCAGTGGGAGCCAATTTTTTGCTTCGCCAACAACATCTATAATAGCGACGGCGGCACGCACCTCACCGGCTTCAAAACGGCTTTAACCCGCGTGCTAAATCAGTACGCTCGTAAAAACGGCATTCTCCAGTCCAGCGACGCTAACCTTACCGGCGATACGATACGCGACGGTTTAACCGCCGTCATCTCTATTCGTTTAACCAACCCGCAATTCAACTCTTCAAGTACGGTTGAATTGAGAACCATTGAGGTCGAAGGCATCGTCAGCCGGATTGTCGGCAAAGGTCTTTCTGCGTACTTGGAAGAAAACCCCGAGGTCGCCCGCGCGATATTGGATAAGGTGACGGCGACGGTGGGAAAGCGGCCCCCTAACCCCCAATAAGGGGGGGACAAAAAGCCCGCCGCCGAAGGTTGATGGGTTTTATCCCGATGGGTTGAACCACGATTGGCTCAAGCCCGCTCGTTAACTCGAACTCACGTTAACCCACTAATTGCAAGGACTTGTGCAAAGATTCCTTTTCGCCACCGTTGGGCTTATCATAACCGAACTGCACATACAACATGGCGCCTGCTCTGCGAATTGCGCCGCCGGGTTGATAAAACGATAAAACCGGCGGCGCAAACATAACCCTTATCCGGCTTTCGCGTCGGCTTCGATAGCCGCCCACTCGTCGCTCGTGAGTTGAAGCGCGGCGGCGGCGATGTTTTCTTCCAAGTGCGCGACGCTCGATGTGCCGGGGATCGGCAGCATCACGGGCGAGCGGTGCAACAGCCACGCGAGCGACAACTGCGCGACCGTGGCGCCGTGGTTTTTGGCGGCGGAATCGAGCGGGCCGCCCGGACGCGCGAGACTCCCCGCCGCGACCGGGAACCACGGGATAAACGCGATGTTATTCGCTTCGCAGTACGTCAAAACGTCCTCGGATTTGCGGTTCGAGATGTTGTACTCGTTTTGCACGGACACAACATTGATGATTTTCTGCGCGGCTTTTATCTCGTCCACGCCGACCTCGGACAAACCGATGTGCTGAACCTTGCCGTCGTCCTGCATTTGTTTGAGCGCGCCGAACTGCTCCTCGGCGGGAACCTTTGAATCAATACGGTGCAGTTGATAAAGCGGAATGACATCGGTTTTCAGGCGGCGCAGGCTCATCTCGATGCACTGGCGCAGGTACTCAGGTCGTCCCACGGGAAGCCACTGATCCGGCCCTTGTCGGGTCAGGCCGCACTTGGTCGCGATAACGACGCCGTTGTCATACGGCGCAAGGGCTTCCCCGATAAGACGCTCGGAAACTTCCGGCCCGTAGGAGTCGGCGGTGTCAATGAAGTTGACGCCCAGTTCCACGGCGCGCTTGAGGACACGCCTGGCCTCGTCCGCGTCGCGCGGCTCGCCCCAGATGCCTTGCCCCGTAATTCGCATCGCGCCGAAGCCCATACGGTTGACGGTCAAATCGCCGCCGATAGCGAACGTTCCGCCTGCGGCGGCGTTGATGGCGCTTGTTGCTGTGTCGCTCATAAAGTTAAGTTCGTTTCCTCTGGTTTTTTGTTGTCACGTTTGC
>CAXUMS010000259.1:0-3639 GCA_964252165.1 uncultured Armatimonadaceae bacterium
AACACCCAACACCCAACACCCAACACCCAACACCCAACACCCAACACCCAACACCATTTGAGGAGAAAGGAGATCACACATTGAGCGACGAGGAGAACGCGAACTGCCCGGCGCGGATCGAGGAAAACGGCGACAACGAGGAGCCGGACGCGCCCCTGGCGTCCGGCCCAACCTTTGTTTTCGAGGCGTCGGTGGCGGCGGCGGCGGCGACGGGCGGGGCGGACGGGGCGTGGTTTCGCGCGGGGGCGGGCGGCGGCGATGACGCTACCGCTTTGGTGTCGCGGCGGGCGTTGTTGTTCCGGGCGGGCGATTACCCGGATAAAAATGTCACGGTGACAGTGGCGGATTTGGATTTGCTGGTGGCCCGGTTCGCCGAGGATCAGGCGCGAAGCGCGCGGGCCGGGGCGGCGGGGCGAACGGTTCCGGTCAAGGCTGAGCATCGGGACAGCGCGCTCGATCCGCTCGGCGAAACGGTTGCGGTTTACCGTCAGGGCGACGCGCTGTACGGCTTGCTCCAATTCGGGCGCGGCATGGACGCGCATTTGCGGGAGCGGGGCGCGCTGAATTTATCGGTCGCGCTCCTTCGCGAGCCGGACGAGCGGGGCGGCGGCTTTCGCCTCAAGGAGGTGTCGGTCGTGCTTGCCCCACGTGTCGCCGGGGCGGGTTTTCTTTCTTCGGACGATACCGCCGCGCACGAGCCGGAAACCGGGAACGGCGCGGGCGTGGCGGCGCGGCAATTCGAGACGCGCCGCGATAACAAGAATGGCCTCCGCTTCCCTTTCCCTGGCGCGGCGGGCCGCGCCGCGCATCCAACGGTCCCCGTGATGGCGGTGGCGTTCGCGCAAACCGTTGTTCATCGGGCGGACGAGCCGCCGGTAGGAGCGGCGGCGGGCGAAACGTTGATTCGGCTCCGGGCATCGGGCAGGCTGACGCCCGCGATGGAGCCGCACGCCCGCGCGCTTCTTTCGCTTCCCGATTTAGTCGCGTCGCCATTGTCCGCGCCGTTCTCGCCCCATTCGTCCGTGTCGTCCGCCGTGCGTTTCGGCGCGAACCCAAGCGGTGACGCGGCGACGGAGGAGGACATGGAGCGGGCGCAACGGGAAATCGGGGGAACGCCGGGCGAGGCCGCCGTCGCCTACGGGAGAATGGTCGCGTTCCATGTCGCGCGGCTCCTCGATGCGCTTCCCCCGGTTCAGCCGCGCGCCCCGGTTCTTGCGCAAGTCGGGAGTGGCGTCGTGGCGGCGGCGACGTTCTCCGCCGCGTTCGGCGACGATAGCGGCGCGCCGATCCCGGACGCGGTGCGACAGGTGGCGGAAAGCCTGGGCGCGGACGCCGGGCGGGTGTGGCGGGCGATGGCGGGGTGACCCGCGTGCGCTATGACAGTATCGAGTAACAACCAGAAGGAGAATTGAAACCATGGCGGATTTAACAGGCAACTACGAGGCGTGCGAGAAACCGGGATTGCTCGCCGGTTACAACGCGGCGTCGGGTAAGCGGATTTTCAAGGGCGCGCTGGTATCGGTGGCGTCCGGGCTTGCGAAAGGCGCGGGCGATGTCGCAGGCGAAACGTTTGTCGGGGTCGCCTACGAGGAGTGCGACAACCGCACGGGCGCGGATGGCGCGGCGGGCGTCCGGGTCCGCAAAACCGGCTCGTACGTGTTTCGGTTCGCCGGATCGCGCTCGCAAGCGCTTATCGGGCAGAAAGCGTACGCCGTGGACGATAACGGCGTCGCGCTCGCCGCGACCACGACCAACGATGTGTATGTCGGCGACATCATCGGCCTGGTCGGAACCGACAAGGTGCGCGTTCGTATAGACCGCGCCGCGGGGTAGGGGAAAGTAAGGATGAAGGATGAGGGATGAAGGATGAAAGGGAGAGCCGAAGTTAAGGCGACGCCACAACTTCGGCTCTCCCTTTCATCCTTCATCCCTCATCCTTCATCCTTTGAATTGTGTCGCTTAACTACGGAAGGGGAGACAAAACACGATGGGGATTACAGTGACGCGGGATGTGGTGCGGGCGTTGTCCGTGAGCGCGAAGACGATTTTCGAGGACGGCTTCGCGGGCGCGGGCGGCGTGTGGAGCGAGATCGCAACGGTGTTGCCGAGTGAGCAGGCGTCCGAGGAGTACGGGTGGCTTGCCGAACTGCCGCAAATGCGCGAGTTCGGCGATGAGCGCGTGATCAAAAGCCTTTCGGAGTTCCGGTACACGATCCGCAACCGCAAGTTCGAGGCGACGATCGGGGTCGCCCGCGAGGTAATCGAGGACGACCGGCGCGGGCAGGTGCGGCTACGCGTTTTGGGGCTGATCGAGGCCGCGAGCGCGCACTACGACCAGCTACTTTTTGACCTGATCCGGGACGGCGAGGCGGCTCTTTGTTACGACGGGAAACCGTTTTATGCCGGAAATCATGCCGTGGGCGGGCAAGCGGTCGGCAACCTCGATGACTACGCGCTCACGGCGGAAAATCTGGAAACCGTGATCGCATCCATGATGCAAATACCGCTCGCATCGGGCTACCCGATGGGTGTGGTCCCGACGCACCTTCTGGTGCCGCCCGCGCTGTCGTTCACGGCCCGGCGCCTGCTGGCGTCGGCGTACACGCCGGGCGGGGCGGGCGCAAACAACGGCGCGCAGGCGTCCAATCCGCTTCAAGGCTTGTTGCAACTCGTGGTGTCGCCGCGCCTTGCAACCGCGACCGAGTGGCATGTGCTGGACTGCGGGCATAGCGTGCGCCCGTTTTTGGTGCAACAGCGGATCGCGCCGCAGTTCGCCGCGCTCGATGGCTCGGACGGTGAGAACGAGGCGTCGTTCCTGCGCGACGAGTACCTGTACGGCGTCCGGTCGCGCGACAACGCGGGCTACGGCCTGTGGCAGTACGCATTCAAGTGTACGGGCGAGGCGTAAGGGAGAAATTTTCGCCCTCACCCCCTGTCCTAAGACAGCCCTCACCCTTCTACAAACAAAAAAGGAGATCACACAGCCAATGCCGGAGAACGAAGAACCTGACATTCCCACTACTCCCGCCACGCCCGCGCCGTTTGGGGCGGAGCCGGACGAGACCACGGAAACGCCGGTGGAGGTCCCGCCCACGCCCGAGTCGGGGAGCGGCGGAACCATTCCGCTGGAAGACGATAACGCCCTACCTATCGAGGGTGGGACCATTCCGCTCGAAGATGACAACGCGGTTCCCGTGGAGCCTGCGATTCCTGAAGAAGAGGAATAAAACGCAAAGGGGCGCGCTCGCACGCACGGCGAACGCAAGCGGCGGCGGGCGCGCCTCGTAAGGAGATGGAAAACAATGCTGGCGATTACGGTTGCGGAGGTGTTGCGGATCGCGCGCCTCGATGCGACAAACGCGGACAATGCCTCCGACGCCGCGCTTATCCTCAGTGATGAACAGGCCGCGCAGGAAGCCTGTCTGAGGCCTGAGTCGCTGTCGGACCCGAACGCGGTCCCCATCCTGCGGCGGGCGGTGGCCAAACTGCTCGCCGCCGAACTCCTGGAAATGCGCGCCCGCGAGGACGGCGCATCCGGCTCGTTCGAGGGCTTGGGACTGTCGCTCGGCCCGCCCCCCGACCATGCCAAAAGCCTGCGCGCCGAAGCGCGCGCGGCCCTCGCGCCCCACGTCCGCCCCG
>CAXUMS010000260.1:0-3496 GCA_964252165.1 uncultured Armatimonadaceae bacterium
AGAAATAGCTTGCTGTACCTCCAAGCCAAATTTACAGAAACAATGTTACGCTACTACGAGTTGGTTACAGTCTCAGCAAACTGTTTCGCCGAAGCAGTAAGATTAGACGATACATCTGGTGAAGCCCACTCGGAGTACGGGTTGTTTTTATTTCAGTTAGGTAACGAACAAAGCCAAACGAACAAAGCCAGAGGATAGCACACTGAGAAAAAGGCGTTCGTTTATCGCCTAAGAACCCGCGCGTTCATCGTTTAATGGGAGTGGCTTTGACCAACCCTGCAACAAAATACGCCAATCACGGGCGTGCGGAAAAAGAGTTGAAGACGGCCCTTAGTTTGGAGGAGAACTACGCCGCCGCGCACTACAACCTCGTTTCGCTATATATGCTAGACAAGCGATATAACGAGGCCTTGCAGGAACTAACGATGTACAAAAAACTGGCGCCGCCATCGCTTGCGGCTCATGGTCAGATTGTACAAGTGGAAAAGCGTCTACGTTCGCTGGTGTCAACGCCCCGCTGAGAGCTGGCCCAGACGGCATTCTCGCAAACCGACCTGTACCGCCGCATTTTCGACGGCGTCAACGCTTAGCCGTCGATCAAGCGATTTTTCCACTATCATAACTTGTCCCCGCGCGCCGTTATAACGCCTGAATGCCGAACGAACGGCGACGCAGGGGAGGGCGAGGCGATGCTGGCGGTTGTGGAATCGAGCGCGATTTTTGGGGTCGAGGCGTACGGGGTGCGGGTCGAGGTGAACGCGACGCCGTCGCAGATCCCGCAGTTTACGATTGTCGGATTGCCCGACGCCGCCGTGCAGGAGTCGCGCGAGCGGGTCAAGGCGGCGATTAAAAACTCCGGGTTGCGGTTCCCGTACGACCGCAAGATCACGGTCAACTTGGCGCCCGCCGACACCAAAAAAGCCGGTCCCGCGTTTGACCTTCCGATTGCGGTCGGGATACTGGTCGCGTCCGGGCAGATCGCCGAAACCAATGTCACGGGCGCGGTGCTAACCGGCGAGTTGTCGCTCGACGGTTCGGTGCGGCCCGTCACCGGCGTTTTACCGATGGCGATGTGGGCGCGCGATCAGGCCGAACACGGCCCTGCGCGCCGCCTGGTCGTCCCGCGCGAGAACGCCCGCGAGGCCGCGATTGTGGGCGATGTGGATGTGTACCCGGTCGGCTCGCTCGCCGATGTCGTCGTCTTGTTCGCCGGTTTGGAAGGTGTCGCGCCGCTCCGCGAGGACCCGCGCGCCGTTCTGGAGCAAACCAGCGCGTCGCATCTGTGCTTCTCCGATGTTAAAGGCCAATCGCACGCCAAACGCGCTTTAGAGGTCGCCGCCGCTGGTGGTCACAATATACTTCTTTTGGGCTGTCCCGGATCGGGCAAAACCATGCTCGCGCGCCGCATCCCCACCATTCTGCCGCCGTTTTCCGTGGATGAGGCGTTAGAGGCGACACGCCTTTACTCGGTTTGCGGACTGCTTCCGCCCGGCGACGCCCTGGTTAAAGAGCGTCCGTTCCGCGCCCCGCACCATACCATCTCGAACGCGGGCTTGACCGGCGGCGGGGCCGTTCCGCGACCGGGCGAAGTGTCGCTCGCCCACAACGGCGTGCTTTTCCTGGACGAACTGCCGGAATTTAATCGCAATGTTCTCGAAGTGTTGCGCCAGCCGCTCGAAGACGGTCACGTCACGATCGCCCGCGCCGCCGCATCGCTCAAGTACCCGGCCCGGTTCACGCTTATCAGCGCCATGAATCCTTGCCCCTGCGGATTCTTCGGCGACACGACCAAAGCGTGTACGTGTTCGCCGCAGACCGTTCAAAAGTATCTACAGAAAATCTCAGGTCCGTTGCTCGACCGTATAGATTTGCACGTCGAGGTGCCAAGACTTCGGCAGGATGAATTGACCGCCCCGCCGAGGGGCGAAACGTCCGCCGCGATACGGGCGCGGGTGGAGCGGGCGCGCGGGGTGCAGTCCGCACGGTTCGCGGACGCCGACGGCGGCGGATTGTTCCCCAAGTTGCGCGACCGGGCGAACAAGGTCCACTGCAACGCGCACATGGGAACGCGCGAGTTGCAGGCGTTCTGCGACGTGACCGGCGACGCCAAATCCCTTTTAGGCGCGGCAATCACACAAATGAACCTGTCCGCCCGCGCGTACGACCGCATCTTAAAAGTCGCGCGCACGATTGCGGACTTGGCGGGCGAGGAAAGCATCGGCGTCGCCCACATCGCCGAGGCGGTCCAGTACCGCGCCCTCGACCGGAAGTTCTGGGGGTAGGACATTTGCGAGTAGAGACGCGCGAGCAAGCAGACGCAAGCGCTAACCTTGCCCCACGCGCGCCGCGAAAGCGTTTATCTCCTTTAACCTCATCGCGCGGGCGCGGCGGGCGGCAACGCGGGCGTGAGGGTGAAGCGGTGCGGTTTGGGGACGGCGACGCGGCGTTGCTGTTGCAATAGATCCCGCTCCAATGCGGTGAGGGCGTTCAAGGCGGGTTGGTAATTACGCAAATCTTTTTGCATTCCCGCGAGCGGAACCTGAACCGTGCGCCACTGGATAAACTGAAGGTCGTTGCGCTTGCGGGTGAGATCATGCACGGCGAGGGCTTGCCGAAGCATCGGCGTGGGCAGAAGCGCGAGGTTGACGCCCAGACCGAGGGCGTCCGCCCCGAACTCACCGATTTTGTCGCCATCGCAGGCGAGCGTGTAGCGGGAACCGGCGGGCAGGTTCGCAACCGTCAGCATTTGGCGGTCGAGCGTGTCCAGAAAATCCGATGAGCGCAGGGCGAGCGCGACCGTGCGGTCTTTCGTGTCGAGCGGGAACGGCAGGGCGGCGTCGGTTTGCGTCCATGCGAAACCGCCGCCGGATGGGGCGGGCGACATTTCCGCTTTGGCGTTAACAGTGTCGGCGACGCTTCCCGTAGCCGCATCCAGGCGCACCGACGATACGACAGCGGGCGCGTTCCACGCTTTCAAAACGGCGCCCGCCATCACCAGATGGATACCGGGCGTGGGATGAACCCGGTCCGGAAGGAGGCGCACCGCGCCTTCGGGGTCCACCACGACCGCGCGCCGAAGCGCGGCGACGACGGGCGCGTTCAGGTCCGCGCTCCGGGCGTTTTCCTTCGCGGCGAACGTGGTGACAAATGCGCCGTAGTCAACTAAAACGCCGTTATAGCCGCCATCGAAGTCCGGCGCGCGGGTGACATCGTCGTACGGCGATGGCGCGAGAAGCGTCAGGCGGACGCCCGGTAACTCTTTGCGAAGGCGCGCGGTAAGCGTTCGGTAGCCGTTCTGGAACGCTTGCTGGGTGAGTTGGTCGCGCTTTCGGTACCCGGCGTCGTTCATGCCGAAAAGGGTCGTTACCACGGTCGGCTTGTACGCGATCACATCGCGGGAAAGACGAACGTCCTGGTTTCCGCCCCCGCCGCCCGTCACCCGGTCCCCGCCCCAGCCGGACGTGCGAAACTCGGTATCGAGGTTGGGGAAGCGAGT
>CAXUMS010000261.1:0-3448 GCA_964252165.1 uncultured Armatimonadaceae bacterium
GTGAGAGTTCTTAACACCCAACACCCAACACCCAACACCCAACACCTTCTTCCCCACGGGTATACTCTCATTATAGTTGCCGAGCGACCGGGCGCTAAACGCCGCCCCGCAGGGCTATAACGCCTCGCGCCGCGACACACCCGAAAAGAAACGGAACGATTTTATGCTGGTTTGGGCCGCTATCGCCCCGCACGGGGGAGATATTGTCGAGGAGATCGCGGACGATGCGCGCGTGATGGCGCAAACCCGCGTTGCGATGCAAGAGATGGGCAGGCGTTGCGCCGCGTCCCGCCCGGATACCGTGGTCGTGCTGACCCCGCACGGACAACTAATGCGAGGAGCGATAACGATAGGCGCAACCCGGATCGCGGGCGGCGTTCTGGGCGAGCCAAGCAGGCAAATCAAGGCGGTTTTCGAGACCGATTTGGCATTGGTGGACGCTATCGCGGACGAGGCGCCGGGTCAGAAGGTCCCGCTCGCCCGGTTGGTCGGCGACGACAAAAAAGGCGAGGCGGTTTTCCCGCTGGATTGGGGCGCGCTGATCCCGCTCTGGTACGCCGCCCATCCGCTAACCCCGCTCCCGCGCGTGGTGGTGCTGGCCCCGGATCGGACGCTTCCGCGCGAAACGCTGGTTCGGTGCGGCGTCGCCATCGCCCGCGCGTCGGAGAAAGCCGGGAGCCGTGTCGCGCTGATTGCGTCGTGCGACCAGGGCCACGCCCATGATGCGAACGGGCCGTACGGCTATGATCCCGCGTCCGCCGTCCACGACCGCGCGATGTGCGAGGCGATCGCGTCCGACAATTTAGAAAGCCTTCTCGCGTGGCCCGCCGACTTCATGGAAACCGCGAAAGTGGATGCGTACTGGCAAACGCTGATCCTGATGGGCGCGCTCGGTCACACCCCGATGACGCCCGACCTCCTGTCCTACGAGGCCCCGACCTACTTCGGCATGATCGTCGCCACGTTCGAGCCGTTATAAGAAGCGAGAGAGTTGATAGCGAGAAAGCGAGAAAGTCAGAGGGGATAGTCTCACATAAGCCGTCCCCTCTGACTTTCTCGCTTTCTCGCTATCAACTCTCTCGCTTTTCTGTATAATGGAACGCTATGCAATTGAAATTGGGTTTGCCTAAGGGCAGTTTACAGGACGCGACGTTCAAGTTGTTCGAGAAGGCCGGGTGGAATATCCGGGTGGATGCGCGGTCATACCAGCCGGTCATGGATGATAACGAGATCAGCGCGCTGCTCATTCGTCCGCAGGAGATTCCCCGGTATCTGGAGGCCGGTATTTTGGATGCGGGCTTGACCGGCAAGGACTGGATCGAGGACAACAATGCCGATGTCCACGAGGTTTGCGAGCTAACGTACTCCAAAGCGACCCGCAACGCGATGCGCATCGTGCTGGCGGCCCCGGACGGCTCCTCTATCGAATCCGCGCGCGACCTTGCGGGCAAGCGGATCGCGACCGAGTACGTGCGGCTGACCGAGCGGTATCTGGAAACCCACGGCGTTCAGGCGAATGTGGAGTTTTCATGGGGCGCATGCGAGGTCAAGGCGCCGGAGTTGGCCGATGCGATTGTGGTCAACACGGAAACCGGGTCCAGCCTCCGCGCGCACAATCTTCATATCGTGGACACCCTTCTCACGTCCACCACGCGCTTTGTCGCAAACCACGCCGCGTGGGCGGATGATGAGAAGCGCGCCAAGATCGAGAACATGGCGATGCTACTCACCGGCGCCCTCAACGCCGACGCGCTGGTCGGCCTCAAAATGAATGTCGCCCGCGAAAGCCTTTCCGCCGTGGTCGCGCAGTTGCCGTCCCTGAAGCGCCCGACCGTGTCCTCGCTCTACGATGAGGGCTGGGCCGCCGTGGAAATCATCATTGAGGAAAAACAAGCCCGCGACCTGATCCCGCGCTTGAAGCGCGCGGGGGCGGAGGGCATTGTCGAGTACCCGCTGAACAAAGTGGTTTATTAGGGGGCTATTTGCTTGACTAGGATATGCTTACGCCTATAACAATGTGGTCTTTGTAACTGAAAAATTGGCGTTGAGGTGATTAAGCAACGATAGTAGAGCGACACAGACCTAGTGAGTTTTTGGGTAGTGTCATCGCAGACGGGCAAACGTGGCTGTTTGACGGTAGGTGCTAACCTTTGTTATCATGGGCTATAGGGACGTAAATGAAAACGCACGATTTGAAAACTTGGCCGCGCCCTTTCGAGGCTGTAATAAAATGGCAAAAGAACTTCGAGTTGCGCGTCAACGACCGGGACTTCTCTACAGGCGATACCTTAGTTTTGCGCGAATACAACCCAGATAAACAAATATATACGGGAAGGCAAACCGTCAGGAAAATAACGTTCATCCTGCGCGGCGGAGAATGGGATTTGCCCGCACACCTTTCTATTCTTGGATGGGGTTTACCCAACGAATCTATGACCAACGATAAGCAAGCCTGCGGAACCAGTTGTTCAGACTGCGAAGACTGCCGCGTTCAACATCAACCAAGCACTGAAAAGACAACGTCACAATGAGTAACCTCATGCGTATTGAACCCTTTTCCGCAATCTCTCTTGCGGATGAGTTTTTTGATTCACTTAAGGAAGATTATCCCGGTTTCGATAGATGGTTTCAGAAGAAGGCGGACACCGGCGACGTAGCCTATGTTACTCGCGACGAATTGGGCGCTATTGATGGCTTTTTGTATTTGAAAAGTGAAGTTGGAGTCGTTGATGATGTTCGACCTGCGTTGCCAAGCGCGAAGCGTGTAAAGATTGGGACTTTCAAGATCGAGCAACGTGGCACGAAGTACGGTGAGCGGTTTTTAAAGAAGGCTTTTGACCTCGCAATCAGAGACAATGTAGAAGAAATTTATGTTACGGTTTTTGCCAAGCATGAAGGCCTAACAGGCTATTTGATAGATACGGCTTTGTCAAACGCGCGGAGAAACCATCGGCCTCCGGTGATACTGAGTCGGTGTTAGTTCGTGATATGCGTAACCACGCCCCTGATCTCGAAAAACGATTTCCTTTCATAAAACTACAAGGGAAACGCAAATTTTTGCTCGCTATCTATCCCCAATACCATACGCAGTTGCTACCCGACTCCATCCTGAACAACGAGACGTTCGACATTGTTCAGGATGTGTCGCACACAAACAGTATCCACAAAGTTTACATTTGTAGAATGGCTGTAGAGATTGCAACTCCTGGTGACGTTCTAATTATTTATCGAACAAAAGACCCAAAGGAATCCGCTCCCGCCGAGTACCGCTCAGTAGCAACTTCGGTTTGTGTTGTCGAGGAAGTAAAGCGCGCTTCGGAGTTCAACTCGGAGGCGGAATTCATTAAGTACTGCGGTCCTTACAGTGTTTTTCCTGAAGATGAGTTGAAAGAGTGGTCGTGGTTTTCTTTATGTTGTTAGGTTTGTTATCGTTGTTTAAGTTCGGGCA
>CAXUMS010000262.1:0-1636 GCA_964252165.1 uncultured Armatimonadaceae bacterium
AAAGCCCGCTCGCTAAGCGGCGCGAAGCGCGCCTCAATCCCGCTGAAGCGGGAAGGCAAATGACGTAAACTGTTTGGCGGTTCCAAACCACCACGAAAAATGTTCACGCTACTCAAACCTGTAACACGAGCAGTGTTCTTTCCCGCTTCAGCGGGATCGAGGCGCGCTTCGCGCCGCTTAGCGAGCGGGCTTTAGCCCCTCGTGGTTCAACCACCGCGTTCAACCACCGCGTTCAACCAATCCTACTGGAACCGCTTGGTAATCTGAACCCGGATTGAATACTAAGCGCGTAATTTTTTACGGCGATCATTCCCCATGAGGTCTACAGCGCCAACGTTGGCGCCGTACAATAGGAGCGCGGCGCGGTTGTTCTCGATTGCGGGCGGTTGTGCAAACACGGCGGTTCCGCCTGATTTGCGCGTCCCGACACGCACGTTCCCGCGTTCCCAATCCTTTACCGGTAATCAAACTATCATGGCTGACGCTACGATGCCGGGCGAAAACGCCCCGGTGAACTTCGCCTATGTCGGATGCGGCTTTGTCGCCCAGCGCATCCATATCCCGAACTTTCTTTCCCAGCCCAACTGCCGTTTTGTCGCCCTTGCGGAAGCGCGCCCCGCCCTGGGCCGCGAGGTCGCGGCCCGCTACGGAATCGAGCGAGTGTACCAGTCGTACGAGGAAATCGCCGCCGATCCCGAAATCGAGGCGGTCGGCGTTTCCGGCCCGTACGCGCTTCAAGGCAAGATCGCCGAAGATCTTTTGCGCGCGGGCAAGCATGTTTTCATGGAAAAGCCGATGGCGGTTTCGGTCGCGCGGGCCGAGTCTATCATTGAAACCGTGAAGCGCGGGTCGGGCCGTTTGATGGTCGGCTACATGAAGCGCTACGACCCGGGCAATCTGCTGGTGAAAAAGTACGTGGACGAGTGGCGCGCATCCGGCGACAAGGGGCGCGTTTTGTTCGCCCGCAACCACGGCTTCGGCGGCAACTGGACGTACGCCAACGACCCCAATATCCCCGAGTCCCGCTCCAACGACACGCCCCCGCCCGCGCCGGACGAATGCCCCGCGTGGCTCCCGGACAAGTGGAAGAACCCGTACTTAGGCTACCTTCAGCAGTGGACGCACAACGTCAACCTGCTCCGCTTTTTTCTGGAAAATGGCGGGGAAACGCGCGTGGTGACGGTTGAGTTGGACCCGGACGGCATGACTGGCCTTCTGGTTCTCGATGTGAACGGAACCCGGGCGGTGGTCGAATCCGCGTACACGAGCTTTCATGCGTGGGACGAACACACGCAGATTTACTTCGAGAAGGGCTGGCTGAAAACAAACGCCCCCGCCCTGATGCACAAGGAAATGTCGGCGACCGTGGAAGTCTACCGCGCGGGCGAAAACGATCAGCCCGCGCAACTGACGACTGAGTTCGCCCCGCCCGCGTGGTCGTTCCGCGAAGAGGCCAAAGCGTTCTTAAACGGCGTTCGGACCGGCGCGCCGTTCCCGTCATCGGCGGAGGACACGCTAAATGATGTTCGCTTGTTCGAGGAAATCTACCGCCGCTTCCTGACCGCGCGCGGCGAGTTGTAGGGTGTTTGGTGTTTGGTGTTTGGTGTTTGGTGTTTGGTGTTTGGTGTTTGGTGTT
>CAXUMS010000262.1:1736-3433 GCA_964252165.1 uncultured Armatimonadaceae bacterium
GGTGTTTGGTGTTTGGTGTTTGGTGTTTGGTGTTTGGTGTTTGGTGTTTGGTGTTGGGTGTTCTGAGAATATCGTTTGTTTCAGGGCTTGAGCCGTTTTCGTTGTTACAAGGAGATTTATCTCCTTGTAACTTGCCTGACGATCTTATAGCGACACCCAACAACCCCCTGCGTTTGAAGGAAGCCCAAGATGCCGAAGAAGATAGCCATGATCGGCGCGGGAAGCGTCGTGTTTTGCAAAACGCTTTTGAGCGATATTCTCGCAACGTCCGCCCTCGCGGACAGCGAGTTCGCGCTGATGAGTCCGACCGAACCCAAACTGCGGCGTATGGAAGCGTTCGCGAACCGCATGATCGCGGACAACGGCCTGCCCGCCCGCGTTTCCGCAACCACGGACCGGCGCGAGGCGATACGCAACGCCGATTTCGTGATCGTGATGATCCAGGTCGGCGGCTTCCACGCGTACGGCGTGGACTACGAAATTCCGCTTCGGTACGGCGTGGACCAGTGTATCGGCGACACGCTCGGGCCGGGCGGCGTTTTCCGGGGCCAGCGGCATATTCCGGTTTTAGTGGACATCGCGCGCGATATGGAAGAGGTCGCTCGTCCGGGCGCGCTGATGCTCCAATACGCGAACCCGATGGCGGCGAACTGCCTCGCCCTCGGTCGCGTTTCCCCTGTCCCGTTTGCCGGCCTGTGCCACGGCGTTCAAACCACGCTCGATCTGATTTCCGGCTATTGCCAGGTCCCCAAAGACGAGATCCGCTATGTCTGCGGCGGCATCAACCACATGGACTGGTTTTTGACCCTCGAACATAACGGGCGCGATTTGTACCCGCAGTTGCGCGAGTTGTTCGAGAAGCCGGAATACTACAAAAACGAAAAGGTGCGCGGCGAGGTGTTCCGGCAGTTCGGCTACTTCATGACCGAATCCACCGGGCATTTGTCCGAGTACGTGCCGTGGTTCCGCAACTCGGGCAAGTCACTCGATTTGTACTGCGATGAACCCGCGTTCGGCGGCGAATCAGGCGCGTATTACAAATGGGGCAAGGCGATGTCGGAAAAATACGCCGAGGTAGACCCGCTCCAGTTCGAGACGACCGCGATAGACGGGCGCAGTGTCGAATACTGCTCCCATATCCTGGAGGCGGTGACGACCGGTAAGCCGTTCCGCTTCATGGGCAATGTCCGCAACGACGGCTATATCACCAACCTGCCGCACGGTTGTTGTGTGGAAGTGCCGACGTTCGCCGACGACAACGGCGTTCACCCGACCGTGATCGGCGACCTGCCGATACAGTGCGCCGGCTTGTGCCAGACCAATGTCAATGTGCAAAGCCTGTGCGCCCACGCCGCGCTATCCGGCGAACCGGAACACCTGGTACACGCGCTCGCCCTCGACCCGCTTACCGCCGCCGTCTTATCCCTAAAAGACATCCGCGCCCTGACCGCCGAGATGCTCGACGAGTTGCGCCCGTACCTGCCGCAGTTCGCGGGAAAAACCCTGCGCGCGACCCCGACGATCTCGATCCCCGAAGGCGTGGTCGGCGTCGAGGTCCCGCTCGACCCGGCCCTCGCCATCGGCAAGCGCTTCGGGACGCTGATCGAACAAAAGACGGATTAACAACCGTTTTCCGTCAGGTTTGGTGGGTTATTGTTTTGTGGGCGCCCTGCGCGGGCGGCGGTCCTCACGCCGGA
>CAXUMS010000263.1:0-3393 GCA_964252165.1 uncultured Armatimonadaceae bacterium
CGCGAACGAAGAACAAGCGGAAGGAGTTTGGGGCGGCGGCGCGGAAAGGAGGGCGGAATCTTTTGGTTTTGGGGAGTTAGTTTTTATGCCCTTGACGCCTGCGCCGCGCACCAGCGGCAACCCGGTATTCCCCGGTTGGTACGCGGACCCGGAGATCCATTGTTTCGCCGGTCGCTATTACATTTACCCGACGACGTCGCGCGCGTTCGACAAGCAAACCTTTTTCGAGTGCTGGTCCTCGGACGACCTCACCGACTGGAAAAATGAAGGCGTCATTCTGGATTTCGCCCATGTTGCGTGGTCCACGAACTTTGCGGCGTGGGCGCCATCGTGCGCGGAGAAGAACGGAAAGTATTATTTTTACTTTTCCGCTGGCGATGGCGCGGGGATCGGCGTCGCTGTGTCGGACTCGCCCGCAGGCCCGTTCCGCGATGCCATAGGGCATCCTCTGGTCGGTTATTATCCGCACGGCGCGCAAGCGATTGACGCCCACTGTTTTGTGGACGACGACAAGCGCGCGTACCTGTACTTCGGCGGCCACGGCGTTTGCGTGGTCGCGCCGCTCACGCCGACGATGTGCGCGTTCAACCGAGATTTCCGGAATATCACGCCGTCGCCCGGCTATGTCGAAGGGCCGTTCATGGTTAAGCGGCGCGGGTTGTACTACCTGATGTGGAGCGAGGGCGGCTGGACCGACCACACGTATATCGCCGCGTACGGCGTGTCGGATAACCCGTATGGGCCGTTCGAGTACAAAGGCAAGATTTTAGAGAACAATCCCGAGGTCGGTCAGGCGGCGGGCCACCATTCCGTTCTTAAGCTTCCCGGAACCGACGACGACTGGGTGATTTGCTATCACCGCCGCCCCCTAATCGAAACCGATGGCAACCACCGGGTCGTTTGTTTGGATCGCCTTCACTTCAACCCGGACGGTTCTATCGCGCCGGTTACCCTCACCCATGAGGGCGTTCCGCCCCACCCCGCCACAAAATAAAAACATTGGTTTGGCGCCGCATCAGGGCGCGGGTGATTTTATCGCCCGCGCCTTTTCTGTGTCGTCATTGTTTTACAAAGCCAGGATGAAACCGGACACTCCTTCGCGCCCGGCAAAAACGCGGGATTGCGGCGAAGTAACGCGTTTTTGCCGGGCGCACAACTCTAAGCGCGGAAAGTATCGTAAACCGAACTATTAAGGGGTTGGTTGGCGTGAATCTTGCACTAACCTAATCAAACACGCATTGCGTTTCGGACATCGCGTTTCGAGCCGCGCCGCGTATTGCGCTACCTTCGCCATCGATAACGGCAAACCCGGTGAAAACCGGGGACGCAAAGCCACGGGCCTAAACGATTTCGCCGCGTCACGACGCGCGAGCCGAAACGCAGGGCCGCCGGGCCGCCGAAAGGCGTATCTTATACGCGGTGTTCCGAAGGGGAAAGTCAAAGTGAATCAAGAGATCAATTATAGTCGTGGAAATATCGGCGCGCGTCTGCGAGCGAGTCGGCGGCGCAACGTTTCCTGGTCAATCGCGCCCCTCGCAGGCGGTTTCGCCGTTCTTTCGGTCGCCGCGACCATGTCGTCTACGGCGCGGGCGCAGAATGCGCACGGCTCATCGGTCGCCGAAGTAACGGCCCTGACGCAAAAGGCCGATGCGTTTCTGCAAAAAGAGTACGCGCAAACCGACAAAAAATCGCCATTTGTACGTGTAATCATACAGTTTGTCCCGACATTGGACGCGTCCGCCTATGAAGGCGTGGTCAAATCTGCGGGCGGTTCCGTTTACCTTGACCTCCGCGCGGGCAATGCGGTCGCCGCGAGTTTGCCGCGCCGCGCGCTCGCCGCGCTCGCCGCAAACGCGCAGGTCGCTCGCTTATCGTCGGATGTTGTGGTCAAGAAGAACGACTTGTTTACGGTAGAATCCAGCGGCGCCGGCGCGGTCGCGCAGTACTACCCACTGCTAAATGGCAAAGGCGTCGGCGTTGCGGTTATAGACACCGGCATTCAAAAGGATGCGAAGGACTTTGGCAAAACGCTCACCGATGGGGCGACGCGCGTGGTCAAAAGTATTGCATTCGGTCAGTCAAAATCCGATGATACGGCGGACAAAGCCGGGCATGGCACCCATGTTGCGGGAATTATCGCGGGCAACGGTAAGATGTCCTCGGGTGATCGTTTCACCACGACGTTCTATGGCATTGCTCGTCAAGCGAGTATCATCAACGTGCGCGTGCTGGGCAGTTCCGGCGAAGGCACGGTCAGCGCAACGGTTGCGGGCATTGATTGGGTCGTCGCCAACCGGACTGCAAACAACATTCGCGTTTTGAACTTATCGCTCGGCCATCCGGTCGGCGAGTCGTACAAAACCGACCCGCTCTGCCGGGCGGTCGAGCGGGCATGGAACGCGGGTATCGTGGTTGTCTGCGCCGCCGGGAACGACGGACGCGCTAATCCGGATGCGGTCGCGGGAGAAACCGACAATGAGGGATTTGGAACCGAGTACGGCTCGATTCAGTCTCCAGGCAACGATCCGCTCGTGATCACGGTCGGCGCGATGAAGCAATCGCCGAATGGCGGCGGACGTGCAACCGACCAAATAGCAACCTATTCGGGGCGCGGGCCGTCGCGGTTTGACTATGTCCTGAAGCCGGACCTTGTCGCGCCGGGCAACAAGATCGTCTCGCTTGAGGCCAAAGACAGCTTCCTGGAGGCGGCTTACAAGCAGTGGAACCAGATTCGTCTCGCCGAGTACTCGGACGAGAAAGACCCAAACAAAACGTCGGAGCAGTACTTCGAGTTGTCCGGCACGTCTATGGCCGCTCCGGTCGTTTCGGGGGCGGTCGCGCTTATGTTGCAAGCGTCCCCCCTGCTTACCCCGGACACAGTCAAAGCGCGCTTGATGCTATCGGCGGACAAGTGGGGCTTCGCAAACGGTCAGAGCGACCCGTGTACGTTTGGCGCGGGCTATCTCAACATCCCGAACGCGCTTTCGTCCACGGCGGTTTTATCGCCCGGGCAACGCGCGGTCTCTCCGCCGCTGGAGCGGACGGCGGACGGCGGCATCAATATAGCGGCATCGGCCCTCGCCCGTTTTGCGGACGGTAAACAGGCGATTTGGGGAACCGGTTCGGTCTTTGATACGCAGGCGATCTGGGGATCGCGCTCGTTTCAGCCGATGGTGATGAACAACGGCGGCGTGAATGGCACGCAAGCCATCTGGGGAACGCGCCTGTGGTCATCGCAGGCAATCTGGGGAAGCCGCGTGTTTCAACCCACCGCAACAGCCCCGATGATGTCAAGCGGCGTGGATCTGTCTTCCGTTCTGGTGGACGGCGACTAACCGGCGTTTTCGGTCTGCTTCTGGGTTGTCGTTTGCGTCTGTGTTGTCGTGAGACTAA
>CAXUMS010000264.1:0-3305 GCA_964252165.1 uncultured Armatimonadaceae bacterium
AACCTAATCTACCCTGACAACATCACAAGAGCCACGACCCAAATTGCGATTATAAGCAAAAGAACCAAGTAAGAGTTATAAAATTTACATACAACGCCGCTTTGTCAAAACGCTTGACACGCAATGCATTGATTGAGGAGGTAGGTATCGCACGTGATCAGCATTGGAATTTTGTGAAATTGAATGACGAACAAACTTTAGGAGTATTGGAACTTGGAGGAGTTAATGAAAATCTTATTGTCGATTAAGCCCGAGTTCGCCGACAAGATTTTCAGTGGAATTAAGCGATGTGAGTATAGGAAGAGCGCTTTTAAAAGAACTGAAGTAACTATAGTTATGGTTTATTCTACTATGCCAGTTGGACAGATTATTGGGGAATTTGATATTGAAGAGGTGCTGTGTCAAGATCCTTTAGATTTGTGGCATAGTACACAAGATTATGCAGGTATTGACGAAGATTTTTTTCTTGAGTATTTTCGTGGGAAGGAACAAGCTATAGCATTCAAAATTGGTAACGTTCGCCTTTATGAAAAACCAATAAATCCCAAAGACGCTGACGCTAGTTTTGTTCCCCCACAATCATTTCGTTATATACCAAGCCATTTTGGTATGAATACGGAAGCGTTATTTCCAGATCTTTAGGCACGCGCGTCAAGGAAACGTTTCTCTTTCTTCATTTCGTAAACTTTGTTTCTTTCTACTTCGGGAGCGTCGGGAGGACGAGGTACGACAGGCGCGCTTTGTCGTGGTAGACGGTTTGCTTGGCGGTGACCATGCGGGTGGCGTCGGCGGGGTTGGGGTCGCCGGTGTTCAGGTTGCGGTCGTAGAGCGGGAAGCACGACGACGACACGGCGACGCGCAGACGATGGCCTTTCCGAAAGACGTTGCCCAACGCCCATAGATCGAGCGTGAACGTGTGCGGGGCGTTGGGGGGCAGGAGTTTCGCGGCGGGGCCGCCGTCCGCGAACCGAGCGCGCACAATCCCCTGCGTAAAGCCTGTGGTTTTGCCGCGTTCGTCCACCTCCATCAGCGACGCCCACCAGTCCGTGTCCCGCGCCGAGGTCGCCGCGGTCAGGCGGATCTCGATAGGCCCGGCGACAATCACATCGGCGGGGAGCGGGGCGGATGTGTACACGAGAACCTGCGGGTCGGCGACGCCCCCAGCCTGAACCGGGTTTGCGGCGGCGTCGGGCGCGGGCGGCGCGGAGGTTGCGGCCTGTTTGCCGGAAGGAACGGTGGGCTTGGGGTTGGATACCGGCTTGTCGGCTTCCAGTTTCGCCATAAACGGCTTGGCCGGATTGTACGTGTACGTGTCCGCAGGTTCGGACGCTTTGGGCGGGGCGAGCGACAGCGTTCCGCCACCCCGGTCGGTGTTCGCGTTTCCTTGAGAATGGAAGTACCAGCGCGTCGGCTTGGCCTCGCGGGGCGGCCAGGCGAAGAAACCGCGCCATTCATTGCGGCCCATCAGGAACGCCTCGACCGGCGGCTCCTCGTCAATATGGTTTGCAACGCCCTTCAGGTGGTGGTCGAACCAGCGCAGGTAGAGGGTATCCAGATCGCGAAGCGACGACTGCCCAAAGTCCAGATCGCCGATCTTGGTGGATGAGTTGACCGCATGCCCCCACGGTCCGTACACGAGTTTCTGGTTTTTCTGCCCGCCCTCGATCATCGCGGCGTAGTTGCGCTTGGTCCCGATACCGTCGCCGTCGAACCAGCCGGACACATGGAGCGCGGGAAGAACGGGGAACGCGCCCGGTTGCTTTTGCAATTCGTTGAACGAAACATCGCGCCAGTACGCATCGTTTGCCGGGTGCTTGAGCCACGTTTGAAAAAACGGCACGGTTTTTCCCAGCACGGCCCGGTCCACATTCTTCAAAGGAAGCGTCATAAACGGCTTGACATCGCGGAACTGCTGGATCGGGTTCATCGTTTGACCGTCCACAATGCCCGACCACCAGACGCTCCCGTACAGAAAGAAGGTTCCGTACGCGTAGGGGACATTGTAGTACGGGTCCGGCGGCGAAACGATAGGAACGAGGCATTTTAAGTGCGGTGGGTTTTCACGCGCCGCCGCCCATTGCGTAAAGCCCAGATACGACGCCCCGATCATGCCGACCGCGCCGTTCGACCACGGTTGGGCGGCGCACCATTCGACCGAATCGAAGCCGTCGCGGCCCTCGTTCACCCACGGCTCCCACACGCCGCCGCTATCGAACTTGCCCCGCACATCCTGCGCCACGAACACATAGCCCCGGCGCGCCCAGTACGCGCCCTCGAACGCGCTCGCGCGCCCGTAGCACGTCCGCTGTAAAATCACAGGGAACTTGGCGTCAGCGGGGGCGTCGGGACGGTACACATCGGCGGCGAGCGTCACTCCGTCCCGGAGCGGAACCCGAATGTTGGTTTCCTTTTTTACCTCAAATGTCGGTTGCGATAGGAGGGGATCGGCGGGTTTTTCCGGCCTGGCTAAATCCTCGAAACCCTCGCGGATCGCCGCATACTTTTGCCCCGGCACGTTCCAGAACAGGATACGTCCGTCCGCATCGGTCAAAATCTCGATCTCGATAGGGCCGACCGGGCCGTTCAGGGAAAGCGCGTACCGCGACGTCGCGACGGCTTTGCCGCCAACTTGACGCGGCGTTTCTCCTCGGCTCGTCAAAGTTGCGGGCAAAACCGGCACGCCTTTCAGTCCGACCGCATCCACGATCAACAGATTAACGGCTTGCGCGCCGCCTTTGATTTTGTCGTAGGCCGCGACCGCGTTTGCGAGAAAGTGCGGGCCGAAGTTGCTGAACGGCAACAAGCGCGCGTTTTGGGGAAGCGGGTCCTGCGGAAGCGGTTTATCGTCCGCCGTCAGCGTCCCTTTGCCGAGCGGGTCAATGAACAGCGTGAACTTGCCGGATGCGCCCGCGTCGGTTGCGACCTTGACAATCACGCCGTTTCGCATCGTTACCGACGTATGGGATTTTATGGCGTTCGCGCCCAGCGTCACCGCCTCGTCCGCTTCGGACGACCCGCTCGCGTTTATCGTGAACGTTTCCGTCCCGATAACGTTTTCCTGAATGGAAAGCGTGAACTTGCCCGTATCCGCCTTGACCGGCGCATCGGCGGCGACGGCGGCGCGCGCCGTCATTCCTGTTCCGAAAAGAGCCGCCGTTGTTACGATGATCAAGTTAGCGGTTGTTTGAGGGCGTGAAAAATTATGCATAATTGTGGTTGGGTGAAGCGGTTCGGGATAGGCGGTTGATTGCCGAGGGGTTATGTCACTAAAAGGTTTGTGTCGAGGGGCTAAAGCCCGCTCGCTA
>CAXUMS010000265.1:0-3213 GCA_964252165.1 uncultured Armatimonadaceae bacterium
GTAGTTGGTGGTGACACCGGTGACGTTGCCCGCGCCATCGTAGCCGTACGACTTGTTGTAGGAAGGAAACGTATAGTTCGTCGTCAGCAGCTTGTCGGCGTCGTCATACGTGTACGTTTCCACATTCGGCGGCGGCGGCGGAGCGATGGGAGGCGGGGGCCACTGATTGGGGTCCTGGTAAACAACGCGCGTCGCGGTTTTAGACAGGCGGTTGCCGTTCTCGTCATAAACGTAGCTGAAGGTGTTGTACTGGCTTTGTTTGTTGGAACTTTCGCCGGTTAGTTGGCCCGCGTCGTCGTAGGTATACGAGGTCGTGTTAGACGCGGCGGTGTTGTCGTAACGTTTCCGCATTGCGCCGCCCCATGCCGTCGTAGCCGTACGCGTGCTTGGACAGCGTCGCGCCGCCGCTGGTCTTGTGCCACACCTGCGCCAAATCGCCGGTCAGGGCGTCGTAACTGTTGGTTTCCACCGCCCCGTTCGCCTGGGTGATGTTGGTGATGCGGTCGTTCAGGTCGTACCCGTACGTGGATGTTGCGCCCCCGGCGACCACGCTTGTCATCCGGTCGGCGTTGTCGTACGTGAACGTGGTCGCGACGCCATTCAAAGACCGCGTTTTCACATGCCCGACCAGGTCGTACGTGAACTCGACCACACCCGCCGACGGTGCGGCGCGCTTGGTTAGGCGGTCCGACGCATCGTACTCGTAGACCGTGGTTCCGGTTCCGTCCGTCATGCCGGTTTTGCGGCCTACGTTGTCATAGGCGAGCGACACGTTGGATGCGCCGCTTCCTGACGGGTACGTGATCGCGGTCAGCCGCCCCGCGCCGTCGTAATCGCGCGTCACGGTCACGCCGCGCCCATCGGTTTTCTGCCACAACTCGCCGGACGCCTTGTACGTGAACGCGTCGCCGGTGCCGTCCGGGTACGCAACGCTCGCGGTTTCGTTGCGCGGGCTGTACGTCATTGTCGTGGTTTTGCCCCTGCCGTTGGTGAACGCGGTCCGGTTGCCCGCGCCGTCGTATGCGAAGGAAACGACGTTCCCGTTGCGGTCGGTGTGCGAGGTGACCCGCCCGACCGCGTTATAAACATACGCGTCGGACTTACCCAGCGGGTCGGTAACGCTTACAAGGTGGTTGTTTTGGTCGTAATCGTATACCCAAACGCGCCCGCCGGGCTTGGTTACGGACCGGGCGCGCCCCAGCGCATCGTACAACGTCGCGGTTTGCAGACCGCCCGGGGCGGTGACGCTGGTCACTTGGCCGACAGCGTCGCAAACATACGTGGTTGTACGGCCTTGCGGCGCGTAGATGTGCGACAGATTGCCGTTCGCGTCGTAGTCATACGTGGTTGTCGCGAGCGAGCCATCATCGGATGAGCCGACCGTGACGCTGGTTTTCTGACCGAAGTTGTTGTACAAAATCGGCCCGACCTGCTCCGTGGAAACCATCTGAGAGCCGCCGGTTCCGCCGCCTCCCGTCCCGCCGCCGCCGGTTTGGTTCGGGTCGCTGGTTCCGCTCCCGGACAGGTTGCCCACGCTGTCATAGGCGTACGTGGTCACGTACCCCTGCGGCGCGCTTGCGGATGGCGCGGGCGACGTAACGCTCGCGATGTCGTTTAGCGCGGTCCACGTGTACGTCCAAACATGCGATAAAGGATCGGTTTTTGTGAGCGGGTTGCCTTTGGCGTCAAACGTGTATTCCCACAGTTTACTCGCGTGGTCCCGTACCAGTCTCACGTTGTTGCCGCTGTCATAGGCGGTGTTGGTCGCCGTCTTACCCGCGAAATCCCGATGACTGGAGAGCCGTCCGAGCGGATCATACGAATAGCGTTCCGTGTAATTGCGCTCGTTCTTGGCGTCCGTATAGCCCGTGCCATACGTAAAAACGCGCGCGAACGCGAGTGGGTCGGTTTCGCCGACTTCGCGGTTCTGCGCGTCGTAGTCCACCGTCCACGGCTGGCCCATAGGGTCCTGATACTGCGCGATGTCGTGAGCGGCGTTGTAGGTGAAATACTCGTACGTATTGTAGCCTTCGTAGCCGCCAACGGCGGTACTTGGCGACGCGCAAAAGCGCAGATCGCCCGCGTTCGGGGCCGTGGTCCAGTAGCCCAGCGTCCAGGTGTTGCCCAAAGGATCCGTGACGCCGTTCATCTTCCCGGTCCCGACATCGTACGCGAATGTCAGCGTGCGTCCCGTGGGGTCGGCGACGGTGTTGAGTTGTCCGGTCGCCGCGTTGCGGTTGATCGTGATGGCGTTCCCGTTGCGGTCCGAGATTTTGGTACACCAGAAAACGCCGCCCGTTGCGCCCGTGACACCCGTAAAGTCCTCGAACTTGTACGTAATCTGGTCCTTCGTGGTCAGTTTATACGTCACCGCGGCGGGAGGTACGCCGCCGCCGCCGTCTGTCCCGCCGTCCACGCCTCCTCCGCCTATCGTCGTCGCTGAGGTCGGGCTTACCAGGGTGTCGAAAATACCCGCAGGCGCAGTGTAAGAACCAGCGGCGGTTGGCCCGCTCGGGCCACCGGTAGGTTTGATGAACGTGTACGCGGTTCCGTCGCCCCAGCGCACGGTCATATCGCCGTTCGCATTGGCCTGCTTCAAAGAGATGGCGTACGTATGGCTCCATTTGAAACTGATGTCGGACGCCGCCGCGCCATCCGCGAGGCTGTTGTGGTACAGCGTGAAGTCCACCGACAAGCGACCTCCGCGCGCGTTCCATCTTTGAAGCGGAACCACGGTCAAACGGTTGCCAGTCGCGGGGTTCAGGACGCCCGCTTTAACCGGAACGCTTCCCTGCCAGCGGAAGCCGCGCCCGGTCGCGCCGTACGTTTGCGCGTGCGCCGCGCTTCCCGAAATAGCCCACGCCGCAAGCGGTAAAAGCGCAATTCCTTTGCTCACGCGCAAAGAATCAGAGAGAGAGGAAGAAAGGACGAAAAAGAACGAGGCGCATTTGAGCGCATATAACCGACCTCCTGCGCCGTTCATGGACGACGCCCTACTGACAATCACGGGACCGAATGAGAATGACCCGAAGGAAACGCCGCCGCGCGCCAGCTCGTTGCCGGTATCGCTTGGGCGTTGGATGCAGTATTACACAACAAAAGCGATCCTGTCAAGCGGCTGGAATAGTTAAATTTTCAAGGTTGAGAGGCGGCCCGCTTTATCCGGGATTAGAAGGCCAAGCACAAAACGGTATTCTCAGAACACCCAACACC
>CAXUMS010000266.1:0-3136 GCA_964252165.1 uncultured Armatimonadaceae bacterium
GTGTGGCTGGTCCCCCCTGGAAGAGGGAGCCGCGCGGCTTGAGCGCACCCACAAACCGAAACGCACAAACCTAACGACTAACCGACCTCGCCTTCGGCTTGGCGTTTCGCTTCGAGGAGATCGGCGAGACGGCGGAGCGGGTTTAGCTCGGGCGGGAGGGTTGTCGTGTCGGCGGGCGGGGCGGCGTCGTAGGGAATACCGGGGCATTCCTCATCGCAGAGCGGCTGGAGGGGCTGGGCGAGTAGCAAGTTTTGGCGGAGCAGGTCGGCGAGATCGAGGATATTGCCTTTGATTACGGCGGCGGGCGTGTCCTCGTCTACCGCGTGAACCTCCTCGCTCGGGTTTCGGATCGGGCCGGACGATGCGGCGACCAGATCGAATTCCTCTTCGAGTTCGGCCTCAACCGGCTCATCCATCGGGTTCAAGCAACGCCCGCATTCGAGGCGCAACGTCGTTTCCACATGACCGCGCAGGAGCAAAAGCGCGCCCGTGTTGGTCAGCGTAATTTCGCCGTAAAGCGGCGCGACCGTTTCCATGTCCGCGTCCTTGTACGGCGGCAGGCTGAAAACGTGGGTGTAGTGCATCCCCACGGTGCGCGCGAGTTCGGAAATATCGAGCAAACGCTCTTCCGGGCCGGGAACGCCGGTGCGAACCTCGCCGCGCGCCCGGGCGGCGTTAGATCCCGCGTTCTCGCCCGCGCCGCCGACCCCGCCGCGCGCCATTCGTTCGGCGTCGGTTCCCGCCGCGTCCGGGTTGACCGAGCGGACGCCGCCCTCGCCGGGTTCCTCGTCCTCGCCGTGGTAGGCGAACCGCGACGAGCGTGTTTCTTCGCTTTCCGTTGCGTTTTTCAATGGCGTATTCATACTATTTTTATACCATGCGGCGCGTCGGTTGGGCGTTCAGCGCGGCGTTGTGGCAGCCGTTCGTGAATGTATCGCTTTAGCGGGGTATCCCCTCTTGCGGCCTTGCCCAAACGCCGCATTGCTGTCGGAAAGGGCGACCCATTTCCGCCGCCGCAAACGGGTCATTACTGCGGCTTGTCGAGGCGATTTTGAACGGCGCGCGTGTCTGCGTTGCGCGTGAGGCGCTTTGGCGTGTCCATCCGTGAGCGCGGCGTAGGCGGCGTGTTCTTCTGGGAAATCTCGGAGGACCACGACGGCGAAACTAACCGGTTCATCCGCACCGACCACGATGGCTTTGCAGGATAACCGAGAAGATTACCGTCGCACTTGCACGACACGCCATTAGAACGTCAAGATTGCGTTAATCCAAAACTCGCACGATGGGGTGGAGAAGTCTTTTTGTGGTCAGGCAACGAGTAAGAACTGCGCACCCGTGCCAGATACCGCCCGCTTTGTGAACCTGCAAACACTCCGGGCAAGTAAGGCTGTTGGTCGTTGCCACGTAGGTGTATGTTCCCAAGCAGGGCGCGCCATATAACATAGAAGTATTCGTCATAACGGCGAAGTCGTGAACGCGTCGAACGCATCGGGTACACTATAAACAGCGGAACGGCGGCGAAACGATTTAGGAATTGAGGCAGTCAGGGTTATGGAGCGACGCATTTTCGGGATCGAAACCGAGTTCGGGTGTTTGGTGCGCGACGAGGCGGCGGGAACGCCGGAGCGCGTGGTCGAGGAGGTCAAGAACCACTGCTTTTATCAGAAAAAGTGGGGCTTGATTGACCTGCACGCCCGTGATTACTCGTTTGAACCGGCCCGAAGCGGCGGCTTTCTGTTGAACGGCGGTCGCCTGTACATCGACGCCGTGGGCGACCACGAAGAATATGCGACCCCGGAATGCACCGACATCCTGGACGCCTGCCGGTACTACAAGGCGGGCCAATGGATTGTGCAGGGTTTGCTCAACGATTTAGGTCTCGCCGATGTCGCGTCGTTCCACAACAACAGTGTGGACCACTACGGCGGGCATACGTTCGGGTGCCACGAAAACTATCTGGTCGAGATGCAGGACGAGGACTTTTTCCGCGCGAGCTTCAATTACTTACTTCCGTTTCTGGTCACGCGGCAAATTTTCGCGGGCGTGGGCCGGGTCGGCGGGCATAAACTCAATTTTTCGTCCATGAAAAATTCGGTGATGACGATCTCCGATTACGATGTGGACTATCAATGGGTAAGCAATTTCTACGGCGTGGAAATTGACCCAACCGTGGACTTCCAACTGTCCCAGCGCGCCGATCACATCGTGAAGACGATCTCGTCGCGGGTCCGCTTCAACCGGGCGATTATTAACCCCAAATGGGACAGCTACTACAATTTCTCGAACTTGCACCGCCTGCATATCCTGTACGGCGAGGGGAACATGAGCGACTACGCGACCGCGCTCAAGATCGGCACGACCTCGTGCGTGCTGTCGCTGGTCGAAGAAGGGTTACTCGGAACCGAGGTGGAAATTCGCGACCCGCTGGAAACGCTCCGGTCCGTGTCGCGGGACCCGTCGTACAAGTGGATGGTAAAGCGCAAATCGGGCGGCACAATCTCGTCGGTGGACCTTCAGCGTATCTACCTTGCCGCCGCGCAAAAGCGGCTCGCGGGCGTGGACGCGCAAACCGATTGGGTGCTGTCCGAATGGGAGCAAACGCTCGACGCCCTGGACCGCGACCCGATGACGCTCGCCAACAAACTCGACTGGGTCGCAAAGCGCAAGCTGTACCAGGAGTATATTGACGCCGAGGGCGCAAGCTGGCAAGACGAGGTGATGCAAAGCCTCGATATTGAATACCACAACGTCAATCCAGCCCAAAGTCTCTTCTACGCGCTGGAGGAGGCGGGCGAGATGGTGCAGCTGACCCCCCATCCGGAAATCGCGCGCGCGATGGTGACCGCGCCGCAAAACACCCGCGCTGGGGCGCGCGCCAAAATCATCGCGAACCTCCTGGAATCCAAGTCGCGCGATTACGTCATCGACTGGGACCTGGTCTACCTCGCCAAGAACCGACACCTCGACCTGAAAAACCCGTTCGACACCTACGAAAAAGAAACCGAATCCTTCTCCAAAACGATGTAGTCTGTCGTTTGCGTCTACGTTGTCGTAAGTCTAAATCGCTCATGCCGCGCGGCCCCCGCTCAAAGCCGTATGTCACGCAAGCGTGACCGGGCGGGCGGCTCCAACCACA
>CAXUMS010000267.1:0-2985 GCA_964252165.1 uncultured Armatimonadaceae bacterium
GCTAAAGCCCTCTCGCTAAGCGGCGCGGCGCCTCAATCCCGCTGAAGCGGGAAGCGGAGTAGCAAAAAGATTGGCGGTTCTGGGCTGTGACAACAAAGTATACGTGCTACTAAACAAGCAATACGCCCCTTATGCCTTCCCGCTTCAGCGGGATTGAAGCGCCGCGCCGCTTAGCGAGAGGGCTTTAGCCCCTCGGTTCTAATCCGTGGCGTTTCACGTGAAACAAACCAAGTTTGAAGCGCTTGTCGTTAAAAACTATCCTGCGCCGCATCCACAAATGTCACGCCGACGCCCATCTCCGTCAGCCGCGCCCGCAGCGCATCGGCAAGCGCGCGTGCGCCCGGTTCCTCGGTTGCGCGATGCCCGGCATCCAAAAGAACCGCGCCCCGCGCCTCGGCGTCAATAAACTCGTGGTGCGCGATGTCGGATGTGATGTACGCGTCCGCACCTCCCGTCCCAAACGCCTCGCGCGCAAGCGACGCCCCCGCGCCGCCGCAGACAGCGACCGTTTCCACCCGTTTATCCGGCGCGGGCGCCGTCATACGAACCGCATCGAAGCGCAGAACATCGCGGACCCGGGCAAAAAGGCCCGCCGCTGTGGTCGGCTCAGTTAGTCGCCCGACGCGGCCCAAACCGAGCGCGCGAACGGTATTTACGAGAGGGTGAATCTCGTACGCGACCGTCTCGTACGGATGCGCCGCTTTCATCGCCGCGACCACGGCGGGCGCGATGGATTCGGGCGCGATCATCTCCAAACGCACCTCCGGCAAAACCTCGGGGACGCCGACCGCGCCCGCAAATGGCTTCGCTCCCGGCAGGGCGCGAAACGTTCCGGTTCCCTCGGTCCAGAACGCGCACCGGTCGTAATCGCCCATCGCGCCTGCGCCCGCGTTCGCCATCGCGTCCATTATCGCCTCGCGGAAGGGCGGCGGCGCGTATACGGCGATCTTGACCAGTTTCTCGCGCCACGTTGTTTTGATCGGTTCGCGTCCCGCCCGCTCCATGCCGCTTAAATCCGCCAACGCCGCCCTCCGCCACATCCCAGTTCGTGTGCGCGCAGGCGACGCTGATACCGGCCTGGATACACGACATCACCACCTGACCGGGGTGCGGGTTATCGGCGCGCACGGCTTTCAGCGGATGATATACCAGCGGGTGATGGGCGATAATCAAACGCGCCCCCGCCGCCTCCGCCGCGCGCACGACCGGAAGCGTCACATCCAGCGCAACCACGACCAGCGCGGTTTCGTCGCTTGGGTCACCCACCAGAAGCCCGCGCGGGTCGTTGTCCAAGCATAAATACGGCGGCGCGAGAACATCGAGTTCGGCCATGATTTGCGCGATAGTGGTTGGCATAAGATGATACTATTTTTCTTCCCGTTCGATTTCCTGCGCTTCGCTTCGTGTCAGGGGACGCCGCGCGCCATGCCGAAGGTGAAGCAGGATTACCGTTGGGCCATCGTCCGTATCGTCCGTTGCGACAAAGAAAAGACGGTAAAAAGGCGAGGCGGGGGTGCGCCGATAAAGCAATTGCCGGACACCATCGCCGCTTGAGAAACGTCGTGTGAAAAACCGGCTTTCCGGCGCGACCGCTAAACGTCGCGGGTTAGTCGCAAGCGTCGCCGCCGCGTCAAACAGGCCATCTTTCCACGCAATAGCGGCGGCGACACCGGTTAGAAACAAAAGGCGCTCGAAAGCGGCTTCGATGTCCGCAAGGGCGCGCGGCGAAAAGCGCAGGGCGTACGTTTGCGGTTTTTCCGATTCCTTTTCCGGTTCCATTAAGCGCTTTCAGCGAGCGCGCCCGTTTTCAAAGGCGTAAGGGCGGTTTTTTGAGCTTCCCATTGGGCGCGAGCCGCCTCGAAAGGGATGGACAAGCCCGCATCCGATTGCGACAAACCTTCTCCGATAGCCTCAACCGCTTCCCAATCCACTTCCTGATCTTCCACGGTTTCCAATGTTTCATGAACCGATGCGAGCGCGCGGCGGATCACGGTTTGCAATGCGGCTTCGGGAAGCGCCGCAAGGCGCTCCGCCGTTTCTTCCGGCACTTCTAACGTTACTATTTTCATAGAATTTCTTTGTGTTCCTTCACACCGATATAACAATATATCTAATACGTCATCAGCGCGACAACCGGCTTGTCGTCCAACCGTGCGCGCCCGTTCAGGAACGCGAGTTCTATCACAAAGCAGTAGCCCGCCACCACGCCGCCCAGTCGCTCCACCAACCGGGCGGTCGCAAGCGCCGTCCCGCCGGTAGCCAGAAGATCGTCCACGATAACCACGCGCTGACCGGGCAACACCGCGTCCAGGTGCGCCTCGACCGTGTTCACGCCGTATTCCAGCGCGTAGTCTTCGCGGATGGTCTCGTACGGGAGTTTCCCCAGTTTGCGAACCGGGGAAAAGCCCAGCCCTAACTTGTAGGCGACCGGAACGCCGAACAAAAACCCGCGCGATTCGATCCCGATCACAAGGTCCGGCGCAAGATTCGCGACCTCGTCCGCGAGCGCATCCACCACCTCGCGGAGCGCGTCCGGGTGCGACAAAAGGGGCGTGATGTCTTTGAAAATGATACCCGGTTGGGGGAAGTCCGGGATGTCACGGATAAGCGACGCGGCTTGAAGCGGCGCGGCGGAAGGTCGGCGATCAGTCATGGGAAGGCTCCGGGCGTTTGGGCGTTGGGCGACGCAAGGCGTCGCCGAGAGTTCGGGTGTCGCACGTCGTTGCGCTACCAGACCATTTGCCCAAACGCCCGGCGCCTTCCTGCCTCGCGCCCTTCTTTCGAGGCGGAGCGGAACGGGGGACAAGGCGTTTCCCCCTATGGCGCTTGGTTTCTGGTTGCGTCTACGTGGTCGTGAGGCTAAATCGCTCAAGCCGCGCGGCTCCCTCTTCCAGGGGGGACCAGCCACGCGCTGGACCGTGTATCGCTTCGGGCGACGGGTTTATCGGTAAAACGCTGAAAGCGTTTTACCGATAAACCCGTCGC
>CAXUMS010000268.1:0-2955 GCA_964252165.1 uncultured Armatimonadaceae bacterium
AAGGCTTGCTGTCGGAGACGCGCAACAACATCGCCGCGTTCTACCACCCGGACGCTTTGGGTTCGACGCGTGAAATGACTTCGTCCGCGCAAGCCATCACCGACAAGTTCGAGACCGACGCGTTCGGCAACACCGTCGCGGCAAGCGGTTCCAACCCGACGCCGTGGGGGTTCGCCGGACAGTACGGGTACCAAACCGACGCGGCGACCGGCTTGATGATACTCGGCTACCGGTACTACGACGCAAGCGCGGGGCGGTTCATCAGCCGCGACCCGATTTGGTCGGGAACAAACTGGTACATCTACGCCGACAACGATCCGGTTAATGAGGTGGACCCGGACGGGCTTGATCCGATTGAGAAAGATGGCTCCTTCAAAATCAAGTTCAGCCTCAGCGCAACGGTAAAGGCTGTGTTTGAATTTGATTACCACATTCAAATCAATCCCATTGGCATTGATGTCAAGCCCAAAGGGGCTGGGATTGAGATTACAAAGCCCATCATTGGAGATATTCGAGGTATCGGTCGCCTCTTCTACGGAAACGATACAGGCTTCGGTGGATCAGTCACCATCGGAGGCCAGTTGTAAGATACTCGTGAGCCTATCGGGGGTGGCGCAACGTCCCCCCCGATAGATCATTGTTATGAAAGGAACTCAACGTGTCTGTCTCCCCTTTTGCTTGTTCTATTTTGTCTACCATCTCGATGGTCCACATCTTCGTCACTCCCGTACGCCAGTGTCAGGAAAATCTCAAGCCCATACGATCAAAAGTTGTTGCATCGCGGCAACAACGGGTAGGTGCGTCTTATAACAAGGCGGTAACACACGCCTTATCTTATACAACGCCGTACCTTACGAAGATGGGTGGGGTACCTGTTGTTGCTGTTAGTGTCAACGGCGAAAAGCCGATGTATTTTTCTCTGGTATCTTATGTTGAAGGTGGCATTCAGATTGAATTGTGGGCAGCCAAAGAGTTAAAACTTCAAGCGAAGGAGCCAGGGGGCGTAACCGCGCCCCTTCAAAGCGTTTATCTCACCGGCGGCGTCAAGCCGTTAAAACTTGATTTTCCCGACGCCGAGTTAACGCCTTCGGGTTTACCTGAAGAGATTCTCCAACGAAGCCGCGTCGCCGGGCGAATTAAGCGGTCTTTTTTCGAGCGCTATATTGTTCGTTTTGAACCCGTGACTCGGCAGATCACGCTTTATCCTAAAGGCGCTGTTCCCCCGCACAACGCGAACGCGCTTACCGTTCCCTTGCTGTTCAGAGAAAGAAATTTCCCCTTTCCAGTGAAAGTGAGTGTAAACGGGAAAGACAAAATTTTCGATCTGGGTGAAGACAGCGTTGTTTCTTCCCTGCCCGTAGGTGACGACTCTTTACCCGCGTTGTTGTTGAGTAGCGAGGTTGTTGTCGTGGGGCGTCAGGGAAAAGGTAAAACTACCCTTAGCAAGGCTCTACTACCCACCCTAACAATCGCGGGACGCGTTGAGCCGAACGTTCCCTTAACGGTTGACAATGGCGTTGCAGGTGTTTTAGGACTGGATTTTCTGCGGCGTTTTGAGGTGACGATGGATGTGCCAAACCGCACCGTTACTTTAGTTCCGGCGCATGATTATTCCGAAGTAGTGCGAGTACCGGGTGTAGCGGGAACCAGTGTTCTTTATCGCAATGGTAATTTTATTTTAGGGACAGTAGACCCAAGAGAACCTGTATTTAAGGCAGGAGGTCGCCCCGGCGACATCATCACTGCTATAGATGGCATAGAGGTTAAAGACCAGGACCAGAATGAGATAGAACCAATGCTAAACGGTAAGGCGATGGCTAAGGCGACGGTTCTGCTTGACAGGGGCGGGAAAAGCATCCCCCTTACATTCATCCGTGTCAACCCTTATCACACCCAAGAGCAAAAAGGAACATTAGGCGTAGGATTGGAGTTCACGGGAGGAGGCGATCCTATTGAAAATGTCGTTGTAAGCGCCGTTAACCCAGGCGGGGCGGCTGATGGCAGTCTACAAAAAGGCGATGAGATCGTGGCTGTGGATGGGGTGACGGTGAAAGGGATAAGGGCGGAACGTTTTGCCTCCTTGACAACCAAAAGGGTTGGTGAAACTATCACGCTGACGGTTCGCGCCTCGGGTAGCGAGACAACACGCGAGGTCAAATTGGTGACACGGCGAGCGTTGCTCACCCCACAACCGTAGATGCGGAAAGTGACCGCGTCGCCAAGACCGAGAACGGCGCGACGAACACGTACACGTTTGAGACGGACGCGATTGACGCCCCGGTTCTCTCCGATGGCGCGGCGACCTACATCCACGGTGCGGCGGGACTTTTGTTCGAGCAACGGGGCGGCGCTACCAGTTTTTACCACACAGATGCGTTAGGTTCGACGCGCGAGATGACTTCATCTACCCAAGCCATCACCGACAAGTTCGATACCGACGCGTTCGGCAACACCATAAACTCCAGCGGAACCACCCCGACGCCATTCGGGTTCGCCGGGCAGTACGGGTACCAAACCGACGCGGCGAGCGGGCTGATGATGCTTGGCTACCGGTACTACGACGCGGGCGCAGGGCGGTTCATCAGCCGGGACCCTGTTTTGGCAGGAACCAACTGGTATGCATACTGCCAAAATAGCCCCATTAATTGGGTTGACCCGGAAGGTCTTGCCCCTTCTGGGAAGAAACCACTAAAACAAAAAGTGAAAGAACTCGGAATTAGTACGGCTGTTGCTTTTGGCTTGCTTGGTAATGCGACTGGAGTTGTAACGGGAAACTTGACTGAGGAAACCCAGCTTGCTCCCATAACTTTAGGAGGACAATTATTGTCGGGCGAGCAACCGACTAAACCTAAAGGGGGAGATAAAGGGGCGGGAGGAAGCGGCGGGGGTGATGGGGGTAGTTGACCTGCTCCCCTGAAACTGTACCAGAAGGAAAGTTAGTTCCTGCCCTGTAAA
>CAXUMS010000269.1:0-2935 GCA_964252165.1 uncultured Armatimonadaceae bacterium
ATTCGCTTGGGCTTCCGGCGCAACAGTTCGAGCATTCGCCGTTCGCCGCGCGCTCTGACCTCGCGGATCTTGGCGAGTGGTCAGGCGTCGCCTTTCGCGGCGTCCGAGGAGGACCGTTCGCAGACCCGTTTGCGGTTGTTTCAAACACGAACGGTTTATTCGGTTTGGGCGGCGGTAGCGAATCGCTTGGCGACGCTTTGCTTCGGTACAGCGCGCTTGCTCTGGTTCAGCAGGGCGGCTTTGTCGGTTCCTATACAAGTTACACGGGGAGCGACCTTGTCGAGATCAACGGGGGCGGCAACTACGCGCGGTTTGGCCCGTCCGGCGAGATAACGCAACTCTACGACTACAATGGCAGGCTGGTCTGGGATGAGGTCACGGCGGATCGGCGAATAGACGCGTGGAACAACGAGAACAACGCGGGCGCGGGCGTGCCGCCGCCCTCGTTCCCGTTCACCACGGCGGGCGGGTACCGGGACGATGCGACCGGGTACATCTCGGACCCGAACGGCGGCATGAACGGGGCGTATGACCCCGCTATAGGCGAAGACGCCGAAGACGACTTGTTTACAGCGGATGGTCACAACCCGCTCTATGATGGGGTCACCGCCAAACGCAAGCAGTTGATGGGTTACTTGGGCGAAACGGCGGAACAAGCCATAGCGATGCACCCCGTCGTAAGTGCCTACACCGCGCTTACGGGCAAGGATGCGATGGGCAACTGCGTGGGTATCGGCGGGCGCATCATGGCGGGCGCAAGCGTGGTTCCCGTCGCGGGCATCGCCGCAAAAGCCATCGGCAAGTTGGGCAAGGTGCTGGGCAAGGTCGCTGGGTTGCTTCGACGCGCGCCGGTTGAAGAGATAGCGGAGGGATTAGGTGATGTAGAACGTGTCCGTCATCATACTGATCTAAAAGGTCTTAGAGACATCAAAAGAGATATTCAGATCAACCCAAACTTCAGAAGCGAGACGCCAGGAGTTGATGTTGAGGGGCTTACAAATGGTGCTTTCGGCCCAACAACTCCCGGAGCACACAACGGACCAAAGGGACGCTTTGGAAGTTCAGAGGGAGCGTACGTTGAATTTGACAGGCCCTCTTCTTCGGATTTTAAGATAGACGACCATTCTCTCCGGGTAACTGGAGGGGAATGGACATCATTACACATCCAAACCTCCGACCCGCTCTCAATATACAATCTAAATCCGAAGTACGTTAAGACCGCACCGCCATGGTGGAAGAGGATAGGTTTTTAACAACCTTCCGTCTTCCGTTAACGTAGTAAAATATCTTTGTTGAGTAAAGCAATAAAGGGGTACTGGACAACCGGTATGGCGGATCTCGTCTAAACACGAGACACACAAATTACTGAAGAGGCAAAGTGGTTGAATGATTTTTGAACTGTTCAACAAAAGAAAACGTTTGGGCAAAGCACTTCTGGTTGAGGTCAGCCGAAATTCGCATGACTCATCCCCGCCTCGTTTAGCAGAAGTGCGCCACCTAGTTGATGCGGGAGCGGATGTGAATTACAGCGATTACAGCGTGTCTGTGTTGAGCAAGGCGGCCCGCTCGCCATGGTGTAGTCCTGACATAGTGCAACTGTTGTTGGAACGTGGCGCGAACGTCAACGGCACACAGCAACACGGGCTACTCCCCCCCCTTTTGTTAGCGGCCCATTACAGCGACAACGAACGCTTACGTCTACTTATTGACGCGGGGGCAGATGTGAACGTCCGCGACAATTACTATGGACGGACACCGTTAAACGTACTTTGCGATTGGGCTGACCCGTGCATCATTGACCACATACTTGCGCGCGGTGCTGACCCCAACGAAGCCGCTTACGGCAAAGCAGGATGGCGACCAATTCATTTGGCGGCTTACTGCGGTCGCGCCGAGGTTATTGAGGTTCTCCTAAGATACGATGTAGATATATCTGCCCAGGATAAGGAGGGATGCACCGCCGCCGATGTCGCCGCCGGGTATAGTTCATACGGACGCGCATCGTGGGTTCCTCACGAAGACTTTGATGCGGTTTTGCGCCTTTTAGCCGAAAAAGACTAGGTAATACTTTTCGTACACGAAAGACGCCCTTGACTTTGTTCTTTCTAAACATTGACATCGCGCCGACCACTGCTGTGAGAAATTCAGTAGCCCAATAAAATCTGGGCGCGGTGCCTGCAATATGGTTCGTCATGGACACGAACATCCAATCAAAAGGGCTTCACTTTACTGTATAGCCGCCACGCCCTCTACCAGCCTCACCGTAGAGCAGGGTGCGCGGATGATAAAAGCCCCCCTTCTTTATGACGAAGGCGTCAAACTATCGTCACCCTGCAAAAGCAGTACGCGTACGACGCCGCCAACAACCCGCACGGCGTCATAACCCCGGGCGGTCCGGGCTGGACGTATGTGGGCGCCCGCCCGGTGACCGCCCCGGCCCAGCCGAACGGTCTGCCCGGGGCGTCGAACCTGAGTTACGACGCCGCCGGTCACCTGCTCACCATTGACCACCGGACGCTGACCTATACGGTTTGGGGGCAGTTAGAGACGGTGACCGAGAACGATCCGCAGATGGGTTCCCCCCTGTGGCGCGTGCGGTACGTTTACGACGCCCTGGGGCGGCGCATCCAACGGGATTATGACGAGTTTGTCTCGCATGAGAATCCCGATGGCTCCTTCGAGTTCCCGCACAAAGACACGCGCTGGTACGACTACGATGGCGATACGCTGATCGGCGAAAAGCAGATTGACCGCCGTTTCGTCTACAGTGCGATCGCGGCTCCCCTCATGGTTCCCGATGTGGGAGACGGTTCGCTTGGGCTTCTGGCGCAGCAGTTCGAGCATTCGCCGTTCGCCGCGCGCTCCGACCTGAGCGATTCGTCGGATTACGCTCCTTCCCGTGTGCGAGGACCGTTCGCGGACCCCTTTGCAATTG
>CAXUMS010000270.1:0-2862 GCA_964252165.1 uncultured Armatimonadaceae bacterium
CTTCTTAGTTCGTGACATAATAAACAAGTCTAACACATTTCGGAACAAATACTTAACGCATCAGCAACAACATAAACCGTCTCATTTTCCCGCTTCAGCGGGATTGAGGCGCCGCGCCGCTTAGCGAGCGGGCTTTAGCCCCTCGAAAACAAACCAATCGAAAACTACGCCGCTCGTAATAACGCTTCTTGTTTACGAACCACTTGGAATAACGCCGCTCGTAATAACGCCGCCCATGCCGCTTAACAGCGCCGTGAGCCAACATCCTATTAATTCAAGCGCTAATACCAGCGCGCCACTGGCTCCGTCCGGCACGTTTCCTGCAATTCCCGAACACGACGAGACTTCCGCCGCGTTCGGGCCTAACGGCCTCGGGCGCGGCTTTTTTTGTCAACTCTTTTTTGCCCATGTACGATACGTCAGTAACAACGAGCGGCGACGGTCCGGCGCGCTTCTGGCACGTTACCCCGCTTCATTACCTGCCGCATCTTTTAACCACCGGCGCGCTGTACGCAAAAACGCGCCTTGAAGCGCAAAATCTGCCGGTTCGACCGCGCCCCACCTCGGAAGCCCGCGCCCGCAAACTCGGACTTGCCGGGTTTGTGCATTTATCGCTTGCGGCGCAAACCCCGCTACTCGCGGACAAGTGCGCCAAAGGCTACCCTCACGCTCTGCTGGAGTTCGATGCGCGGGTGTGCGATTTGCCGGGCGCATCGTTTCTTCCCTACAACACCAAAGCATGGCGGCACCGCGACGATTTCCGCCCCATCACGGGTGTAGAGGAAAAACGCGCTTTTCTCGAATCATGGCGCGCCGGACGATATCCCTCAGCGGAATTGCTTATTGCAAAAATGTTACCCATCACGCCGGACAATTTGCGCGCTGTTCATCTCGCAAGCGACGCCGAAGCAATCCCCCTGCGCGCCCTGCTTGCCGGGTTTCCGGAGCCGTTCGCCGCGTTTCCCATGACTTTGACCGTGACGCCCGCCCTGTTCCCGCCCTCTATGGTCGCGCCCGATCTCGCGCCGCTTTGGGAATACGTCACGACCTGCGTTCTCGCGCGTGCGGTTTTGCCGCCGCCCAACCTGCCGTTTGATTGACGTTAACAAGCCGAAACAACCCAAGCGACAAACTCGCTTTCTTGACGTACGCCCCGCATCCTCTTATAATCGCCGCATGACGCCGCCGCTTTCTCCCCCGTTTGTTGGGTCCCTGACCGTGGTCACGGGCAGCATGTTCTCGGGTAAAACTGAGGAACTCATTCGCCGCGTCCGGCGCGCGCTGTATGCGCGTCGGAGCGTGCAGGTTTTCAAGCCTGCCCTCGATACGCGAACCGACGACGCGCTAATTCGCTCGCACAATGGCGTTCCGCACGAGGCGATTACGGTCGCCTCAGCGCGTGAGTTGTGGGAGCGGGCCGCGCCAGGCGCGGATGTGATCGCGATTGAGGAAGCGCAATTTTTCGACAGCGAGATTGTTTCCGTGTGTCAGTCGCTTGCGGATCGGCGGCATCAGGTGATTGTCGCCGGGCTTGATATGGATTTTCGTGGTTGTCCGTTTGGGCCGATGCCGCAGCTCCTCGCGGTCGCCGATGAGGTGGTGAAACTGCGCGCGATCTGCACGGTTTGCGGCGCGGACGCCTCGCGCTCCCAGCGTTTGCTGAACGGCAAACCCGCCCCGGATTCCGCCCCGACCGTGCTGATCGGCGCGCAGGAACAATACGAGGCGCGTTGCCGGCACCATCATTACCGAGGCGAAAACGGCTAAGTTCGCGCCACTCGCGAGCGGGAAGACAAACGGCGCATTATGGCGTGGGGACGTATTACCACCGTTGTGGGAACCGGAACGGTGGGGCGGGGATGGCGGTGCGGCGGCGAAGGCGCAAATCGCCGAGCCGTTTTTCTGCGTTTACGACCGCGCGGGTAACCTGTTCGTCGCCGAGGTAGGAAATCACACCGTGCGCCGCGTGGATGCGCGAACCGGCGTTATCGCGACAATCGCGGGCGCGCCGGGCAAGCCAGGCTTTGGCGGCGACAACGGACCGGGAACGAGCGCTCCGCTCCACGAACCCGTATCGCTTGCCGTGGAACCCCTAACCGGCGACGTTTTTATCGCGGATCGTTTGAATTGCCGCGTGCGACGCTGGAGCGCAAAAACGGCAATCATCACGACCGTCGCGGGCGACGGCGTCAAGGCTTTCGGCGGCGATAACGGTTCCGGCCCCAAAGCGCAGTTCAAGGAACCGCACGACGTTTGCCTGGACGGGCGCGGCGGCCTGCTCATCGCTGATGTCGCTGATAACCGCGTTCGGCGGCTTGATCTCAAAACCGGGATTGTTACGACCTGGGCGGGAAACGGCGAACGAACGCGCAATACGGGCGGCCCAATCGCCCGTGCGACTTGGGCGGGGCCGCGCGCCATTGCGGTCAGCCCGCGCGACAACGCCGTGTTTGTGTGCGAGCGCGAAGGAAACGCCATCAGCCGCGTGGACGCTCAAACCGGCATCGTCAGTCCGTACGCCGGAACCGGACAAAAAGGCTACGACGGCGACAATGGGCAGGCATTGCGCGCCACGTTCAACGGTCCGAAAGCGCTTGGGTGCGACAGCGCGGGCAATCTTTATATCGTGGACACCGAAAACCACGCGATCCGCTGTGTGGACGCGCGAACCGGCGCCATCACGACCATCGTGGGCGGTCGCAAAGGTCCAAGCGGCGACGGTTGCCTGGCGACCCTCGCAGGGCTTGACCGCCCCCACGGCGTTTGCTTCGCCCCGGATGGCGCGCTCCTAATCGCCGATACGAACAATCACCGCATTCGGCGCGTGGAGAAGGTTTGAAAGCAGGTGTTGGGTGTTGGGTG
>CAXUMS010000271.1:0-2798 GCA_964252165.1 uncultured Armatimonadaceae bacterium
CCAGGGCTACGCCACTCCCCTTTTTATCCTTTAGCCTTTATCCCTTATCCTTTTCTATGTGGTACAATCGTGTGAGATCAAAATTAACCGAGGTTAATTCACCTATGGCGCGGGATGAGCGGGAGCGGGTGTTGGGGAAAACGACGGGCGATGTGCTGAAGGCGGTTCACGCGCTACAGGGGCGGGCCGAGGCCGCGCTTCCGGTCAGCGGCGCGGGGAGCGCGGTCGCGCTTCCGTCAGAGATTGCGGATCGGACCGGGACATCGCGCGCGTTTGTCACCAAGATGCTCAAGGGAATGCGACAGCAAGGCTTGGTGGATTACGCGCCGTACCGGGGCGTTCGCTTAACCGACACGGGCGCGCGAAGCGCGGTCGAACTGACGCGGCATCACCGGCTTTTGGAGCGATTTTTAACCGATATTCTGGGTTTTGCGCCGGACACGGCCCATGCCGAGGCCGAACGGTTGGAACACGTGATTTCCGAAGAGTTCGAGGAGCGTTTGGACGCTTTCTTAAACCACCCGACAACCTGCCCGCACGGCGCGCCGATTCCGGCAAGGATGAGGGATGATGCGGCAAGGATGAGGGATGAAGGATGAAGGATGAAAAAGAAGGCGCGCTAACAGCGGTAGCGGAAAACCCAGTATCCTCGGAAGGTTCATCCTTCATCCTTCATCCTTCATCCTTGTCTCCCTCTTCCGTGCGCGTTCTCCGCGAGAACTGGCGCGAAGAGGCGGTTGTCGCGCGGGTATATCATGCGCTCGCGGATGCGGAGCCGAGCGAGCGGCGGCGCGATCTGCTTCGGCGCATGGCGCAGTCCGAGGAAGACCACGCCCGCCTATGGGCGGAGCGACTGCGGGAAATGGGCGAAACCGTGGATGAGCGCGAGGTCGAGGCGGGCTTTCGCAAGCAAAACCGTTTGCTTAAGGCGATTGGCGCACACGCGATGATCGAGCGCATCGAGCGCGAAGAGCGCGGCCATGTCGCCGACTATCAGGCGCAGATTGGGGCGCTCGGCGACCCGGCGGCGACCGCGATCTTGAACCTCGTAATCCCCGACGAGGAAGACCATGCCGCGCGCCTTCGCGAGATGGCGCAGGAAACGAAAAACGGCGCACACGGTAAATCAGCGGGCGCGCCGCCTCATTCGCCGTCCGCGCGGTTGGACACGCTTCTGGGGCGGGAAAAATGGCATGTCCACGGGGCCGGGTCGTGGATCGGCGACGCCATCTACGGCGTTAACGACGGTCTGGGCGCGGTTTTCGGGATTGTCTCGGCGGTGTCGGGCGCGACCGGGGCAAGCCCGAAATTCGTTTTGATCGCGGGTCTCGCCGGACTGATCGGGTCCGCGTTCTCGATGGGGTCGTCCGCCTATCTTGCCGCGAAATCCGAGCGCGAGGTACACGAGGCCGAGATCGCGAAGGAAAAGCGCGAGATCGAAAGCGACCCCGCACACGAGCGCGAAGAGTTGGAATTGATGTACCAGATCAAGGGCTTTTCCGAGGATGAGGCCCGGCTTTTGTCATCGCGCTTGACCGCGACGCCCGAGTTGTTTTTGCAGACAATGGCGCGCGAGGAGTTGGGCTTGTCCGAGGAGCGACTACCCAATCCGCTACTGTCGGCCCTTGTCGCAACCGTGTCCACCGCGATTGGGGCGTTTATGCCGCTGATTCCGTTCTTCTACGCGCACGGCCTGAACGCGGTGTGGCAGTCGCTCGCAATCTCGATCGTCGCCCACTTCGCGGTGGGCGCGTCGAAAACGTTTTTGACGGGCCGTTCGTGGCTCAAGCAGGGTTTGGAAATGACGCTTGTCGGGATGCTTGGCGGCGCGCTCGCGTACGGCTTCGGTCTTCTGCTCGGCGCGCACGGCGGCTTATAAGGAATACTATGCGTTTTACGTTGTTTGCGCCGCTCGCGATGGCGGCGGCGGCTTGTTTGATGATGGGCGCGACCGCGACCGGCGCGCGGGCGCAGGGGCAGGCGACGGGCGCGTCGTCCCCGAAAGAAGACCCCATCGCGCCGGAGCGTCCCGGCTTCACCAACGGAACCGATACCGTGCCGGTCGGACGTGTGCAGTTCGAGTTCGGCTACGCCTTCAACAGCGCCCCGAACAGCCGCGAGCATCGGGTAGGCGACGGCGCGCAGGTGCGTTTCCCGTTCACGGACCGCTTTGAAGGCCGTATCGGCTTGCCCGCGTATTCGTGGGCGCGCGACCGCGCGGCGGGCGAGCGCATGAGCGGCTTGAATGACGCGTCGGTCAGTCTAAAATACCGCCTCGCCGACGACGCCCCGAATCATCCGAGCGTCGCGGTTATCGGCGGGGCGACGCTTCGTACCGGCGTTGCGTCGTTCCGCGAGGATGCTGTTCAACCGCTCTTCGCCCTCGAAGCCAACCAGATCGTCGGCGACAATTTCAGTTTGACCGCGGATGTCGTGTACAACGGGATCCGCTCCAGCGGCTTGCGCTACGACGAATGGGCGGGCGGTTTGTGCGCGAACTACAGCCTGACGCCCACCATCGGCGCATTCCTCGAAGGCTACCGCATTTCCGACAGCGTAAGCGGCGGAACCCACGCCAACTACGTGGACGGCGGTTTCACCTATCTTATCGGCGCAAACACCCAGCTCGATCTCAGCGCGGGCGTCGGAGCCGAAAAATCCGTCCGCCGCGAATATTTTATCGGCGCAGGCGTTTCACGACGCTGGTAAGAACGGATTTGCTTGTCGGGGCCGTCTACGTTGTCGTAAGTCTAAATCGCTCAAGCCGCGCGGCTCCCTCTTCCAGGGGGTGTCACACA
>CAXUMS010000272.1:0-2780 GCA_964252165.1 uncultured Armatimonadaceae bacterium
ACAGACGTGGGTTTTAACCCGCGTCCTACAACCCGCGTTGTACAACCCGCGTTTTTAATTTGGTTTTTCCGCCTCCCCTTATTGCGGCTTAGGGGACCGTCTGTTTATTTTCGCGCGTAACCTGCGCGCCGCTTGGGGCGTCAATACGTAGTGTGAACGAGATAAACGAGGCGACAAAAACGGCGGGCGCAACCGACGGGCGGCGGCGCGGCGCGGGGCGGTTGACACGGGCGGAGCGCGGGCTGATCGCGGTGTCGGCGGCGGCGGTTTTCGTGGTGGGCGGCGGGGCGTTGTGGTGGCAGCGGGCGAGCGAGTTCCCCAATGTCGTTATTCCCGAGCCGGTTTTGCCGGTTCCCAACGCGTACGATTTTTACGTCAAGGCCGAAGCGCTCGCCGTGGGCGCCGTGCCGGGCGGGGCGAGCGGCGGGGCGGCGACCGGGTTTGCGCCGGTTTCCACCGATACGGGCGGGGCGAAAACCGGGCGCGGCGGCTCGCCCCTCGCGCCGGTCGCGGACCGCATGGCCCTGGTCGCACTGAACTGGGGGGCCGTGGAAACGCTCCGGCGCGGGTTCGCGCATCCGTTTGTTCAGCCGCCCGACCGCTCGCTCAGTACGCCTGGCCCCGGCTACGCCAAATGGCGCGCGCTCGCCCGCCTGCTCGCGTTTGCGTCGCGAACCTGTCTGGATGCCAGACAACCAAACGAAGCGGCCCGGTACGCGCTCGATGGCGTCCGATTGGGAACGGATGTTCCGCGCGGCGGCGGGTATATCGCGTGGCTGGTCGCGCGCGCGTGCGAGCAGATTTCCCGCAAACCGCTCTGGGACATCGCGAAAACGTGCGATGCGGCGACCGCCCGGACCGCCGCGCGCCGTTTGGAAACCATTGAACAAGGGCGCGGTTCGCTTCGGGACACGCTGACCGAGGAAAAATATTCCGGCGTGGTTTCCCTGCGCGAGTATTTCGCCACGCTAAGCGTCAACCAGATCGCCCGCGAGATCGTCTCCAACCGCGCCGCGACCACTGGTGCGAGCGCGACGGTGGGCGGGACCACGTTCGTGTCGCCGCTCGCGGTCGGGCAGGTGCAGGCGCAAATCATGATGAAGGGCAAAGGGCGGATTATCCGCGACAATATGATGTATTGGGACCGGGCCGTCGCCGTGTCGAAGATTCCGTACGGCGCAAGGCCGGTCTTGCCCCGCCCGCCATCCGACCCGGTAAATGAGCAGTTCACGCTCGACCTCGACACGCTGTTTCTGCGCGCGGCCGAATCCCACATGGCGGCGCGCCTGCTTGCCGTCCGGTTCGCGCTTCGCGCCTACCAGTTAGAAAAGAACGACTACCCTGCCACTCTCGCGGACTTGGTTCGCGCGGGCTATCTCCAAGCCGTGCCGGGCGACCCATTCGCTGTCCCCGGGCCGAAAGGCGCGCTCCCGCCGCTCGGGTACCGGCGCATCAACGCCCGCAAGTTCGTCCTCTACAGCGTCGGCCCGGACAGCCGCGACGACGGAGGCAGGCCTATCAATAACCCGCTCAATCGCGGCGCGCCACCCGCTAAACTCCGCCAGAAGAACTACGTCGAGGCCGGAACCAAAGGGGATTTCGTGGTCGGCGTGAACGCATATTAAGAGGTGTTAAGGGTGAGAGTTCTTAACACCCAACCGCCTACTTCCTGACCGGCGGAATCGGTCCGGCCTCGCGCAGGCGCACTTTGTACAAACTCGTGCGGGCTGTGATATACAGCGTTTTGCCGTCCTTGTCGCCGAACGCGACATTGGCCGGAGCCTCCGGCGTTTCTATCGTTCCGATATGCGCGCCGCTTGGCGCGAACACCCACACGCCGCCCGGACCGGTGCAGAACACGCGGCCCGTCTTATCCACCTTCATACCGTCCGGCGCGCCTTCTTTGCCGTTCGGGGGAAGCGTGGCGAACACGCGCCCGTTCGCGAGCGTTCCGTCCCCCTGCACATCGAACACGCGGATGTGCTTTTCGTCCGTATCATCCACATAAAGTTTGGACTCATCCGGGGAAAACGCCAGCCCGTTCGGCTTGACAAAGTCGCGCGCAAGCGCCGTGAGAGAGCCGTCGCGCGCGATACGAAACACGCCGTAAAAGCCCAGCTCTTCCTGCTCTTTTTTGATGCCGTACGGCGGGTCGGTGAAGTAGATCGCGCCATCCGATTTGATCACGATGTCGTTCGGCGAGTTCAGGCGCTTGCCCTCGAACTCGTAGGCGAGCGTGACGATTTCGCCGCTCTTTTCGGTCCGCGAAACGCGCCGTGTTTGATGCTCGCACCCGACCAACCGCCCGTCCTTGTCGAACGTGTTGCCGTTCGGAACCCCGGTCGGATGCCGGAAAACGCTCGCCTTGCCGGTTTTCGTGTCGTAGGCGTGAAGCGTGTCCGTGGGCTGATCGGAAAAGTAAACGATCCCGGTCTTCTTTTCGTACAACGGCCCCTCGGTAAACCGGAACCCGCCCGCGCACTTCTCGACCGCCGCGCCGTCCGCTAAAACCCGCGCAAGCCCGCCGCTCCCGTCCGGCTCCGCACCGGTCACGGTGGTCAAAATCGTGAAAAGCGCGATCAACCCGCCCGCCGCAAGCCACGCCGCCTGTGTCATTATCATCTTACCAACCCTTCCCCCTCAGTCGTGACGCTCGCGACGCCTCCGCCTGTCTCCAATTTCGCCGCAACCGCTCCGTCGTCCTTCGTTTTTGTGTTGGCGTTGCCGTCTACTTATCGTTTGACTAAATCGCTCAAGCCGCGCGGCTCCCTCTTCCAGGG
>CAXUMS010000273.1:0-2735 GCA_964252165.1 uncultured Armatimonadaceae bacterium
TGGTTCATTACGGCTTGTCCTCTGGAAAATACGAATACACAGTATGTAGTCTTGGGAGCAACGTTTGTTTTTTTAGGAGAAATGACACTACATGGCTGAGTAAAGAGGACTTTTACGGACCGAACTTCGATTTGGTGGAGGCGTCAAGCCGCGCGCTCACGAAGGAGGCGGTACAAACCATAGCCACCAATTTCCTCCTGCAACATTATCCCCAACCGTCATTGTTAAATAAGATGAGGGCCGAAGATCAAGGTACTCTCAAAACAACCGATGGCTTGGAAATTGTGACAAGTTACGAATTTACTTTCTATCAAGAACTTGCGAATGGTGTGCAAGGCTCATGTGTGTGTAACATCTCCGTAGATACAATTCGAGGTCAAGTAACAAGCTACTTTGGTTTCTATTATCCATTTGTAGGTTGTTCCTCACAGCCTGCCTTGTCGTATGATCAAGCCGCTACTATCGCTACGCAACAACTTAATCTGACGGATGCGACATTTGAAGAAGACGATGGGCATAGTTATACTCTTACCCGCCCTGATTATCTTGGCGCCCAGCGGATGCTTTGCTGGGTTAGGGTGACCGGGCGCGTTGTCAACACGGACCAGTGGCGCAACGTTCAAGTGGGCGTTGACGCCCACAACGGCACAGTCGTGAAAGTTAATGAAATTCTAGGCTTGTCAAGCAAGTCAAGCAAGACGAAAAAGGTTAAGTTCCCGGCATCAAGAACCCGCTTGGCACAGGCAAAACTACAGGAGGTACCAACCTACTGGAACGGGCGCAAGGCGGGTTTGAACTACCCGCTTATTTACATTGATAAAAAGCCTTACCTTTATGCAGGTTGCTTACCCGCGAGTGGAGGGACATCATCGCTACATTACGAGGCGAGCGACGGCGTCATATCGCTCAAACGCTCGGGCGGGGGCGTGTCTTTCAAGCCCGGTTCATCGTCAGCAACCGTTTATGGTAAAAGAGTTACTTTAGGAGCGCCTGTTGCAATAGTGAACCAACGCGCTTATGTTCCTTTGGATTTAGCCGAGCGTATTTTTCCGTTGCAGTTCCGCTATGACCTTGCGAAGCGCGCTGTCTTTATCACGTCTAAGCCAAATTAAGTTCCACTCTATAACTTCTCCGCCAGCACGACCAGCAAGTCCGTCATCGCGTTCAGGTCGGACAGGTCGGCTTGCTCTTTTGCGGTGTGCGGGGCCTTTTCCGGCGCGCCCACAAACACCCAATCCATCGGAACCGACGAACGCAGGATATGACCGCCATCGGACGAGCCGTTCGCCTGCACCTCACATTGGTAGGGGACGCCGCTGTCGCGAGCGACAACGAGAACGCGATCCAGAAACGACTGGCGCGGGCAGAACGCGTCGCGAAGGGACACGACCACGCCCTTGCCAACCGGCGTATCGTCGGTGTGCCATGTCAGGTCCGCGATAATCGCTTGCGTGATACCGTGTTCGCGGTAGATGTAGTCGGCGCAAACGCGCGCGCCGTGGCCGTGCATTTCCTCGCCAGTCGTGAATGCGACCGCAATGTTCGGCGCGGCTTCGAGAGCGCGAAGCGCGCACCAAACGCCCGCCCGGTTATCCAGATAGGGCGCGGTTACCACGCCGTTTTTTACCTTCGGCGCGCGGGCGTACACGAACCGCCCCCCAGGCTCGGCTTTCCCGTTTTCCACCCGGCGAAGCCGCGCGCCGCTTTTGCTTTTGCGCCGCAACGTCCCCGTAACGCCGTCCGCGCTACGAAGTTCGTCGCCGTCCTCCGCGCTTGGTCCGCCAATCGGAATAAGCGCGCTGTCGTAGCCCAATGTGTACCCGGTCGTATCCGTGTGCGCGAAAATCGCGACGCGGGGCGCAGTTCCTTTTGTCGCGACAAGGTTGTCGCCGATGCGGTGAACGCGCACGTCCGGCAGTTCTTCGGCTATCGTCTGCGCCACGAAATCTGAGATTGCGCCTTCGTCCCCGGATGGGCCAGGAACCGCGAGCAGGGCGAGCAGGGTGTCAAGGGTAATATTCATAGTCGGGGCGGCGGGTAGGATTCCAACGGGTTGCCGGGCTTGGGCGTTGTGGTCTGGTAGATGCCACGAACATACTCATTCATTACAATCGCCGCGCTGACCGCGACATTAAACGAGCGCGTGACGCCGAACATCGGAATGTGAACGAGCCGGTGGCAACGCTCCACTAACTCCTGCGGCAAACCGTCGGTTTCATGTCCGAAGCAAAACAAAGTCTTCTTGTCGTAGTCGAATTTCGCCTCCCACAAGTTCTCCGATTTGCCCTCAATACGGTCGCATCCAATCACCTCGTCGTACTCGCCCAGCATCGGCCCGATCTCCTCGATAAACTTCAGGTGCTTGATTACCGAGTATGCGTAGGTGCCAACGGCAGGAACGCGATTAAACCGCTTATGTCCATACAAAATAATTTCGCCGCCCAAAAATCCGGCGTGCGAACGAATAGCGGACCCAATATTAACATCATGCTTCAGATTACAAAGCAAAATCGAGAAATTATGCCGCTTGTCCGCTAAATCCTTGAGAATATCCTCGTTCGACAACCACTGATACTGGTCAATCACATTACGAGGCTGGTTAAAATCAACAATTGTCGTCATATCGTTTGTCGTTTGCGTCTACGTTGTCGTAAGTCTAAATCGCTCATGCCGCGCGGCCCCCGCTCAAAGCCGGATGTCACGCAAGCGTGACCGGGCGGGCGGCTCAAGCCGAA
>CAXUMS010000274.1:0-2633 GCA_964252165.1 uncultured Armatimonadaceae bacterium
TAAAATAAAAAAGAGCAAAGAAGCAACCTGACGGAAAACTACGGAAACAATGCGGAGGTAATTTCGCGCCGCGAACACGACGCGTTTTGACGCCGTAATAAACGACCCGCCGCCCGGTAGTACACATCGGGCGGCGGGTCGTTTGCGATATAGGATTGTTCTGCGCCATCACGCCCGGGCGGCGGCGTTACACCACCAACAGTTCCGCCCCATCGTAGCGTGCGGCGACCGCATCTTCCCACATCGGGGCGACCTCTTCCACATGGGCGCTGGTTGGTCCCCGGTGCAGTTGACGCAAAAGCGATTCGAGCGGTTCGCGTGCGTCGGCCTCAGCGATCACGGAAACGCTTCCGTTCGGAAGGTTTCGTACCTCGCCTGTAATCGCGCCAAGCGCGCCGTTGTCTTCATCGCCGATCTGCCGAGCCGTATGGTGCGCCCAGTACCGGTACCCGACGCCTTGAACGCGCCCGCTTACCACGGCGTGAAGCCGCGTCACCCGGCGGCGCGGCGGCGTGTCGCCGCCGACGCCATGCGGCGCGTGCGGATGCGCCGCTTCTCGATGCCCCATCACCCCAGCGCTCTGGCTGTCAGGGCTGTTATCGCCTGTGGTTTCGTTATTGTCGTTATTCATAAGAGCGCGTTCCCAGCGCGATATCGTAAAAGAAAGTTTCCGTGGATTTGACCGGCGTTCCGTTCTTAAGCGCGGTGCGCCATTTCCACTGCTTGAGAGCGTTCACCACGGCCTGATCCGCATCGCGGTTGCCGGTTTTGCGGTCCAGGCTGACGACGGTTTTTCCGTACGGCGCGGATTTGGCGTCCGGCTCAATTTTCACCTTGACCTTGACGACATTTTTAAAGCCTTTCGCGCGGATCGCCTCGGTGATGTCGGGTTGAACGGTTCCTTGCGGCTCCGCGCGGCGGGTTTCCGTGGACGCCGGAGCGGCGGGCGGAGCGGGCGGAATCGGCGACGCGCCAGGAACGGCGGGCGCGCCGGGAGCGACAGGAGGCGCGGGTTCCGGCTCGGTGATAACCACCTTTGTCATCTTGTCGCCGACTCTTATTTTCTCCGCGACCTCCTGCCCTTCGGTAACCAACCCGAAAAGGGTGTAGTTACCGTTGTCGAGGAACGGGGCGGGTTTATCAATTACGATATAAAACTGCGAGCCTGCCGTGTCGCGCCCCGCATTCGCCATCGCGACCGCCCCGCGTACATGGCGCAGTTTCTTATTGGTTTCGTTTTTAATTGAGTAGCCCGGACCGCCGGTTCCGTCGCCGGTCGGGTCGCCGCCTTGAATCACAAAGCCCTTCACAACTCGGTGGAATGTCAAGCCGTCGTAAAAGCCTTTTTTGGCGAGCGTGACGAAGTTCGCGACCGTGTTGGGCGCGTCCTCGGGGTGCAATTCGATCTTGATGGTCCCCTTCACCGTTTCGATAGTCGCAATAGGATACAGAGCAACCACGTCAGGCTTGGACGCAACCACGGGAGCGGGCGGCGGCGCGTCCTGCGCGCGGGCCGATACAGGCGCGCCCGCAACCAGCGCGCTCGCGGCAAGCGAGGCCGCGAGCGATAGGGAAGATAGATAATGCTTGGTCATCGCTAGTTTATTCTCCCTTGATTGTCACTTTGAGCATCTTATCGCCGACCTTGATTTTCTCCGCGACGCTTTGCCCTTCAAAAACTTGGCCAAAAATGGTGTAGTCGCCATTGTCCAGGTGCGGAGCGGGTTTATCAATCACGATATAAAACTGCGAGCCTGCCGTGTCGCGCCCCGCGTTCGCCATCGCGACCGCCCCGCGATTGTGTCGCAGTTTCTGGTTGGTCTCGTTTTTGATTGAGTAGCCGGGACCGCCCGACCCGTTTCCTTTGGGGTCGCCGCCCTGAATGACAAAGCCCGGCTCGACCCGGTGAAACGTCAAACCGTTGTAAAAGCCTTTTTTGGCGAGTTTAACAAAGTTTGCGACCGTGTTCGGCGCTTCTTCCGGATACATCCGAAAACGAATTGTTCCCTTGTTGGTCACAATGGTCGCGACCGGATGCTTCACCGGAGGCCCGCCCTGCGCCGCCACTCCCCTCACCCCAACGCCACCCAGCATCGTCGCCCCGAGCGTCGCGGCCAAACTCAACGAAATTACATACTTTCTCACCGTTGCACCTCTACCCCTCATTTTAAGCGCGCCGCAAACTTGTGTCAAATCAGGTCCGGCGTGGGGTGCTGACGAGCCGCCGCTTCCTCGAACGTGCGGCAGGTGAGCAGGGCGTAGACCGCCTTCTCCTGCGCGGGCGTTCTTCGCTACCGGCTTCGGTTGGTCCGGTCGCTTCTTCGTCTGATGGTTCATTCTGGTTCATTTCGGTTCAATGGGATTATACCTCCCGCTGATGAACACGTTCACTTTAAGGGTTCATGAGAAACAAAAACGGCCCGGTGACAAGTTCACCGGTCCGTTTTTGTTTCGATATTCTGGAAGGTTCGCCTGCTACAGGGGTTGCGCCTTTGCCATAAAGAAGCGCGGCTTTGAGCATCTGCACATCCTACTCTACAGTGGGGTTAGCAGATGTCGGTGGCCAAAGGTAACTATTTAACCTTTGGGTCTACCTATATTTTTGTTGAAGTGCGCTTAAAGAACTTAATGAA
>CAXUMS010000275.1:0-2602 GCA_964252165.1 uncultured Armatimonadaceae bacterium
ACGGAAAAACCAGTGAGCCTTTCGTTTAAGAATGCACGGTCAAGCGTTAGGCTTGAGCCGCCCTCGGCTTGAGAGGGTGCCGCGCGGCATGAGCGATTTAGTCAAACGGTAAGTAGACGCCAACGACTAACCATCAGCCGCGTTACTTGACGTTCATCAGGTAGTAGCCGATATAGGCGACGAGGATACCGCGCAGAAGCCAGACCGTAAAGCGCGGGTGATTGCGGGCGAGACGCGGGGCGAGCAGAAGGGCGGGGAGGCAGGCGGCGCTTTTCAGCGCCACAAAGTACAGGGGATGATGGTTGAAGGTCCACGCCAGCAGAGCGTTTGACTCTACCGCGCTTCCCGTCATCACCCACCAGAGTGTGGTGTACATATCGAGCGCGCACAGGAATGTCAGGAGCAGGGCCTCGCGTTCGCCCGCGCGCCGAACGCGAAGCGGGCCGCGAAATTGCAACTCGGTAACACGCCAAACGTTGCGCCGGTCGCTTGCCGTCGCCGCGTCGCTATTGCCGCCTGATCCTGCGGTAGAGGTGACCGCCGCTCCATTCATACGCCGTGGTGTCGCTTTCTCACGAATTCACTGTTGTGTTAGCGCGTATCAGCGCTGGAACCGCGCCGCGCCGCCGTTGTTGTACGGGACGTTTGCCGGGGCGACGAAGCGGCCTGCGCTTCCGTACTGGGAACCACAGCGGCAGGGCCGACCAGAAAGGTTCTATAGCCGAGATTATCCACTAAAAGTCGTCCGCCCAAACGCGTTTCCGCCGACACCCAAAGACGCGTTTGCGAGCGCTTTCCGCGTTTTAAGCCGTTGCGGGCAACGTTGATTTCGGACAGGGGAACGGTCGCTTCCAGTGCGAACGGCGAGTTCGATAACTGCATAGGCACATTTAGCGCCACGGAGCGAGATAAATCCCCGGATTTTCTCAGACCATCTGCGGACGCGGGCCGCGCCGCGATCAATCGCACCACGTATTGGACGCGCGGCGACACCCGTCCGCGCGTCGTCAGCCGGATACGAAGCCGGGTTTCTCGGTCACCCGCCGTTTTCGTATCGGATACAAGGCTTGTTGGACTGGAATCGCTTGCCGTTACGCCGGTTTCTTCGGAAAGGGAAATGCCGGTGATGTCGGCGGCGGGCGCGGCGTATCGCGTGACATCGTCCCCGGCGGCGTCGAGCGCGAGCGCGGGCAGGTGAACGAAATCCGTGGGGATGGTCGGCTCCGGGAGGGTTCCGAACAACTCGTTGGTGCGAACGAACGACGACAAAAACCGACGGCACACGTTCATCTGCGAAACGTAGCGCTCCAGGGCGCGCGTTTTGGCTTCTTTGTCCGCATTGGTCGTGGGAAAGGCGATCCAGTGGGTGTCAATCGCGGTCATACCGGCGGGCGGCGTCAGCGGTCGGTCCGGTCGGTTCCCCTGCGGGAGCGGCCAGTCGCCCCGGTGAACCAGGTAATACCGCATCCGAACCTTCTGCGCCCATGCGTCGCCTTTTTGAACGCACAGCGCGACCGCGGCCTGCGCGAACGCGGGCGCGGCCGCGTGATCGGGATGGTCATCGGATGGGTGCGTGACAAAAATATCGGTGGGCCGCACGGTTTCCAAAAGGCGTTCCAGGTCGGCCTCAAGCGCCGCGCCGCAGTACGGCGTCCGCGGCGTGAACGTCCGCGCATACGGGGACCGAGTGTGTCCGGTGTAGTAGGAGCGATACAAATTCTTCGCGTCCCAACAGTCTTCCCACATCGGCTTGAGGCCCCGGTCCGGGTAGCCTAAAAACTGGATGTTTCGGGGCGTAACGCCCAGTTCGCCCAGCGCCTCGGTGGCCTCGACCTGCCGCTTTTCCGCAAAACGCACATAATCGGACGGCGTCAAATTCACCTCGTGAAGCGTTCGGCTTGCGGCGGCATGGAAACCGTCGCCGTTGGTCAAAAACGCAATTGTTACCGGGACGCCGTTCCGGCGCGCCTCGGCGATCAGCGAGCCTGCGCCCAGCGTTTCATCATCACAGTGGGGCGCGATGACCAGAATCCGCTGGCCCGTGTGCGGGGTGGCGAGAAGCGGTAATCGGGCGATAGACGCCATCTCGGATTCGCGGTGGAGACGAAGGTAAAACGCCGCCGATGCGCCGCCCACAAGAAGCGCGGGCGCGAGCGTCGCGGTAAAAACAAGACGTTGCCAAAGGGGAAGGTCCCGCAGGGCGCGGCGGGGGGAGCGGCGCGCAGGTTTAGAACGCCGGTTCGCGCGGGGCGAAACCGGGAAGCGAGGAACAAGACGGCGCAACGGTCGTCGCAAGCGGCGGTCTCCTTGTGGGGGCTACTAAGGAAATGGAACAGGTCGCCGCAGGGATTCGCCGAAGGGCGACGCCGGGGCGACCCGCGGAAACAAAGCGGAGCGAGTGGGATTCGAACCCACGATAGGGATTTAACCCCTATACACGATTTCCAGTCGTGCTCCTTCGACCAACTCGGACATCACTCCAAACCAACCAAACAGGACTATACGGAACGCACAAATTATAGCCTTCCCATGCGCTTTTGTCAAGCGGGCGCATTATTCTCCGTAGTTTTCCGTCAGGTCGCTTGCCGATGTTTTTATCGGC
>CAXUMS010000276.1:0-2538 GCA_964252165.1 uncultured Armatimonadaceae bacterium
CGCTCGCGCTCCGCTCGAGGCGGTCCGCGAAGTCGCGTCCCTCCACGCTCACGACCTGGTTCATCGTCGCGAGGCTGCCGCTGACGGTGAGGTTGAACGTCCCGATCTCGCCGCTCAGCCGGTCGACCAGCGCGCCGCCGCGCGTGACGATCGTCTGCTCCAGCGCATCGAGCTTCGCGCCGAGCGCGTTGTCGATGACCCGCCCGCCCGTATCGACGGTCTCCGAGAGCGTGCGCCCGGTCTGCGTCAGGACCTCGTTGATCCGTGCGCTCTGCGTCGCGATCGCCAGGACGACGTCCTTGCCCGTGCCGGCGAGCGCGGAGTTCGCCTCGGCGGTCTGGCGCGCCAGCATGTCGGCGATCTCGCGCCCGCGGCTGTCGAAGGTCGCGCCGACCTCGCCCAGCCTGATCGAGAGCTCGCCCGACACGCGCGCGATGACGCTCTCCAGCGCCCCCGCGGCGTCGCCCGCCTGCATCTCCAGCGCGTGGCTGAGACGGGTCTCGAACCCGGACAGGTTGGCTTCGAGCGCGCCGCCATGCACGCGCACGCTCTCGTCGATCCGCGTCCCGGCCGCTTCCAGCCGGCCCGCCAGGCTCTCGGCCTCGGCCGCCAGCCTCTCGCCGCCCTCGCGCGCCGCGATACAGCAAGCGCGGCGGCGTTCCCATCGCAACTCGGCGGCAGTTTGGTAATTGCGGTTACGTCCACGGTTCTCGCGGTCGGTATGGGGACGCTCGCCGCGTACGCGTTCTCGCGGTTCCGCATCAAGGCCAAAAACGACGCTTTGTTTTTCATCTTGTCCACCCGGATGTTGCCGCCGGTCGTGGTCGCGGTCCCGGTCTTCCTAATGTTCAAAAGCCTTCACCTTTTGAACACGCACGCGGGCCTGATTCTCCTTTATACGACCGTCAATGTCGCGTTCGCGGTCTGGCTGATGAAGGGCTTCACCGATGATGTGCCGCCCGAATACGAGGAGGCGGCCCTTTTGGACCGCTACACGCGCCTGCAAGCGTTCCGCAAAACCACACTCCCGCTGATTGTGCCGGGCATGGCGGCGACGGCGGTTTTCTGCTTCCTGAACGCGTGGAACGAGTACGCATTCGCGCAGTTCCTCTCTAACGGCAAGCCGCTCACCGCCCCGCCGTCCATTACCGCCGTGGTCGGCGGCGGCGTGATCGAGTGGAACCAGATCGCCGCTCGCGCCCTGATTTTCGTTCTGCCCGCCGCCGCGTTCACGTTCCTGATGCGCAACCATCTTCTGCGCGGCATGACGTTTGGCGCGATCAAAGGCAAGTAGCGGGCCGATAAGCGAAGCGACGCCATATGACACCGAACGCGACCGCCGCCCGCGACAACTCGCACCGCGCCCTGCTCCGGTGGAACCGTTTTTGGCTCGCGGTTTTAGTTTTGCTGATCGCGGCGTGGGGCGTGGGCGAAATCACGCAAAGGGCGCAAAGCCGCGCGGCAACGGTTGAAGACTATTGGAGCGGAGATACGCTTCGGTTCTCGTCGCTACGCGGTTTCGCGGTCGTGACGCATCTGGTCGGCGTTTCGGGGCGAACGCCTGTCGGCGCCGCTTTGCCCGCGCCGTTGCTTTTGTTGGACTCCGGGGGCGCGAGCGTGGACAAAACGGTTTGGAAGAAACTGCGCTGGCGGAACGACGCTGGGACCGAGGAACCGGCGCCGCCAATTGGGTCAGAAATCACCGGCTTGTACCAAACGCAACAAGCGACCATATGGAGGCCGGTTACCGCGCGTCGGTAGCGCATAGATAAAAACGGAATCGGCGCGAGAAGCGGTAATGCCCCCGCCCCAAACCAACAAAAGGCGTTACGGTGATCCGTAACGCCTTTTGTGTTTACGCCGCTTCCGGGCGCGTGGCGGTTTTTACGCCATCTTACCGCACACGCGGCGACGCGGGCAGTACCTGCGTGGTTTGCGACGACGAGGCGGGCGCGGCGCGGCGCGGGAGAACCGGACGGACCGTTGCGCCGCCGCCGCTCGGTTGTGCGGCGCTGACGCCGTAGCGGGCGAGGTTTTGCCGCGCCTGCGCGTTGTTCCGGTCGAGCGCGATGGCTTTGCGGTATTCCGCGACCGCTTCCACGGTTTGGCCCCGCTTTTCGTAGATTACGCCCCGGTTGTTGTGCGCGGACGCGTTCTTCGGCTCGCGGCGAATGGCCTCGGTGAACGCATCGAAGGCGAGATTTAGCTTGCCCAATTTCTGGTACGACAGCCCGATGGAGTTATAAAGCGCGCCGCCGCCGCCGGCGCTGTTGCCCAAACGCGCGGCTTCCTTGAAGTAGCGGAGAGCCTCGTTCGGCTTGCCTTCGCTTGCAAGCGCAAGCGCGAGGAACTGCCGCGTTTCGCCGTCATCCGGCTTCAGCGCGGCGGCCTTGCGCCAGGCGTTAATGGCGTTCGGAAGGTCTTTCTTGCGCGAGTAGACCGCGCCCAAATTCGACCACGCCAGGGCCGATGTCGGGTTGATTTCGGCGGCGGTTGCGAAACGCTCCTGCGCGCCGTTCAAGTTTCCTAAACGGTATT
>CAXUMS010000277.1:0-2399 GCA_964252165.1 uncultured Armatimonadaceae bacterium
CAACACGAGCCGTCTGGCGCTTCCCGCTTCAGCGGGATTACGGCGCGCCCCGCGCCTGATAGCGAGAGGGCTTTAGTCCCTCGTGAAACGCGCCTCTCGAAAACAAACAATCGAAAACTTCCGCTATCCCAGTTCTAAACCCGCATTAAATTTATGTCGTCCATCCCCCAATTTTTCGTTCCGCCCGCTGTCATTCGAGGCGACACCGTTACCCTGCCGCCCGATGCCGCCCATCACGCGCGCAATGTCTTACGGCTTGCGCCCGGCGACCCCATTATCGCCGTGGATGGAGTTGGAGGACGGTTCGCATGTCGTTTAACCGAAGTTTCCGCGAAAAACGTTCAGGCGACTATCGAGGAGCGGGGCGCGGCGACTGGCGAGGCGCGGACGCGGATCACGGTCGCGCAGGCTCTGCCGAAAACCTCCGGGCAGATCGAGCAGGTGTTGCAACACGGCACCGAGGTCGGCGCATCGGGTTTCGCGTTCTGGGCCGCGCAGCGGTCGGTCGCGCGGCTCGCGGACGGCGAAAAGATCGAAAAGCGTTTGGCGCGGTGGCGCGGGATTGTGCAATCATCGGCGGAGCAATCGCGCCGGGCCGTGTTGCCGACTGTGGAATGGCTACCGTTCGCCGCCGATGTCGCAAAGGCCGTTACCGGCTACGACGCGACCCTTACGCTCCACGAAAGCGGCTCGGTTTCCCTTGCGCGCGCACTCGCGGATTTGCCAAGTGGCGGCGGTGGCGGCGGCGGTGACGGCGCATCCGAGCTACGCCTCCTCGTGATTGTCGGCCCGGAAGGCGGCCTGACAAACGAGGAAGTTACGCGCTTCGAGAGCGCGGGCGCGCGTACGGTTACGCTCGGCCCGCGCGTGTTGCGAACCGAGACAGCCGCGCTGGTCGCGCTCGCACAGATTTTGTACGCCCGCGAAGACGGCGAATCGCAAAGCGACCCCGATGCAAATGCCGCTTGACCTGCATGTCCCGGACCAGTTTTCTATCGCGACCTACCCGCCCGGCGCGAGCTTCGGGCCGCGCGTTTTGCGAAACTGGGAGTTTGTTTGGCTGATAGAAAGCGACGCCGTTTACGTACGCGATGGGGCGGAGTTCGATGCCCCGGAAGGCGCGATAGTGTTGTGTCGCCCCGGCGCGACCGATGGTTTCCGCTGGGACGCGCACAGGCGAACGCGGCACGGCTACTTCCATTTCGAGATGACCGGCGCGCCGCCGCCCGCCTGGGGAGCCACGGACACATGGCCCCATGTGCGCGTTTCGCGGGACGACGATCTGCTCCGGTCTTCGTTTCGTCACTTGCTCACGTGGAGCGGACGAGGCGACCTCGTTCAAACCCATCTTGTCGCGCTTAGTTTGCTGTCCACGTTTGTCACCGGGCAAAACGAAAGCGGCGCGGGCGGGGTGGGAACGCTCGCTTTGCCCGATCCGGTGACGCGCGCCGTGGCGTTTATCACGCGTTGTTTGGACGAAGACGGAACCGCCCCTATCTCGCTTCCTGAAATCGCCGGGTACGCGTGCGTCACGCCGGAATATCTTTGCCGCATTTTCAAGCGTGCGACCGGACGCTCACCCGGAGAAACCGTACGTCTTGCACGACTGGACCGGGCGGCGATCCTGCTCGCGCGCTCGAACTATGCGGTGGGAGAGATCGCCGCCCTGTGCGGCTTTGAAAGCCAGTTCCACTTCGTGCGTTGTTTCAAAACGGCATGGGGGCGAACGCCGCGCGCCTACCGCAACGCCGTGGCGGACGGCGACGCGGTTCCGTCCTCGCTCCTGCTCCATGCCGCCCACGCGCCGCCGTTTCGGTGATATGGCGCCGAGTCCGGAAGGTCAATTGCGGGCATAACAAGGGCAAACGTAGATATGGACGATTGTCGCGCCCACGGCTACACTAAGCGTACATTCTTTTGGTCCCGGAAGGATGAACAGGATGAACAGGTCACTTTACCGTCCACGCAGGGCGGCGGCTTGAACTGCTTCGCCTTGCTCGCCCGCGACAACCGTTATTTGTCGTTCGTGACGGAGGAGCCTGTTACAGCGGACTGGATCCGCGAGCGGTTGGACCGGTTGTCTTTGACGCTTGGCAGGTTGACGGTGGTTGTTTTGGACAACGCTGGACAAGGCGCGAGTGCATACCAAAGCGGTTAAAGAGCGGGGGAAGATTTGGCAGGAGCGGGGTTTGTTCGTGTGGTTTTTGCCGACGTACCCGTTTGCACACTTGCAAACTCGCCGCCTCTGAACATCGTGGAGACGCTTTGGAAGCGCCTCAAGTACGAGTGGCTCCAACCACAAGATTACGTTGACAAGAACACACTATAGCACGCGGTGTGGCAGGCGTTGAGGGCGGTCGGCAAGTCGCTCAAGATACAGTTCAGCGCCGCAAAGAAGA
>CAXUMS010000278.1:0-2387 GCA_964252165.1 uncultured Armatimonadaceae bacterium
AACGACAACGTAGACGCAAACGACCAACAAAACGCTAACCTCGCGCCGCGCGGGCTTTAACGGTACGATACTGCGAGGCTGTCAAACCGGGTTTCGCGGCGGAAACCACGGTTTGGGGATGGGAAAAGGGACGGGCGGCGCGCGTCGGCGGATAAGCGGCGTGCAGACCATGCCGCTTGGGGCGAGGCGTATAGTGGGACAGGGCGGCGGCGGTATCAGTAGCGGCGGCGGGACGCAAAAGCGAACGGCGCAAACACGGGTAGGCGGCGCGGGCGCAAACGCGCCCGCGGGCGCGGCGGGAACGGCCCCGGCGCGATGGGCGGGGCGTCGGCGACTGCGGACCGCGCTTTGGGCGTTGGTGTTTCTGGGCGCTCTCGCAGCCTTGATGAGCGCGCGCAACCGCTGGCAGGTAGAGCGCGCGAACCGGCGCGTCGAGATCGCGCTGGACTTCAACGAACTCCGCAGTCTCGCGGCGACGCAAGGCGTTCCGCTCCCCGACGTTCTGCGAACATTCAAGCAGGCTGGCGCGGTGTCGGTCGCGTTGCAGGAAGACACCATCGGCGCGCTCGAAGACGCCCGGCGTATCGCTATTGCGGAAAGCGGCGAAAGGGGAACGGTTCTTGTTCCCGGCGCGGGCGCGACCGCCCAAGCGGAAGGCCCCGCCCTTTTGCGTCATTTGCAAACCGTTTTCGGCTTCAAAACCCATTTTACGACCGCGCTTACGACATCCGGGCCGTTGCGCTTGTCCGTCAATCAACCCTGGTCGTTTGTTCGCGGCGTGGGCGTCGGGCTGGACCCGAGCGAGGTCAAACTTGTTAGCGATGCCCATCTGGGGATTGTGGGGCGTATCGGCAACTATGGCGGGGCCGAGCCGAGGGGAATTGTCGCGAGCCTGAAAAGCCTCAAGGACGCGGGCGCATCCACGGTGATTTTCACGGGCGACGAGGTTCTGGGCAACAAGGCGTTTATCGCCGACGACCCCAAAGAGCCGAATCAACCGTCCACCGCGTCCGCCCTGCGGGAATCCTCGCTTCAATATGGAACCGTGGAGTTCGGCAAGCAAAAAGGCGATCCGCTCCTGACCCGCGCGGCTGTGGAGCGTGTGGTGCGCGTTCACACGGTCACCGGGGCCGAAATGCAAGCCGCCGACATGCCCGGCAATATCCAGCGGTTTCTGCTCGCCGCACGCGAACGCGATATTCGCGTTTTGTTCGTGCGCTTGTTCCTTGATGAACCCGACCCTATCAACAAAAACGCCAACGATTACATCAAGAAAATCGCGGACGGCTTGAAGGACAAGGGCGAATTGGAGGCGGGGCTGGCGCACGGCTTCGACCCGCTGGTTGTCCCGATCTACCTGCGCGCCCTGATGGGCGTGGGCGTCGCGGCGGGATTCTGGCTTTTGCTGGACAGCATTACCGGCTTCCTCACGGGCGGAACCGGACGCGTTATCGCCGTTGCGGCGGCGGCAGGCGGCTTGCTCCTTTTCGCGCTTCCTATAGCGCCGGTCAGCGGCTACAAAGGCGTACAATATGCCGCGCTCGCCGCCGCGCTGGTTTTCCCCACGCTCGGCCTCGTCCGGCACGATTTATTGAGACCGGCTTCGCCGAGGGAAAACCCGCTTTTTGTCGCGCTGACCCGGTTCGCGCAGGCGACCGTGGTAACGGGTCTGGGGATCGCGTTTATCGTCGGCTTGCTCGCCGACCGCTTGTTTCTGGTCAAGGCCGAGGTATTCACGGGCGTCAAGGCGACCCTGATCGTGCCGGTTCTTCTGGTCGCGCTCCTTTACGTTTTGAACCTGCGCGCAACCCAAACCCGGACGTTCTCCCGGGCGGTCGCGGACGCCCGGGCGCGTGTTGCCACGTTCGCCGCGCAACCGCTTCTAATTTGGCAGGTTGCGGCGGCGCTGGCGATTCTTGTCGTGCTGGCGCTTCTGGTCATGCGGTCCGGCAACGATTCCCCGGTGGGCGTGTCCGGCTTCGAGCTAAAACTGCGCTCGCTCCAGGACCGTGTTTTCTACGCCCGCCCGCGCTTCAAGGAAACGCTATGCCATCCGGCCCTTTTGATCGCTCTGCTTCTCGCCGCCCGCCCCAGCACACCGCGCCTCGCCCGCGCTCTCGCCCTGCCGCTACTGATTATGGGCGCGATTGGGCAAGCGTCGCTTTTGAACTCATTTTGTCACCTGCACACGCCGCTCGTGTTTATCGTTTGGCGCGCCCTGCTCGGCATCGGCATCGGGGTTGTAATCGGCGCCCTGGTTTATTTGCTACTGGACCGGTTCGTGTTGCGGCGGCTCGCGCCGAACGTGTCGCCGGTTCCGTAGCGCGTCGGAGGGTGTTGGGTGTTGGGTGTTGGGTGTTGGGTGTTGGGTGTTACTGGCTATACCA
>CAXUMS010000279.1:0-2379 GCA_964252165.1 uncultured Armatimonadaceae bacterium
CCCTTGCTGCCCTAACTGGCAATAGCGGCGGCGTTCGCGGGCCGTTCGCGGACCCCTTTGCGAGCCTGACGACCTTCACAATCACCGGCGACCTTGCTTTCCGTGCCGTCAATGCTATCGCGCTTCAGGGCGGCGGCTACGGTCAGCAGCAATACGTCAGTTACATGGGGAACGGCTTTGTCGAGTTGTTCTTAGCCGGGGTGTACGAGGGGCGTGGCTACCAAGGCGAGTACAGTCCTTCCGGCGAGTTGGTACGTGTTCGTGACACTGACGGCGCGGTTTTGGCGGAGGCGGTAGGAACGCCGCAGGATGCGCATGGGAACGGCGGCGGCGCGCAGTTTGCCGGTTACCCGTTCACCACGGGGGGGGCGTACCAGGATCCCGCAACCGGCTACTCCTCGGACCCCGATAGCGGACTGAATGGTTCGTATGACTCCGCGATGGGAAGCGATGCGGAAGACGAGGAGTATGGGTCGCCCAAAGCGTTCTACCGCGCCCATATGCGAGACGGTCGAAAGGAGTTGCTGGCCTCGCGCCCATTCCAGCCGGGCAGCGATGCGCGGCGTCTTGTCGCGGACCTTGCGCGGCGCGTTCCTTTTGCGGGGCAGGCGTACTCCGGGTACACAGCGATCACGGGCTACGATCCGATCTCCGGGGAATGCCTCAGCGTGTGGGAGCGGGCTGGCGAGGCGTTTTCGGCGGTGCCGACGATTCCGCATGGCGGTGGCGGTGGCGGTTCTATCGCTCGTATCGCAAAGGAAGAAAAGCGGATTTCTCCTTTAGTAATTCCAATAAGAGGAGGAATGAAAAATAACAGTTATGCTATTCGCATCGCTGAAAAATTGGAAAAGCCAGTGCAGATAGAAGTAAACGACTTGATACGTAAGTTGCGTGAGGGTAACGTAAATCCAGGAATAGGGACCCGCTCATTAGGCAGAGGCTTTTTCGAGTTACGAGGAGAAAATCTTGGCCGTGTAATCGTCAAGTTAAACAACAAGGGCGGTTATGACATCGTTGGAAAGTTCTTAGGTCACAAGCGTGGAGATGCTGCAAACTCAGCGATGATTAAGCAACTTATGGAAGGTTACGAATCTTTATGAGTATTGAAAACGAACAGCAGCACAAAATGCGTACTGTGCGTGAACTTGGTGGTGAGATTTGGGCCGAATTGGATTATGAATGGAGGAATAACCAGTCAACCTGCCCACCTTCCAATTGGAACACAGACGCAGCGATTTTGATCGTGGATATAGTGATGGCAGTGCTTGCTCGTCATACGGATACACTTATCGTCATGGACGAAGATCTTCCGGTAACTCCACTTCCGTTCCGTTTTCCAGATGAAAACAGCGAAATTGTTGATAACGAAACAATCTCTTAAATAATTTCCTCTTATCTAAAATAACTTAGAGCAAAATAGAACGGCCCGGTGAACTTGTCACCGGGCCGTTTTTGTTTCTCACGATCCGGTAAAGTGAACGCGTTCACAGAACGGCGGTATAATTTCATTGAACCGAAATGAACCAGAATGAACCATTAAACAGCAAAGAGGCGACCGAAGGCGAAGAACTGACGCCCGCGCAGGAGAAGGCTGTCTACGCCCTGCTCACCTGCCGCACGTTTGATGAAGCGGCATTAAGCGCCGGGGTGAGCCGGTCCACGCTTCAACGATGGCGCGCCCTGCCCGCCTTTGCCGAAGCCTACCAGGACAAGCGGCTCGACCTGATCGCCGGAACCACGAACGCGCTCCGGGCCGCAATCCCGTTTCGCGCGGCTTCCGGCGCAGTCATTCGAGCATGCGCCGTTCGCGGCCCGCTCCGACCTTAGTGATTCGTCAGCCCTTGCTGCCCTAACTGGCAATAGCGGCGGCGTTCGCGGGCCATTCGCGGACCCCTTTGCGACCTTCACGAGTAGTAGTGCAAGCGCCGATACGTTCAGTGCCGCTTTGCTTCGGTACAGCGCGTCCGCTCTGGTTCAGCAGGGAAGCGGCGGCGGTTCCTACACGAGTTACACCGGAACCGGTTTTCTTGAGTCCATCGTGGCGGGGATCTGCGTGGGGACCGAGCAGGGCGAGTATGATCCCACGGGCCAACTGGCAAGCGTTTACGACCAGTCCGGCACCGCTACGTGGTCGCCCTCGTACGCGCTGGATGCGTGGGCCAACGACAACGGCAACCCGATCATCGGTGGCGGCGGGTATGCGCCCCCGCCCTCGTACCCGTTCACAAGCGCGGGCGGGTACCGGGACCCCGCAACCGGCTATGCCTCGGACCCCAATGGGGGAATGGGCGGGGCGTATGACCCCCGCATCGGCGAAGACGTTGAAGACGACTTCCCCGTGGACGAAAACGGGCGTGATCGTATTCATGCCCCGTTCAG
>CAXUMS010000280.1:0-2304 GCA_964252165.1 uncultured Armatimonadaceae bacterium
TCCCGCTTCAGCGGGATTACGGCGCGCCCCGCGCCCGGTAGCGAGAGGGCTTTAGCCCCTCGTGAAACGCGCCTCTCGAAAACAAACCACCCGACAACAACCCCACATTTTCATCAGATAGTGGTTGTGGTTCACGTTAAACTTGGCTCCAACCATGTTACGCGAGGCTACCCGCCCCGGCGCGGCGTTAGTTTCAGCATCAAAACCTCGGTCGCGAGTTGGGCGTTGGCGTTGCGGACGAGGTAGCCGCGAAACGCGAACAGCGTTTCGATATTCTCGGCGATCTGTTCGGGCCGATACCGTTTGGCGGATTCGATCAAAGCCGCCCGGCGTTCCTCGTGGACAATCGGGGCGTGCGGGCCGCGCAGGGCGACCGCGAGCAGGTCCGCGAAGAATGCGCACAATACATCCACGGCCCGCGTGATGTCGCCGCGCGCAGTTTTGTCCCCGGTTTCCTCCGTCTCGGTCGCGGCGGCGGCGCTCGCCTCGCCTTTTTTGGGCTTCGAGGCGGCGGGGGGCTTGGCGAGACTTCGCAAATCTTCGGCGAGCTTGAACGCGGCGATACCGGGACTGTGCGTGATACGGGCCGCAAGGTCGAGAAGCGTTTCCCGCTGGGCGCGCAACTCGGGCGCGTCAGCGAGGCGGAACGCGCGCCCCGCCGCCCCTTGCGCGTACGCGGCGAGAACCTGGGCTTCGCGCGCGTCCATATTCTTGCGCTCCACAAGCCCTTGAGCGATAGCGTTTGTCGCGACCGGGCGGAACCGTATCATCTGGCAACGCGACAAGATGGTGGCGAGAACCGAGGTCGGTGACGGCGCGCACAGCACAAATTGCACGTACGGCGGCGGCTCTTCGAGGGACTTCAGGAACGAGTTCGCGGCCTCCTCGTTCAGCGTTTCCGCCTTCTCGAAAATATAAAACCGGCGCGGCGCGGCGATCGGCGCGAACGACAGTGTTTCCAGCGCGCCGGGCGGGTGTCCGGGCCGCGTCCACAGCTGCCACATGCGCGTCATATCGGCTTCCGGCGCGATACGGGCCACATCGGGATGCTGGTTTTCCGCGATCCGCGTGCAGTTGGCGCAAACGTCGCAGGCGTCATCGAACAATGCCCCCCCCGCCCCCAATAAGGGGGGGGCTAAAACATTTGCCGTTACCAACGCATCTTCTTTATCCGAGGCTCGCCCCTTATTGGGGGCGGGGGGGGCCAACACGCGGCGTTTGCAGTTGACGGCTTTGGCGAACTCGACGGCGGCGGTTGTTTTGCCCACGCTGTCCGGGCCGACAAACAAATACGCCTGCGGAACTGCGTCACGGGCGATCCCGGAGCGAAGCGCGGCGACAGCGGCATCCTGTCCAATTATTCGTGCGAGCGACATAAGCGATAGTTGCGACTACAAAGCGGCTTCGGACAACAGGAGGGCGAGCGCAAGGCGCGTCGCGGAGGCGACATACAAAAAGTCCACCTTTTCGAGCGTGTCATCCGACGTATGGTACGCGGCGTACTTTCCGGCCTCGTAGATACCGACGATAGGCCAGCCCTGCGCCTCGAACGGCATGTAATCACTGTTCTCGGCGGGGTCCACGCGGGTAGGAACATGAACCACCGTCCGCGCCAGTTTCTGCATCTTGGCGACAAGCCGGGCGGATTCGGCATCGTTGGCGCGGGTCGCGTTGCCTTTGTCGCGGTCCACAAAAAGGGCGCGATCTTTGGGCGGGCAACCGATCTCGTCCAGATTGAACATGAAGCGCACCGGAACGCGCTCGGCTTTGACGCTTGCCGCATAGGGCGCGGAACCCCAGTAACCCTGCTCCTCGCCCGAAAAAAGAACGAAGCGGATAGTCGGGCCGGTCGGAATGTTTTTCAGGAGCCGCGCGATTTCCAGCACGGCGGCGACCCCGCTTCCATTGTCGTTCGCGCCGGGCGCGGGCGATTTGGCGTCGTTCAGATCCTGCATCCGGCTGTCGAAATGCGCCCCGACAATAATGGTTTGCGCGGTTTTGCCCGGTTTGACCGCAACTACATTGGGAAGCGTCAGGCCCGCCTTTTCGTATTCGTGGAAACGGACATTACGGTAGCCCCGCGCGCGAAACTGCGCCCTGAGCCACGTCGCGGCGGGGCGTAAATTCGCCCCCTGCGTGTGCCGCGTCGGATACGGCCCCGACAATCGCCCCACGATCTTATACAGTTCGTGCGGCGATACGCGGCGGATTACAGCGGCGATCTGGGCGTCAGTCATTGGGGGAGAGATAGCAAGAAAGTTGGTAGCAAGAGAGTTGATAGTCAGAACCTGACGGTAGAACATA
>CAXUMS010000281.1:0-2281 GCA_964252165.1 uncultured Armatimonadaceae bacterium
AACGTATCCACACCATTGATGCGGAAAATCATGCCTGCGCCCTTGCCGTCGGCGTCCGGCTCCTGCACTAACTCCACGGTTCGGAAGCCGACCGAAACGCCTTTGTGCGCGATGGTTTCGGTTTCTATATTGGTGTTGGTTTCCGTGCGCCACACGCGCAGGTTGAGAAGCGTTCGTTTTTGCGGGCCGCCGAGCGGTCGGACTCCGTTCACGGTCGGGGCGAGAGACATGCCGTTCGGATTCCAGCGGGCGACCTTCTGGTTGCGAATAACAAGGTGGACCGTGTGGCGACCCGGCGCGTTGGGGAGCGGCGCGGACGGCGTGTTGTCGCCGGGCGCGTACAGCGCGGCCCCGACTGTGAGCGGTGAGTCGTCGTACTTTTCTACCGTGATCTGAAGGCGAATCTCGACCGTGATCGGGTCGGTGAAATCGTAGTCCATACGCCAGTCCACGATCTCGGCGACCGGAACCGTCACGAACTCCACCGACCCGTGGATACCGCACGACACAAGCTCCGGCCCCCAGTCCCAGCCGAACATGTACTGCGGCTTGCGAACAAACGCACGCGGCCCAAAGTTGAAGTACGATTGCGCGCCGCGCTCGCTGGTCCCATCGCCCAGATACGCTTGGACGCGCGCCTGCCCAACCCGGAGGGCGGAATCGAACTCGACGCGCACACGGTTTTCGCCCGCCTGGATTACCGCCCCGACCTCGAACCGGTGGGGAACAAAGTAGTTTTCCGCCTGCCCGACGAGGGTGTCATTAACATACACGCGCGCCAGTGTGTCCAGCCCGTGGAAGTGGAGGAAATGCCGCCCGCCGCCCGCCAACCGGTCCGCTTCAACCGTGAATGTGGCGCGATACGTCCAGTCGGCCTCATCCACCCACCGCGCGCTCCGCTCGTTCATGCGGTAAAACGGGTCGCCGGTTACGCCTTCCCGGAGCAAATCGCTATGAACGTGACCGGGAACCTCGGCGGGGAGCCACGACGCTTCGCCGCCGGACAGAAAGGAAAGGTCAAGCCCGGCGGGGACGCGCTCGGCGAACTCCCAGCCGGTATCAAGAAGGGTTGTGAGGATTGACATAGTTTAGAGGAGCGGCGGAAAAATCGCCCTGCTACAGAATACCATTTTCGCCCCGAGAACAAGCGCACGGCGCCTGATCTCCTCGCCGCCAACGAAGATTTGAAAAGCCGAAGCGGGTAAAATGACGCTCATGCAACAACGAGAATTAGGTAAATCGGGCGTTACGGTATCGGAAATTAGTTTCGGCTGCTGGACGATGGGCGGGCTGAACTGGGTCAACGGTAACGCGAACGGCTGGGCCAATGTGGACGAGGACGAGATCGCCGCAGGCATCAAGGCGGGCATTGATGCGGGCGTGAACCACTTCGACAACGCCGATGTGTACGGCAACGGACGCGCGGAGCGGATGCTGGCGCGCGTGCTGGATAAACTTGGCGTCCGCTCGGAAGACTTCGTTATCGCAACCAAGAGCGGGCATTTCCCCGGCGCCGCCGCGCACGCGTACGAACCCGCCCATATCCGCCACCAGTGCGAGCAGTCGCTTATCAACCTCAAGCGTGATTACATTGATGTGTACTACTTCCACCACGGCGACTTCGGCAAGAACGCCGAATACCTTGAGGCCGCCGCCGAAACCCTCGATGCGCTTGTCGCCGAGGGCAAGGTGCGGGTGAAAGGGCAATCCGCGCACTCCGCAGACGATTTCGAGCGGGCGGTACCGGTTGTCAAACCCGCCGTTCTCCAAAGCTGGGCGCACGCTCTGGACGATCAATTTATCCGGGAAGGCAGTCGCCTCCAGGCCCTGATGGAAAAGTACGACATGACCTTTGTCGCGTTCAGCCCGCTCGCGCAGGCGCGCCTCCTGGACAAGTACGACCCCGCCAATCCGCCCGCGTTCGAGCCGGGCGACCACCGGCAAAACAGCAGCGCGTTCGGCGCCCAAGCCATCGCGGACCTGAAACCGAAACTGGAAAAACTAAAACAACGCTTCGGACAGGAAACCGCCGATTTGTCCGCTATCGCCCAGCGCTATGTTCTCGAACACCCGCGCGTAGCCTGCGTGATCCCCGGCTTCCGCAACGAGCGACAAGCAGCCATGAACGTTGGAGCCGCCAACCGCGCCCTGACCGCCGACGACCTCGCCTTCATCCGCGAAACGCTGAGGTAGTTTTGTTAGTCGTAGCCGTCTACTTGGTCGTGAGACTAAATCGCTCAAGCCGCGCGGCTCGCCTTCCAGCGGGGACCAGCCGGGCGCT
>CAXUMS010000282.1:0-2274 GCA_964252165.1 uncultured Armatimonadaceae bacterium
ATAAACAAGATAACCCGTCGCCGAAGCAATGCACGGTCCAGCGCCCGGCTGGTCCTCCCCGGAAGGGGAGCCGCGCGGCTTGAGCGATTTAGACTTACGACAACGTAGACGCCCCCGACAAACAAACCCGAAATTAACAAATATGACCGCACAACCTTTAGATAAATCCGTAGATAAACCGGGGCTTTCGCTCCCGCCGCCCGGTCTGCCGTCGCTCGGCGAGGCGCACCGCAGTGTCGGCGCGACCATTGACGGGACCGGGTGGGCCGTGCGCCTGCGCCGGTTCCTTGCGTTCGCCGGGCCGGGCTACCTGGTCAGCGTCGGCTACATGGACCCCGGCAACTGGGCGACCGACCTTCTGGGCGGCTCCAAGTTCGGCTACGCCCTTTTGTGGGTGATATTGGCGTCGAACCTGATGGCGATGTTGCTCCAAACCCTGTGCGCCCGGTTGGGGCTGGTCACCGGCAAGGACTTGGCGCAGGCGTGCCGGGACTATTACAAAAAGCCCGCCGCCATTGCGCTCTGGCTTTTGTGCGAGATCGCCATTATCGCCTGCGATCTGGCCGAGGTGATCGGGTCCGCGATTGCGCTGAAACTCTTGTTCGGCATTCCGCTTATCAATGGCGTTCTTATCACCGGCTTCGACGTGCTTTTATTGCTCGGCCTGTCGCGCTTCGGGTTTCGTAAACTCGAAGCCGTGGTGATAACGCTTGTCGCGACCGTCGCCGGGTGCTTTATCTTCGAGATGATCGCCTCGCGGCCCGATATGGCGGGTATTGCGGGCGGGCTTTTCACGCCGCGCTTGCCCGCCCCCATCAGCGGCGACACCGGCTCTTTGGTTATTGCGCTGGGCATTCTGGGCGCGACCGTGATGCCGCACAACCTGTATTTGCACTCGTCCATTGTGCAAACTCGCGCGTCCGACCAAAGCGAGCGGGGCATCGCGCAGGCGATTCGCTACAACACGCTCGACACGATTATCGCGCTTGGCGGCGCATTTTTCGTCAATGCCGCCATTCTCATTCTCGCCGCCGCCGTGTTCCACCCGTCGGGAATCACGGTCAATGATTTCGAGCAGGCTCCCAAACTGCTCACGCCGCTCCTCGGCGGGGCCGCCGCGACCGCGTTCGCCGTCGCGCTTCTCGCGTCCGGGCAATCGTCCACCATCACCGGTACGCTCGCCGGTCAAATCGTGATGGAGGGCTTTCTCAAAATGCGCGTCAAGCCGTGGATTCGGCGCATCACCACGCGCGGGCTTGCCATCATTCCCGCGATTATTTTGATCTATTTTTCGGGCGGCGAGAACACGGTCGGCTTGATCTTGTTGTCGCAGGTCGTTCTTTCTATGCAACTGTCGTTTGCGATCTTCCCGCTCCTGATGTTTACGTCGGACAAGAAGCGCATGGGTCGGTTCGCCAACCCGCTCTGGCTGAAGTTGGTCGGGTACGCCGTTTGCTTCGTTATCGCCGCGCTGAACCTGTACCTGCTCCTGCAAACCGCGCAGGAGAAGTTGGGGCAGGCTCAGGGCGCGGGGGCGTTCGCGGGCGTGGTCGCGCTGGTTTTAGCGTTTGCCGCGTGGGTGACGTGGGGCTACCGGGAGAAGACCGCAAGCGCTACGGCGCGAGTAGATTTATGACGGAAACCAGCGACGAGAACCTCGACGACAAAGATTTCACCGAAGGGGAGTGGGATAAACGAACGTTTACACGCTGTTCGTTCCGGTCGGCGATCTTCGACGAAATCGTAGCGACGGACTGTTTTTTTGACGAATGCGACTTCTCGTTCGCATCGCTCAACCATGCCCGGTTTACGAACTGCTCGATCACGAATTCCGTTTTCCGTGCCGCCAACCTTTTCCTCACCGACTTCCAAAACTGCCGCTTGCTCGGCGCGTCGTTCACCGATTCCAACTGGACCGGCGTCACCGTGAAAGGGGGGGACTGGTCGTACGCGCTCCTGCGCGGCGTCGCGCTGGGCAAGATGGATTTGCGCGATGTCCGCCTGGTCCACGCCGATTTTTACGGCGCGGACCTGCGAAACGCCGATTTGCAACACGCCGATCTGACCAACGCGAACTTCGCAAAGGCCAAAATGAAAGGCGCCATCCTGCGGGGCGCAAACGTGGACGGCGTGGACTTCCGCGCGTTCGATCTGCAGGGCGTGAAATTAGACCTCGTGCAAGCGGTATACGTCGCCCGCTCCTACGGCGCGTTGATTGAATAGCGGTGTTGGGTGTTGGGTGTTGGGTGTTGGGTGTTGGGTGTTGGGTATTTT
>CAXUMS010000283.1:0-2270 GCA_964252165.1 uncultured Armatimonadaceae bacterium
TTTGCGCGTTTCGCTTGGTATAGCCAGTAACACCCAACACCCAACACCCAACACCGCCTCCCGAAAGAATTTACTAAAATGTTAAAACAACTGCGGCCCGCCCTCGTGAGCGTGCTGGCCTTTACAATTATCACTGGTTTTCTTTTCCCGTTTCTGATAACGGGCATCGCTAAGGTCGCTTTCCCGCATCAGGCGGGCGGAAGCCTGATGGAGGCGAACGGCAAGGTAGTCGGGTCCGAACTGATCGGGCAAGCGTTCGCAAAGCCCGAATACTTCCACGGGCGCCCGTCGTCGGCGGGAAGCGGCTATGACGCGGCGGCGTCGTCCGGGTCGAACCTCGGCCCGACATCGGCCAAACTGCTCAAAGGTATCCCGGACGACCCCAAGACCAAAGACACCGACGAATCGTTCGCGGGCGTCCCCCAGCTCGCCGACGCGTTCCGCAAGGAAAACGGGATGGCCCCGAACGCGCCGGTTCCCGCCGACGCCGTGACTCGCTCCGCTTCGGGTTTGGACCCGGAGATCAGCCCCGAAAACGCGGCTCTTCAGGTCGCGCGCGTCGCCAAAGCGCGCGGTATCGGCGAGGACGCGGTTTCCAAAATTGTCGCCGATAACACGGCGGGCCGCACGCTCGGCGTTCTGGGCGAGCCGCGCGTCAATGTGGTCGCCGTGAACCGCGCCCTCGACGCCGCAAAAGGAACCGCCAACTAATTAACGCCAAACGGGAGAAAGCGCGCGGGTTGAAACCCACGTCTGTAGGCGCTTCGCGCCGGGCGTCCTCACGGACGCAAGATGGACTACGCTTTTGTTAGGCGCTCTTGGTGTTCTTGCGACCGGAGGTCGCCCGGCGCGAAGCGCCTACAGACGTGGGTTTCAACCCGCGCGCTTTCATATTCCGAACTCACACCCTCTTACATTTCATTGGAGACGCGCGCCGTCCCCAACACATGCGCCGCCTACGCACGGCGCCGACTTTCCAGAACTGAATTATGATGCTCTTAAAATCAAACTTTTCCCCCACCCGGCGCCGCATCGCGGCCCACACCCTTGTCGCTGTTTTGCTTCCGCTTGCCGCTGTCGGCGTCGCACGGGCGCAAACGCCCCCCACGGCCCCGCCGCCCGCGCCGGACTCCGCCGCAACGCCCGCGCCCGAACAACAGCCGACACCATCCGCCGCGAATTACAACGTTCAGTACAACGGTTTGATCGACGCCTACTACAACTTTCAGTTTCAAAACCCGCGCGACACCAACGCGCTCACGAGCGCGCCCATCTATAACCAGCGGCACAACACGCCGTCCTTATCGCTTGCGGAACTCAATGTGTTCGCGAACGCGCGGCCCGGCGGTTTGGGCTTCAAGGCGACGTTTATCGCCGGGGACACCGCCGACATCAACCATGCCGATTTTCCCACCGGCGCCAACGGCGCGGGGGAATCGCGCTTCAAGAACATCCAACAGTTGTTCGCGACGTACTCGTTCGGACCGGGCGGCGGCGGGGCGGATTTTGGCAAGTTCTACACGCCGTTCGGCTACGAGGTGACGGAAAGTAACGCGAACTACAACTATTCGCGCGCGCTTCCGTTTCAGTTCGAGCCGTTCTACCATGCCGGTTTGCGCATCTATTCGCCCACGCGCAACGGTTTCACGGCTACCGCCTATGTCGTGAACGCCCTCTTTAACACGCAAAAGGCGGGCGTTCAGGACGATAACAAGTCCAAAGACTTTATCGGGCAACTCAACTACACCGACCCGAAAGGAAAATTCGTCGCCATTACCACGCTGGGCGGCGGCAAGGATAAACTGCCCGACCAAACGCGCGTCCTTTTAAGCGACACGGACTTCACGTATAACGTAAGCCCGCGCACGACGCTTGGCGCGAACTACGCGTATGCAAATCTGCGACCGGACGGCGGCGACCGAAGCCGAACCCACGGCTACGCCTTGTACTATAAGCAAACGCTGACCCCGCGCACCGGCTTCGCCCTTCGCTATTCGGGCCTGTCCACCAAAACGGATAACGCGGGCGGGAGTGTGCGCCCGCAGGAGGTGACGGCGACATACGAATTGCGCCCGCGACCGAACCTGATTACCCGTTTGGAATACCGGCACGATTTCAGCAACACCGAGACGTTTTTGGGAAGCGACAGCCTGCCGACCAAGAAAAATCAGGACACGCTGACGCTGTCCGGCGTGCTGACTTTTTAAGCCAAGTCGCGGGTTAAAACCCACGTCCGGGGGCGCTTCGCGCCGGGCGTCCTCGCGGACGCG
>CAXUMS010000284.1:0-2241 GCA_964252165.1 uncultured Armatimonadaceae bacterium
GTTGGGGCCTCCCCTGGCCTGAAGGGGAGCCGCGCGGCTTGAGCGATTTAGACTTCCGCTAAGTAGACGCAAACGATAAAACAGGAAACAAAACAAACGGGTGATGCCTCAGCCCAGTAGCAGGCGCGCGAACAATGACACGCCGCCGCCGGTTAGCACGACATACGATGCCGTAAACAGCGCCCAGCGGGCGGCGAGCGGAAGCGTATGGACGCGGCGGCGGCTTTCCAGCACGGTGTTCAATACAGGTTTCATTGGGATGCTCCTTTGGGGGCGCGCGACGGTTGCCCGGTTTCTATGTACGCGAGGCGTTCGGCGATATTGGCGCAGTGGTCGCAGATGCGCTCTAAATAATGGGCGACGAACAGAAGGTGTGAACCTTGCACCACGGTTTCCGGTTCGTCCTGCATACGGCGGCGCAGTTCGCGCTGGGTTTCCTTGTAGAAAATATCCGCCTCGTCGTCACGCTCGACCACACACTGCGCGAGTGAAAGATCGCGCTCGGCGAAGGCTCGAAGCGTGTCATTGATCATCACGTCTGCGGTCGCGGCGAACCAGCCAATATCAACAAGGCCCCGGTCGAATGGTTCGCGGGCCGCGATCAAGCGGCGGGCGACGCCCGCGATATTCACGGCGTGGTCGCCGACACGCTCCAGATCCGTAATCGCTTTAAGAACCGTCGCGAGAAAGCGCAGATCGGAGGCGACCACGGGTTGCTGGGTGGCGAGCAAAAGCAGGGCTTCGGCCTCGATAGCGCGATCCAGTTCGTCCACATCCCGGTCACGCGCGATTACCGACTGGGCAAGCGCGTCGTCGCCGGTCGTCAGGGCCTGAGCGGCGTCCCGCACCATCGCGCCGGTCGCCTCGCCCATCACGACAAACCGGGCGCGAACCTTATCCAAAGCGGCGTCGAAGCGAGTACGCCCCGGCGCCGGAGCATGGTCCGCGACAATATCGCGCGCAACCCCGGCGTGCGCGTCGGCGGTCTCCGCCCCTTGTCCGCTCTCCTCAAGGGGAACATTGCGGGCGGTCGTGAGCCTGCCCATTTTTTCGATTACGCTTTTTTCACGGCGCGTATTTCCGTTCTGCAAGATCGCCATTGTTCCGTCTTCAACCGCCTCGCTAACAGGTATCAATTCTTCGCCCCGCCGCGCGTCGCCCCGCCCCTTACATCTTCGGCTCGTTCCCCGAAAAACAGACCAAAAACTTAGGGGATTACAGGGGCGCGCGTTCTTGCGCCGTTTTTACGACGCCGGTTCTTTGTTCTCGGCGAGCGAAGTGTCCGCCGCCCCGAGCGCTTGTTGCAACTTCTCCACCGCGTTGGGACTGACCGCGCACGCCACATTTTTGCCCCGGCGCTCCATCGTGACCAGTCCGGCGTGCCGCAACTCTTTCAGGTGATGGGACAGCGTCGAGGTCGCTTTCCGGGCGGGCGTTCCGGCAAGGCAAGCGAGATGTAATGCGACATCGCCCACAATCACGCCGTCACTGTTTCCGCTGGCGCTGTCGGCGCGCAGGTAGCGTAAAATCCGCAGGCGGGTCGGGTCGCCGAGGGCTTTGAACATCGCGGCGACCTCCGCTGTCGCGCGCTCGTCGGCTTTGGTTTCCGCCTTGACCCGCGCCGCCGTGTCCGATGCGCGCTTTTCCGCTTTGTCGGTTTTCTCGGCCTTGTCCGCGGCGGTTTTGCGCGCTTTTTCGGCCTTTTCGGCTTTATCCGTTTTTTCGGCTTTGCGCGCTTTTTCGGCCTTGATTGTTTCCGCCTTCGCCGCCGCAGTCTCGCTTGTCTCCGCCTCGTTTTCGCTGGCGTCGCCTAAGGGGGCGGCGACCTCCGTCAAAATGATTTCGGCGGGAACGGTTGCATCGTCCGCAGGCGGCGTCAGTCCGGCGAGGTTCAGCGGCGACGCTTCATCGTCCGCAGGCGCTATAGCAAGTAATGCCGCTTTCCCTTTTCCGTTTTTCGTGGTGGATGATTGTCGCAATGGTCTGATTTCCCTGCCCTCTTTCATTTGATAATGCGACAATGCCGCAGTTTTATAAGTATCGAATTGTATCGCGAAAACGAAAGCCGCGCAAGCAAGGCTGAGTACAGGTAAAGGTGGGCTTAAAGTAACGAGGCGCCAACGCAGTTCAACAGGCGGGCGTTTATTATCGGGTGATAGTCGCCGCTTGGTTAAATGACGACTGGCTCAAGCCCGCTCGCTACCGGGCTAAGAAGCCGTGATCCCGCTGAAGCGGGAAGCG
>CAXUMS010000285.1:0-2200 GCA_964252165.1 uncultured Armatimonadaceae bacterium
ACAAAGCCGCCCTGCTGAACCAGAGCAAGCGCGCTGTACCGAAGCAAAGCGTCGCTGAACGTAGCGGCGCTTGCACTACTCGTGAAGGTCGTCAGGGGCGCAAAGGGGTCCGCGAACGGCCCGCGAACACGGGAAGGAGCGTAATCCGACGAATCACTAAGGGCGCTAAGGTCAGAGCGGGCCGCAAACGGCGCATGCTCGAATGACTGCGCCGGAAGCCGCGCGAAACGGGATTGCGGCCCGGAGCGCGTTCGTGGTTCCGGCGATCAGGTCGAGCCGCTTGTCCTGGTAGGCTTTGACAAACGCGGGAAGGGCGCGCCATCGTTGAAGCGTGGACCGGCTCACCCCGGCGCTTAACGCCGCTTCCTCGAACGTGCGGCAGGTGAGCAGGGCGTACACCGCCTTCTCCTGCGCGGGCGTCAGTTCTTCTTCGCCTTCGGTCGGTTCGGTCGGTTGGTTCGGTTGGTTCCGTTATTTCTTTATTTGATGGTTCATTCTGGTTCATTTCGGTTCAACAGGATTATACCCCAGGCTGATGAACGTGTTCACTTTATCGACTCATGAGAAACAAAAATGGCCCGGTGAACTTGTCACCGGGCCATTTTTGTTTCTGTATTGTGGAAGGCTCGCCTGCTACAAAATTTACGCCTCGGTCATAAAGAAGCGCGGCTTTCGACCATCCGCACCTCCTGATTCACGGTCGCCCCAGCGGACGGGATGGCGGCAACGATGCGGTGAAGCCCTTTAGAGCGGATGATCATGTTCATGACGAACCATATCGTAAAGGTCACGCTTTGGCAGTATTAGGCTACTTAGTTGCTCGTTAAAGAGAAAACAGGGATAAACTCGATATTCGTCAAAAGTGCGGTTTCTATAGCGGTTTTTGCACGTTCCGTAACTACAAGATGTCCCCAACACAGTCCACTAAATCGGCAAAAATCCGAACCATCCCACTCTTGTTCATGAACGGTTGCGGTATAGCAGTCAAGATCATTAGTATCACCATAGTCTACACGACCGCAAAGCAAGCAAACGGATTTTGCAGGGAAAAAAGGGTTTGTATAAGCAATGCCTGCCGAACCTGTTACAAACAACTCGTATAACAATGGTTTTACACGGCTTGGAGGCCACTTACGCCACTTCGTTATCTCAACGGACTCAGGACGCCAACCAGTCAAACCCGCTTGTGTTAAAGTTTCAGCAACTTGGTCAGTAATAATCCATGATGATCTACCAGGCCACTCGAAATTTGGAATTTCGTTCCTGACTACCTCAAGCCTAACAGGACCAATGTTTGTTCCTGGCAACAGTGGATAATCATCAGGAAGTGACAACTCTTTACGGATTTGATTTGCAACAAGAGCGAAATCCTGCGTTGGAAGAGGGCCACGAACCAGGCTATGTAATTTGCTGTCAGGTGATAGTTTTTTGTGTAGACGTGATCCAAACCATGACCACGTTTGTCCACACAAATCACATTTTAGGCCTGATAATCCTATTTCATTCCCTGCCAGCTGTAACGATCTGCCGTAGGTGTCTATAGCAGGCGGTTCTTTTGCTATGTAAAAGTTCATGCTTTAACTTCGTGGTCGGATGTTGAGCCACCAGCGGTAGTACTGCTTAAACTCAAGATCATCTATACCCCAGTATCGCCGCATCTCCTCCATCTTCGCCCAAACCTCCTCGCGAGTTGCGTTAGGCTTTCCTGCGAAGTAGTCGAGCCACGTTTGATTCCACCACCCCCCTTTTCCGTTAGGTCCCCAGTGTCCTTCAGGGCGCCGCGTTCCATGCAACCAATTTAAATGAAAATCTCTTTCTACTTGTACAGTGTACTTATCTATATCAATAGCAAGATCGGCCCAATGCTCCGCCAAGCCGCTACCGGGAGGAAATAAATGGTGCAGATGAGTTCTACGTGTTATCTTTGCGGCTTTGGCGAGTGTGGAGGCTTTTTGAAAACCCTTGACTATCAACCCTTCGGGGAGCAGGTTGAAGCCCGCCATCATGCGCCCGCCCACGCTGACGCACTCGCCGGTCGCCCCGTCCCTGCCGGTCAAGGCGGTGATGACGTTCGTCGGCGGGAGCATATTCGCGGCGAACTCCAGCACCCCTTGGCCGTGTCCGGCTAGTTGATGAATCTTCGCTCTGAACGGGGCATGAATACGATCACGCCCGTTTTCGTCCACGGGGAAGTCGTCTT
>CAXUMS010000286.1:0-2157 GCA_964252165.1 uncultured Armatimonadaceae bacterium
CCCGGTAGCGAGAGGGCTTGAGCCACTCGTAATGCGGACCAACCGCAAAACCACCACGAGACACACTCTGCCATATAAATATCGCTTGCGGTTTGAATAGTTCGCGGGAGACTTCTTTTCAATGTGGAAAAAATCAAGGGCGCGGCTTGCCGCTTCCCCGTTGCTTGCCGGTTTGATGATAAGCGCGGCGTCGTGCGCGGCGCAGACGACGCCCGCCGCGAAAACCGGCGCGAAAACCCCCGCCAAGCCTGCGGCGGCGTCGAAGGTGTTTGTTTGGTGGGAGGCGGAAACGCCCGCCTCGACCAATTTTCCCGCCGTGGACAAGAACCCGTTTGGACCCGCGAACGACACCGAGGCGGGCGTGTTGTCCGGCAAAAAATGGATTGGGGCGAGCGGGAGCCGAGCCGAGCCGCTGTTCCTCGAATACAACGTTTCCGTGCCGGAGACCGGGCGGTACCGGTTTTACGCGCGCAAGTTCTGGAAGCACGGGCCGTACCGCTGGCGCTTCGACAACAAAGGCCCGTGGCAAAGCGTGGGCAAGAACGTCGCGCTTTTAGACGACGCGTCGCTTAGGCAGTTCACCGGCGCGAACTGGACCGAGGCGGGCGAGGCGACGCTTGCGGCGGGCGCGCACACGGTTCGCATCGAGACGACCGAGAACGACGGCGCGGTCGCGTTCGATTGCTTCCTGCTGACACAAGCCCCGTTCACGGCGCGCGGCCCGCTCAAGCCCGGTGAAAAGTACGACCGGACCGAGCCGGGTTGGTTCGCTTGGGAGCCGGATGCGGACCCGTTTGCGCCGTCCGCGATTGATCTGCGCTCCTTAAATGAGAAGTTCGCGGGCGAGAACGGCTTTATCACGGGCAAAAACGGCGCGCTGGTTCACGGGAAGACCGGCAAACCTGTTCGCTTCTGGGCCGTGAATGCGGGACGAGACATCGCTGGTATGGGTAAGGGCGCGACCGACGATCTTGCCCGAACGCTTGCCAAGTACGGCGTGAACATGGTGCGCGTCCACGGCGCGCCGTGGGACGACGCCGATTGGACCAAAACCGACCCCGAGTATCTGGACCATTTGCAGTATTTCGTCGCCGCGATGAAGCGCGAGGGGATTTACACGTCGCTTTCCATCTACTTCCCGCTGTGGTTGCCGAGCGACAAACTCTCGGGCTACGGCTACCCGAAGGGGAAGAACCCGTTCGCGCTTTTGTACTTTAACCCCGATTTTCAGGCGACCTATCGCAGTTGGTGGCACGCGGTTTTGACCACGCCCAACCCGTACGCGGGCGGCGTTGCGTTCAAGGACGACCCCGCCGTCGCGGTCGCCGAACTCGTGAACGAGGACTCGTACCTGTTCTGGACATTCACTCCCTACGAGAATATCCCAGAGGCGCAAATGGCGGTTTTGGAAAAACAATTCTGCGTATGGATCGCGAAAAAGTACGGCTCGGTCGCATCCGCGCTCGCCAAATGGGGCGGGGCGAACGTACGCGGCGACGATGCCGCTACGGGGCGAATCGGCTTCCCGCCGCTCTACGAGGTTTTCAGCAAACGGGACGCGCGCGCGCAGGACACCGCCCGCTTTTTGACCGAATCGCAACGCGCGTTCTACGACCAAACCGCCGCGTTCCTCAAAAACGACGTGGGTTTCAAGGGCGTCGTCTACGGCTCGAACTGGATCACCGCCGATGCGCGCGTGTTGGGTCCGCTCGATAAATGGAGCAACGTCGGTTTGAATGCGATGGACCGGCACGGTTACTTCGGCGGCCCGCACGAGGGCGAGCGCGCGTCGTACTCGCTGTCGGTCGGGGACAAGTACGCGGACCGCTCGGCTTTGACGTTCTCGCCCATAAAGGCGGGTGGCGACGCAGATTATTCGCTCCCCCTCTTCGACATCCAGTACAACAATTTGCCGTCGCTTCTGACCGAGGTGAACTGGCCGATGCCGAACCGGTACCGCGCGGATATGCCGGTTGTCGCCGCCGCCTATGGCGCGCTTCAAGGTAGCGACGCCCTGTACTTCTTCGCGCTGTCCGGGCCGGGATGGCAACAAGCGCACAGCAAGTTCGATTTGCAAACGCCGGTCGTGCTGGGGCAATTCCCCGCCGCCGCGTTGATTTTTCGCAACGGCCTTATCCAAACCGCGCCGCCCGTGGT
>CAXUMS010000287.1:0-2134 GCA_964252165.1 uncultured Armatimonadaceae bacterium
GCGCGCTTCGCGCCCCGTAGCGAGGAGATTTATCTCCTTGTCAACAAAACAAACGCCTTACCGTCCTCTTCTTGTCCCCCCTTATTGGGGGTTAGGGGGCCGAAAACCAAACGCAACCCAAAAACTAATCGTCCGCGCCGTGCTATACTTAAAAGAACGCGCCTGCGCCGTTGATCGGGCGCGCTTTTAAGTCTCGTGTTTCACCCCGCTTCCGCCGTGTAAGGAATCTCACCTCTTGAGAACGTTGCTTTCGTCCTCCCGGGCCTCGCGCCGCCGTTCGCTCGCCGTGTCCGTCACCGCCTCGCTCGCTTGTTTGGGCGCGGTCGTTCTGGTTTCCGGGTCGGCCTGCCTTCCGAAACGACCCGTTGCGGTCACGCCGTCGCCCTCCCCGGTCGTGGTTGCATCGCCGGTTCCGTCCCCGATTCCGTCGCCCGGTTTGTTCAGTCCGACCGTCTGGGAGCCGATGAGTCCGCTCGCGCAAACCCAGCGCGTGCCGGTCATCATGTACCACGACATCATCAAAAAACGCGGGCGCAAGTCCGTGTACTTCGACTGCACTGTGGACGAGTTTCGCGCACAGTTGGACTTTTTAGCCGAGCAGGGCGCGCAACCGATCACGCTTGAACAACTGCACCGCCATCTGGTGCGGGGCGAAACCCTGCCGGAGAAAGCGATTGTGCTGACGTTCGATGACAACTATCAGGGCTTTTTCGAGAACGCTTACCCGCTTCTGAAAGAGCGCGGTTATCCGGGCGCGATGTTTGTTCACACGAACTTTGTGGGTGATAAAAAGGGCGATCATCCCAAGATGAGTTGGGACACCCTGCGTGAATTGGACAAAGACGGCCTTGTCACGATTGCGTCGCATACCGAGTCGCACCAGGAAGATATGGCGAAACTGCCGGTTGACCGGCAGGACACGGAATTGACGCAAAGCAAGGCGATTTTGGAGCGCGAACTGGGCCACCCGATCCCGTACTTCGCGTACCCAAGCGGGACTGGCGACGCCGTGACCTGGGACGCCGCCAAGCGCGCCGGGTACACGATGGCGTTCACGATTGAAAACGGCCCGGTCGAGGAATCACCCGGCATCCTGCGCCTCAACCGGTATATCCACACGCGCCTCAAGGACGCGTGGCAACAGGCGCAGGATGCGGCCCTCAACGCCCCCGCGAGCGTGGTGCAAACCGCGCTTGCGCCCGCGCCCGTCACGCTCACGGTCGCCACTTTCGCGGGCGTCAAGTTGGGGCTGGTTAAAGGCGGAACGCTCACCACGACGCTTGCGCAAACCGGCGTCCGGCAAAGCGTGGGCGAGTTTATCCAGCAAACGCCGGGCGCGGTCGCGGGTATCAATGGAACGTTCTTCGCCAACGCCGAACTCCGAGGGACGGACAACGCGCTGATCGGCCCGTCGCAAACGGCGACCGGGGCGTTTATCCCGGAATCCGCCGACTACCGCCTTCCCAAACTGCGGAACCGCCCGCTCGTTATCTGGGGACCGACGCAGATTGCCCTGGTTCCGTTCGAGCAGGAAGCCGCAAACGACGAGGAAAGCCTGCGCCGGTTCATGCCGGATTTCACCGATGCGTTCCTGTCCGGCGGCTGGATTGTCCACAACGGACTCGCGCGCACCGAAGCGGAGATGAAGCCGTACGCGGTCGCGGACTTCAACGACCCGCGCCGCCGCGCGTTCTTCGGCCTGACGGCGGCAGGCGAACCGGTCCTGGGCGGCTCGCTCGTAGTCATAACCACCGAAAAACTCGCCGAGGCCGCCGCCGCCGCAGGCGTTCAGGAAGCCGTTCTCCTCGACTCGGGCTTTTCGACATCGGTGGTCTTCGATGGCAAAATTATCGTGACCGGTCACACGGCGAAAAATCTGCCGTCCCGCCCGGTCCCGCACGCGATCATGCTCATCGGAACCGTCACCCCGCCCGCCGACCCGAACACGCTCAAAACCTTCACCGACGCCGACCCCGCCGTAGGCGAAATCTCCGCCGCCCAAGCCCAAGCCGAAGCCCCCGGCCCGCGCCGTCGCCGCCGCGCGCGTTGACCGTTAGCGTCTACATCTTGGCGACGCCGTCTACGTTGTCGTTAGACTAAATCGCTCATGCCGCGCGGCACCCCCTCACGCCGG
>CAXUMS010000288.1:0-2131 GCA_964252165.1 uncultured Armatimonadaceae bacterium
GCGTCCGGGAGGACGCCCGGCGCGAAGCGCCCACAGACGTGGGTTTTAACCCGCGTTCGTAAATTGGTGTTTTCTAACCTGTAATCATGATCGAACTATCCCATGTGTCCCGATGGTACGGGCAAGTCATCGGTTTGAACGACGTTTCGTGCCGGGTCGGGCCGGGGCTAACCGCGCTACTCGGGCCGAACGGCGCGGGCAAGTCCACCCTATTCAAACTCATCACCGGGCAGATGCGCCCCACGACCGGGAGCGTCAAACTGCTCGGCGAGGCGCCGTTCGCCAACGGACGCGTTCTGCGCGGGCTGGGCTATTGCCCGGAAATTGACAACTTTTACGAAGAGATGACGGGCCGCGAATTTGTTACGCAACTCGCGGCGATGTCGGGTTTGAGCGGCGGGACGCTGACCAAGCGCGTCAATGAAAGTATTGACCGGGTCGGGATGGCGGACCGGTGCGACCGAAAACTCGGCGGCTACTCGAAAGGGATGCGACAGCGCATCAAGGTCGCTCAGGCGATTGTCCACGAGCCGCAGGTGCTTATTCTGGACGAACCGCTGAACGGCTTGGACCCGGTAGGACGCCGCGATTTGACCGACCTAATGATGGAGTATGCGCAGGCGGGCAAATGCGTGATCGTGTCCAGCCATATTTTGTACGAGGTCGAAGCCCTAACCGAGGCGATTTTGCTGATGCAGCGGGGCCGCCTGCTTGCCGAGGGCAGTATCCACGGCATCCGCGACCTGATGGACCGTCACCCGCATAAAATCACGCTTCACCTCGCGCCCTCTATGGGAAAGGATGAAGGCGGAAGGATGAAGGATGAAAGGGGAAACGCGGCTATGCCGAATCCTTCGCCTGCCACTGTTCCGCAGTTTCATCTGGACGATGACGACGAACTCGGCGCCGCAGTCGCGCCCCTACCGCAAGCCGCGAACGGAGCAGTCGCAACCATCGCGCCCGCCGTGGCCCCTTCATCCCTCATCCTTCATCCTTCATCCTTTCCTTCAGACACCCGCGCGCTTGCGCGTGACTTGCTCGTGATGCCGTCCGTTCTTGGCGTTCGGTTCGACACCAAAGATCCGAACCGGTTGGAAGTGGAAACCGCGCGCCCCGATCAGTTTTACGCCGCCCTGCCCGAACTCGTCCTCGCGGGCGGCTACGCCGTGGACGGCTTCGCATCGCCGGACAACAGTTTAGAGGCGGTTTTGAAGTATCTTCTGGGCTAAAGTTTTTCGCCCCCATCCCCTATTACTATGCCCGACCTATTCTTATTCAAATCCGCCATCCGCGACGCTCTGCGCCCGTCCCGGCTTATCGTCCTGATCCTTCTGATCGGCCTGCCCACGGTGGTAGGCGTTCTGTGGCGGATGTTCGGCGGGGCGTCGTTTAATGCCGACGATGTGTACGGGCAACTTGTCACTACGCTTGTGATGAGTTTCGCGCTGACGATCTTGTCCGTCGTCTACGCGACCGGCATTATCTCGCAGGAGTTGGAACAGCGCACCATTGTGTACCTTCTTACGCGCCCGGTTCCCCGCTGGCGGATTTTGCTTGCCAAGTTCGCGGCAAGCCTCACGATTGTGATTACGGCGACTGTGCTGTCGGCGACGCTACTTGCGGTGACGATGTACGGCCCGAGCGGTTTTTGGGGGTCCGGCTTCCTGCTCGATTTGCGCGCCCTTGTGATCGGGGCCATCGCGTACGGCGCTCTGTTCTTGTTTGTCGCGACGTTTTTGCCGCGCCCGCTCATCTATGCGCTTTTGTTTGTGTTCGGCTGGGAAACCCTGGTGCCAACCTTGCCCGGCTCGTTCGCGCAATTATCCGTGATGTCGTATCTGCGCGTACTCACCCTGCGTCCCGTGAACGCCGCCGCCGCGCCGTCGAACCCGAACGATCCGTCGAACTTTTTGCAGTCGTTTGGCGCCCCGCCCAAAATCGAGATCGCGTCCTCGCAGGCGTGGCTGACCCTGACGCTTCTTTCCGTGGTTTGCCTGGTCGCCGCCCTGCTTATCTTTTCGCGCCGCGAGTACGTTCCGCGCGAGGACGCGGAGTAGGAGTGGGTGTTGGGTGTTGGGTGTTGGGTGTTAGGTGTTAGGTGTTAGGTGTTAGGTGTTAGGTGTTAGGTGTT
>CAXUMS010000289.1:0-2085 GCA_964252165.1 uncultured Armatimonadaceae bacterium
CGGCGAACGAACGCCGATTACGCTTCCGCCGAAGCCGCGCGTCGCGCCGTTGTTGCCGCCCCTGTAGCGAATACCGCGGGCCAAGCCGTAACCGTTGCGGCGACGAATGCGTTAATTGATTTGCAACGCACCGCTTACGAGGCGCCTGCACAACTCTGCTTATGAACCATCAACGCCAAACCGCCTTTTCACGTCGCCGCTTTTGCACGCTTCTCGCCGCCCTGCCCGTCGCCGGATGGACTGCCGGGTACGCCCTCGCGGACGATCCGCCGGTTTCGTCTCCGCCACCCGTTGTTGCGCCTCCCGCCGTCGCCGAATCGGAAGATGCGCCGCCCAAGCCGAATTTCGAGCAGTTATTCCCGCATCCGACCGGCGACAATGGCTATGAGGATGTGGTAAGGGCGGGTGATTTGATCTTTCGGAACAATCTTTTAGATGCCGCCACAGATCGAGAGGCGACACTGACGCAAAAACGCGCCGCCCTCGCTCTCCCGGAAACGCAACGCGCATTGGCGACGACGCGAAGAGGGTTGAATCGGCAAATCATCCAATCGCCCTTCACGGACTACAACGCCGGAACATTGTTCCCCCACTTCGCGCCGGTTCGCGCCCTCGCCCGCCTTTTGTCGCTGGAACAGTATGTTCTACTCGCCGATGGCAAGACCGCGCAGGCCGTGGACAATCTTTTCGACGGTTTGCGCCTGGGCAATCTGGTCAAGGGCGAAGTTCTGATCGGCGGATTGGTCGGCGTCGCCGTGGACGCTATCGTGGTGAGCGCGCTTGCCAAGCGACTTGATGCATTATCCGCCCGCGACTGTGACCGATTAACAGCGGGCGTGCGCGAATATATGGCCCAACCCGACCCGGTCATTGATGCATTCGTCAACGAAAAGCAAATGTTCGTGACCAGCTTTTTGACCGAATTACGCCGCGACCCGGCGGCGTTCGCGCAGGGATTGGCTCCCACATTTGAGGAAGGGGAGACGCTCGACGCGGAAACGGCGGCGGTTATTGCGGGCGTGCAGCGGCTGGGCCGCGATAAGGCGGCGCGCGACGCTTTTGCGGATGCAGTCGAGCGGCAGTTCGACGCCGCTTCCGCGCAGGCCATCGCGAGCCTGCGAGATCCGTCCGCGCCGCCCCCTAAGCCGCCAACCGGGGCGGAGCGCGCTTCGCTCACATACCGCTTGACGCAGATGAGTATGCCTGTTTACACGCAGGCGGCAAGCAAGTTCCAAACCATCCGAACGCAAACGCAACTTCTGGGCGTCCACGGCGCGATTCGCAGGTTCCGGTGGGAATACAACCGCCTGCCGGAAACGCTTGCGGAACTAACGTGGGCAGGCGATCTCCTTCGCGATCCGTTCACCGGCAAACCGCTCCTCTACAAACGAATAGGCGGAACCACGTTTGAACTGTCGTCTGCGGGGCCATTGCCGCGCGATGATAACGGCTACTACATCGAGAATGGGAAACGGACGCCCGTTACCGTGCCGCCGCCTCCCCGTATCGCTTCGCCGCCCCCAAGCCCGTAGACGCGCTTGTCGCGGGCGATGCCCCGGATACCAGCCGAAGCGTGAAGCGCGGATCGAACGTGCGCGAACACGAGCCGCACGACGCCCCGCGCCGAAGTCGCGTCCGCCGCTCAATTCGCTTTTCACAAACCGGACACACATACGCAAATCGCGCATACGACACGGGACGCACCAGCGGCGTTCGCGCGTGCCGCCGCGTACACCCCAGACGAAACGCCAACTCCCAAAACGCCCGTGAGTGGTTCGCATGAACGAAATGCGCGACTTCGTGCCGGAACGTTTCCACGCTCTCGTCCCACCCGTACTCGCAGTACGCCTGCCACGACACGACGATCAAACCCCGCGCCGGCACACAGTACCCGCCGTACTGCTTGCGCGTCGAAACCCGAATCTCAGAAAGCGTCAATCCGCCCCCAAAATACGCCGCGTTCAACCGCGCAAACTCGTCCCACAATGCCTGCGTGAGCGCGCTGGGCGTTGCGTGTTGTTGATCGTTAGGTTTGTGGTTCACGTTTTGTGGGCGCCCTACGCGGGCGGCGCCCCCTCAAGCCGG
>CAXUMS010000290.1:0-2066 GCA_964252165.1 uncultured Armatimonadaceae bacterium
GCGGGATTACGGCGCGCGGCGCGCCCGGTAGCGAGCGGGCTTGAGCCACTCGTACGACCTGCACTGCGGGAAAACGTCTCACACCTCCCATAAGACTACACAAGACGCGCGCCGCCCCCCACTAACGGAAACGGCCCAATGCTCAAGTTGAGTATCGGGCCGTTTCCTTTGACGCAAATGATAAGGGCCTTTACGAAAACGCCCCCCAATCACTTCTACTAACTCGCCTACTTTATATCGTGGTCGTCGTGGTTTTTGTGGTCGTTTGGCTTCGCGGCTTTGGCCTGAACGCTGGCTTCCCAGCGGGCAAGACGCGCCCGGTCACTCGCGTCGCCGTGCTGACCGAGGAAATGGCGGCAAACACTATCGTTGGGAAATACATCTAAGCCGCGACGCGCGACCTGCAATGCGGCGTTCATCTTTTTGCTTTCGCGCAGGTTTAGCACGGCCCAGCGGAACGCGTTCTGGTACGCCTCCTGCTCGTCCTCGGTCAAAACCTGCTTGTCGCGCGCTTCGGCGACGGTCAGGGCGGCGACGAGGTGCGGCAAACCGGCGGCGTAATCATGGGTTTTCGCCGTATACATCATGCCTACCGCCGATTCGATTTCCAGATTCTGCGGGTTGTTTCGCGCGCCTTCTTCCAAAAACGCGATGGCGTCTTTGTATTTCGTTTTGTCGCGGGCCATCATGGACGCGCCCACGACATAGCCGGGAATAAAATGCGGGTTGCTCCATGTCATCAGGCGAAATAGCGGTAGGGCTTCTTTGGGGTCTTTATGCGTATGGTTTCGCATATCTTGATACGGCAAAACCGCGCGCTCGACATTTCCGAGCGTCCCGCGCCAATCGTTTCGCGCCGATGGTACGACCGTGGTCTCGTCGTGGTGCGCGCGAAAACCGGCGTTACGCTCGCTAAGGGCCGTTTGCGCCTGCTCGACCTGCGCGGCGCGCTTTTCCGCAGGCGTCGTGGCGCGCAGGTCAACGCCGGTATGGAGGTACTTATCCACTTTGAGCCAGAGGAAATCCGACATCGAGGAGCGGAACTGCCCGAACAGCGATGCGCTTGCAACCTCTTCCAATTTGCTTTGTTGCGCCCGGCTCATGCCCGCAGGCGGGGCGAGCTTGGGGCGAACCGTTTGCGAGATCATACCGCCCACGGTGAGAATACCGACCGCGCAAACCGCAAGGCCCGCATTTTTGGCGTATGACGCGATTGCCCCATTCATAACGCCTGCCTCCGAAAGCGAGCCGCGCCAACCGACAGGAACAGCGTGACATACAGCACGGTGTAGGCGAACAAGAAGGCGATCACCCAGCCCGCAACCGGCTTCCACCCGTAACTGACCAACTTCGACATGTCGAACAGGTCAAGGTGCGGAAAGACAAAATAAGACCCGCGAAGCGCGAGCCGTCCCATCTTGCCCGCCGTGCCATCAAGGAGCAAGATGGCCTGCGAGAACGTGGACGCGCCAACCGCGAGCAGAAGCGAGACCGTAACGCAGGCGGGGGCGGTCATAAACAGCGATAGCGTCATCGTCATTGCGCAGATAAGCGCGAGCGAGAACACGCGCACCGCGAGGTACTGCCAGAAGATCACGCCGACGCTTAGATGGAACCACGCGAGCGCGCCGATACCGACGCAGGCGAAAAGGCCCAGCGCGAACACCGACAGCGTGAACGCGCCCAAAAATTTGCCGAACAGCAGATCGCCGCGCGAGATAGGCCGGGCGAGAAGCGGGTAAACGGTCCGCCGCGCGACCTCTTCTGGAATTTGCCGAGCGGCGAACAATACCGCGAGCAAAATGGAAAGCAGATTGATGACCGTCAGCGTCACATCCTTGAGGAAGATCTCCAGGCCCTGTACGCCAAACGCGCCAATAGTCGCCGCCGCGCCGATCATAATAACGGCGAGTATAACGGCGACGTACAAATCTTTGCGCCGGACCGACTCCAAAACGGCGGCATGGGCCAGCGCGTACCAGATAACAAACTTCCGCTTCATTGACTTCCCTTTTGGGTGTTGGGTGTTGGGTGTTGGGTGTTGGGTGTTGGGTGTTGGGTGTTGG
>CAXUMS010000291.1:0-2013 GCA_964252165.1 uncultured Armatimonadaceae bacterium
TTTTAACCCGCGTTCTTAATAAATACGCGCTTCTTATCCTTAGTTGTTGTAAAATTTTTCGTTTCCGGCGCGACGCCACTCACGCGCCGCGCCGCTCTTTGTGGAGGTTTCCCCGCTCGTGATGAAGATTTTCCCTTGTCGTGTCGCTCGCTTTGCTCGCATTTATTTCGTTTTGCTCGCCCTGATACTGGTAGGCGCGGGACGCAACGCGCTCGCCGCGCCGCCTACGCTGACCGAGGCGGCGGGCGGTGGCGCGCTGCTTAATGTGTATCAGGTCGGCAAGCCGTACACGGTTCGCCTCGTGTATACCGACCCGGACGGCGACACGGTGAAAAAGGCCGAGTTCGTGGATGAGTCCAACTCGGGCCGGGTGTCGTTCGCCCAGTTCAAGGTCGAGAACGCCGACCCGGTGCAAGGCTCGCCGATTGTGTGGTCGGTCAACGGTTTCGAGAAGGGCGGGCATAAGGGCTATTTCAGCGTCACCAACTCGGTCGGCGAGGTGGTTCGGTTTCCCGCCGACGGGCAGGGCGATTACACGTTCAAGGTCGTCAGCGTCACCGACCAGTGGATCGTGTTCGGCGTCGGCACGCTGATCTCGCTGATCGGTTTGCCGTACCTGTTCTACATGGTCGCCCGCTCCACCAACAAGAGGGGCAACCCGACCAGCGCCGCCCGTATCGGTTTGCTGATCGGCATTTTCGCCTCGCTCGCGCTGTTTATCTACCAGTTCATCAGTTTGTACGACCCGCTGATGCTGGCTTTGGGCGGCGTCGCGTTCCTCGCCTTGCTCATCGTTGTCCTGACGCGCAAGTAGGCTACAACCGCTATGGAAATTCGTCCTGAAGACTTGGGGGAAGCGCGTCAAGCTGGGCTAATCCGGCTACGAGCGTTTGTCGCCAACGTAAACGATGCGCTTGCGCCGGGCGCGTCCGGTCCGTGGTTGGCGCAAGCGAAAGGCGTCGCCGCGCCCGTCGCGCCTGATAAATGGGATACTCGACCGCTTGGTCCGCTCGCATGGCTCTGGTCGCGTGGGACCGGTTTGCCAAACGCAACGGTTTGGAGTGCGCTCACCGGTCGCGGGATGGCTATAGTTGCGGGCTTGACCATCGGCGGTATTGGAACATTGTCGTTTTTCCTCCTGCTCGGTTTTACGTTCGCGCTTCAGGCGGGAGAAACAAAAGGCGCTTTGATCTGCGCTTTTTTCGAGTGCGTTGCCTTATCCGCTTTATGCCTTCCTGGCGTTTCGTTTCGCCGATGGTCGCGCAAGCCGCTCACCGAAGCCGAGGCGAATTTTCTTATCGAAGCCGAGCCGGAAACCAATGGATTAGAACGGGCGTTTCTCGCGCTCGTCCGGGACGCCGTACGCTCGTCCCCGCCCGCAGGCGAGACCGAGCAAACCGTGCGGCAGGCGTTGCGCGCCTTGTCCGACGCCTTAGCGCAACTGCCGCCGACCACCAACCACGACGCATTGACCGTGGGCGCATCCGACTGGCAGGCCGAGGCGGACGCGCTGGAGGCGCAAGCGCAAGCCGAAGCAGACCCGGTTATCGCCGCATCGCTCGCGCGACGGGCGGACGCACTCAGTCGGTCCGCCACTTCCGCCGCGCGCTCGTCGCTTCTGGTCCGGCGAACGCAGGCCCTGCGAAGCGAACTCGAAACGCAAACCCACGCGCTCCGGTTAGGCCTCGCCAATCTTCACCCCGCCGCAAGCGGTTCTACGGCGGCGACAAACGATGTGAATGGCCCCGCCGCGCTCGCGGACCTGTCGCAACTCGCGCTTGCCGTGCAGAAGGTGGCGCGGGAAACCGCAAATATCGCGGACGCCCGCGCGGAACTTGACGGCGCAACTGGCTTGGGAGCGCATAGTTACAGGACGAGCGGCGAGGCGGCGGCGAGCGACGAAGGGGCGGTTTTGCGGGCGGGCGTGAGGTGAAAGCGGTTTCCGATTAGTTGGCTGCCGAGGGGCCAAAGCCCTCTCGCTACCGGGCTAAGAAGCCCTGATCCCGCTGAAGC
>CAXUMS010000292.1:0-2011 GCA_964252165.1 uncultured Armatimonadaceae bacterium
TTGCCGGTTTTGTTCGGATCGCCTAAAAAGTCAAGCAGGTCATCGGCGATCTGGAACGCGATTCCCAGGTGGTGTCCGTACGACCGAAGCGCGGCGGCCTCGGCCTCGTCCGCCCCGCCTAAGATTCCGCCCGTTTCACAGCATCCGGCGAGGAATCCTGCGGTTTTGCGCTCGATCACTTCCTCGTACGTTTCCGGCGTGATCGCGGCGTCGTGCGCGACCGCGGCCTGCAACACCTCACCCTCGGCCATCGCGACCGTGACATCGGCGAACACGCGCACGATCAAGAGGTTCTCGTCGTGGTGCGCGACCAGCGAAATGGCCTTTGCCAGCAGGTAGTCGCCGGTCAAAACCGTAATACCGTTGCCGAACAGGGACGATGCGGTTGGTTTGCCCCGTCGCTCCGGGGCCTCATCCACTACGTCGTCGTGCATCAGCGTCGCCATATGGATCATTTCCGCAGCGGCGGCGGCGGCGTACGCGCGCTCGGCGGGGAACGCGCGGCCCACGGTGCGGGCGCAAAGGAGTGAAAGCGCGGGGCGAAGTCGTTTGCCGCCGGACAAAAGCGTATGTCCGGAAATATCGCGAACCGCGCCGATATCCGAGCGGGTTTGCGCGAGAAGCCGATCCTCAACCCGGCGCAGATCATCGGCGATACAATCGAACAAACCAGCGGGCGCGGCGACGGGCGGTGTGAAGGTGTTTACGGTGGGCGTCATGGTTTAATCTTTATTGTCCTTTAATTCCCCGGTGGACGACCACGGTTCCAAACATCAAATCAGAATAACGAGCATCGGCAAGGCCCGCGCGCCGCATTCGGTCCGCAAGCGCCTCGCGCGTGTGAAACGCCCGAATGGACGATGATAAATACCCGTAGGCGCCGCGCCGCCCGGAAACCAAGTCGCCGATACGCGGCAACGCCTTGAACGAGTACGCCCGGTAGAGGGCGGCGAAAACCGGGTTGCGCGGCAGGCCGAAGTCTATAATCACGATGCGCCCGCCCGGTTTCGCCACCCGCGCCATCTCACGTAGGGCCGCCTCGATATTGGCGACATTGCGTATACCAAATCCAACGGCAACCGCATCGAACGAGTTCCCGGAAAAAGACAGGGCCTCCGTGTCCGTGAGCGACAACCGCACGGTTTGCGCGTTTGCATTAGGGCGTTTCGCGCGCTTGCTTTCGCCCGCGCGGAGCATGCGGGCGGAAAAATCGGTCGGCCCGGCGGGGCCGGTAAAGCGTGCCAGTTCAAACGCCAGATCGCACGTTCCCGTGCAAACATCAAGAGCCGTATCGCCGGGCTTTAAACCCGCCTCGCGCGCCGCCCATCTGCGCCAACCGTGGTGCAGGCGCGCGGATAAGACCGAGTTTAACAGGTAGTAGCGCGGCGCGATAGCATCGAACAGGTCGCGAACGAAGGTGGGCTTCTCCTCCGGCGCGGGCAAAACCGAACCGCCGTGTTGTTCTCGCCTTGTCGCCCCGCCGGAAATCTCGACCGTCATCAGGGGAAAGCCTATGCCGTTCTAAAGGTGCGCCCGGCAACCCAGCGTCACAACATTGTGACTACTTTCACAATCGCACCGCGTATGAAAGCCTGCCCGAATTATACCATGCAGGCAGGCGCGCCAAACGAACCGGGGCGTCTGCGCCCTGTTTCGCCTAATCCCAAAGCGCGCCGAAACGCGCAAGGCGGTTTTTGTACTCGATACGGACGAGCCAGTCCGAAGGCCACGCCCCAATGCCGTGGCGCGCCCCGGCGAACGCGCCCGCAAGGCACGCAATGCTGTCCGAGTCGCCGGACGACGCCGCGCCCCGGCGAACGGCGGCGATGGGATCGTTGGGAAATAGGAGAAAGCATAAAAGGCCGCTCGCCAGCGCTTCCTCGGCGATCCATCCTTCGCCGGTCACGCGGCACGGGTCACCGTCCCGGTCGGGGCTTGCAAGGGCGTTGTCAAGTCCCCGCATTATTCTCCGTAGTTTTCCGTCAGGTCGCTTGCCGATGTTTTTATCGGC